>NZ_JBISCC010000130.1:0-311425 GCF_044385915.1 Thalassobellus citreus | reverse complement strand
CAAATAACTTTTAAAGATTGTGATTTTAATACAAGTAACACAAATTTCAAATTGTATATAAAAAACGGAAAAAATATTGCTTTTGAAGGAAATGCTAGTAATACTGATTTTCAAATATTAGATTCAGAAAATATTACATTAACTAATAATGTTGTTAAACCATGATATTTGATGAATTTAAATTAAAATAGTTAAATGCAGTTTATCGATACGTATTTACTTTCAAAAAGTGTTTTTTGTCGAAAAAAATATGTTTTTTAACGGTTTTATTCTTGTTTAATTTATTTTTATCCTAATAATTTTCCCTCCCCAAATTGATAGACTTATGAAAACGCCTACTGGATCAGCCATAGCTATGGTTCTAATTTTTTTGCTACTATTTTTTCAGTCATGTAATAAAGAAGAACTTTTTATTGAATTAGAGCAAGAGATTGTTGAAAATACGCCTGTTAATGAGACTCCTCTTGATGAAAATGAAGATAAGGAAGAGGTACCTATAGACACCTCACTACCATGTGAATTTACTTTAGCTACTATAGTTGAAAATTCTACAATTAACATTAATTGTGTATTAGATTTAGAAGGAAATACTATAACGTTACCAGCTAATATAAATATACAGTTTGAAGGCGGAGAAATTAATAATGGAACATTAGTTTTTTCTGGAGGTACTATTGATGGTGACTTATTAAACATGTCTCTTAAGATTGAAGGTGATGTTATGTTAAGAAGCCCAAATTTTACTTTTATTCCTGAAAAATGGAATATTGTAGAAGGCAAAACCACCAAAGAAATTTCATTAAACAATAGAAAAAACATAAATAAAGCTATTGAATTAGTTTATGCCCTTGGTGCAAATGTTTTTGAATTAGATAAAATTGATGCTTATTTTAATGTTGAAGCGAATAAGGTTAATAGACTATACAGTTTTGAAAGATCAATACGAATACCTTCAAGTTTTCATTTTAAGATGAGTAATAATACATTTCTTAGAGTTCAACCCACTCATTTCCCCGCATATGCACTTATAACCACAATGGTATCAGATAATGCGGTTATTTCTGGAGGAAATTTAATTGGAGATCGGTGGGAACATGATTATACACCAATAAATGATATTGTTGGTGCAAATAGAGATGAACATGGAAATGGGCACCTTATTTGGGTTATAGGTTCCCATAACACTATTGTTGATGATGTAAATATCAGTAATTCTATTGGTGAAGGTATACAGGTTCACGCTGAGACTATTAGGAACCCAGATGGATCTTTGAAATCTGGAACAAGAACAAGTGAAAATGTTTTAATAAAAAACTGCTTAATAAAAGAGAGTAGACGAAATGGAATTGCTATTATTGATGCATTAGGAGTTATCATTGATAATTGTGACATACTTGATACAGGGCAAGGAGAGCAAGCTTATGATGCAAATGGTAACCCAGCTTTTAGTAGCTCTGGAGCAATACCAAAATATGGAATAGATTTAGAGGCACTAAGATATATTAATGATGATGGTACAATGAATGAAATTAATAAAATTGAAAATGTTATAATTAGGAATTCTAGACTTACAGGTAATGAATTTGGAGATATAACACTATTTACAAGTAGTAACGTCATCATAGAAAATAATTATTTTGATAAATGGGTCGCAAATGTAGCTTCAAATGATGTAATTATACGAAATAACACCTTTGAATCCCGTGAACCTGGAAATTTTAATGCAATAAATATTCAATCTTATATAAGAGGCGGGGTAGAGTTTAATTTTAATTATACTATTACTGGAAATAATATAAAAGATTATTCCAATGGTATTTCTGTTGCAGGTAAAAGTTTTGTAGTTAGTAGTAATACAATTATAAATTGTAAAACAGGAATACAATTAAAAGGTGATTTTTATGACAGTGTCTTATCTGAGAATAGTATTGAAAGTAATTTAGATGTTAGTTATGGATATAGAAGCTTTAATAACTCTCAAAATTCAAATGATATAAAGATTAGTAATGAATTTATTAGTGTTAGTAACCGTCCAATAAGTTTGATAGGATATATTAATGAAAGTAACTTAAGTAGTACTCAAATTTCTTTTGATAGTTGTACACTTAACACTAAAAATCCGAACAATTTTTTTATTCATGTTAATAGTAGTAAGAATATCGAATTTAAAAATAATATAAGTAATACCGATTTTGAAATTATAGATTCTGAGAATATTATTTTAACAAATAATGCAGTATCAAATTAAAAAACAACTATTATTATCTAAAAAAGGCGAAACATATAGTTTCGCCTTTTTACTTTTCATATATGTTGAAATTTCTGCTTGTAATTTATAAATCTTACAGTTTACATATTTTTGATTTTTTTATAAAATAATAATCTCTTTTTACTGGTTTCGGTTGATTTAATAAACTTGAAATACCAAAACTTAAACACAGTAGGTTAGATAGGGCGCACATAAAAAAAAACCGGTTTTCTACTACTGTATTAAGACTATAATTATTCAACAATTATCTTTTTATTGGATTTTCCCTGGTTTGTTTCTATTTCTAAAAAATAAATACCTCTTGTAAAATTACTAACATCAATTTTATTTGATTTAGCTGAAAAAATTAGTTGACCATAAGTATTATAAAAAAGAACCTGTTGCATTATAACACCATTATCCAAATTAATATTTAAAACATCTTTAACTGGATTTGGATATATTTTATAATTACTTATTTTTAATTGTTGTTTTGTATCGTTTAACACTTTTTTAGAACTTGAGCTAGATTTAGCTATTAATCCTCCACAGTTAACATTATAACTAGTAGCATCATCTTTTTTAAGCCAATTTGTAGTACTATAATTAGCGTCATCAACTTGTATACAGTTCAAATTTGAATTGTATCTAGCATCAAAATTTGTAAAATTTATGTTATATCCGTTTTTAACATTCAAACTAACTAAATTGTTGTAAAAACCGATAAAATTGGTTAAAAGTATATTATTGCTTAAATCCAAGCTGTTAATATTGTTAAGAGAACAATTTAAATAGGTCAAGGATATATTATTACTCAAATCCAAAATACTTAAATTGTTTTTTCTACAATTTAAAGTTGTTAGACTGAGAAAAGCTTCTATACCAGTCAAGTCATTTATAGCTTTATTAGAAATATCTAAAGATTCAACACTACTAATATTTGTTGTTGTAACGTAATCATCTAAAACAGTATCATATCCTAATGTTATTAAAGCCTGTTCAAAATTATTATCAGGGACATAAGTAAGTTCTGGTGTATTACCAGTACAGCTAATATTGTAACTAGCATTATCATCTTTTTTAAGCCAATTTGTAGTACTATAAGCTGCATCATCAACCTGTATACAGTCCAAATTTGTATTGTACCTAGCATCAAAATTTGTGAAATTTATGTTGTTTCCGTTTTTAACATTCAAACTAACTAAGTTGTTGTAAAAACCAATTAAATTGGTTAAAAGTATATTGTTGCTTAGATCCAAGTTAATAAGGTTATTAAGAGAACAGTTTAAATAGGTCAAGGATGAATTATTACTCAAATCCAAAATACTTAAATTGTTTTTTCTACAATTTAAAGTTGTTAGACTAATAAAAGCTTCTATACCCGTTAAGTCATTTATATCTTTATTAGAAACATCTAATACAATAACATCACTAATATTAGTTGTTGTAACATAATCATCTAAAATAGTATCATACCCTAAAGAGATTAAAGCCTGCTCAAAATTATTATCAGGTACATAAGTAAGTTCAGGAGTTATAATAACATCTCCACCACCAGTGTCTGGGCAGCCATTAAATTCAGCTAAACCAACTTCATTAGGACAGTCATCTACGCTGTCTTCAATTCCATCACCATCGGTATCGGGACATCCGTTTAAAGATTCAATTCCTGGGACATCTGGACAAGCATCATTTTTATCGAAAATACCATCACCATCAGTATCAGTATCATCTCCACCATCACAATTAATGCTGAAACTAGCAGTAGTGTCTTTTTTAAGCCAATTAGCATCACTGTAAGCAATATCATCAACCAGTATACAGTTTAAATTTGTATTGTACCTAGTATCAAAATTTGTGAAATTTATGTTGTTTCCGTTTTTAACATTCAAACCAACTAAATTGTTGTAAAAACCAATGAAATTAGTTAAAAGTATATTATTACTTAGATCCAAGTCGTTAAGGTTATTAAGAGAGCAGTTCAAATAGGTCAAGGATAAATTATTACTCAAATCCAAAACACTCAAATTGTTTTTTCTACAATTTAAAGTTGTTAAACTAGCAAAAGCTTCTATGCCAGTTAAGTCTTTTATATCTTTATTTGAAATATCTAAAGATTCAACACTACTTATATTAGTTGTAGTTACATAATCGTCCATCACAGTATCATACCCTAATGCTATTAAAGCTTGTTCAAAATTATTATCAGGTACATGAGTAAGTTCTGGAGAAATAATAACATCTCCATTACAATTATAGCTTGAAGAATTATCGATATTAGACCAGTTGTTAGCACTATAAGTAGGATTATCAACCTCAATACAGGTTAAGTTAGGATTGTTACGAACATCAAAGTTTTTAAAATTTGTATTATTACCGTTTTTTACATTTAGACTAACTAAGTTGTTGTAATCACAATATAATACTGTTAATGCCTTATTGTTTTGAATATCTAATAAATTCAATTTGTTGAAACCGCAATCTAAATAGGTAAGAGCCGTATTTTGATTTAAATTTAAACTGTCAAGACTATTAAAGGCACAATACAATTCATTTAATTTTGTATTACTACTAACATCTATATTTTTAATTACATTAAAAGTCACATTTAAATTAATTAATTCAGTAAATGATTCAATACCTGTTAAATTAGAAATATCTTTAGATCTAATATCTAAATTTTTAACATTGATAATATTGTTATTGTTCACATAATTATCTAGTACATTATCATAACCTAAGTCAATAAGAGCTTGTTCAAAGTTTTTGTCTGGAATATAGGTTTTTTGCTGAGCCGTAAGTGTACCGCTTATAAAAAATAAGACTAATAAAGATGAAAATGAGTAAAACGTTATAGTTTTCATTGGACAGTTTCTTTAATTTTTTGAGAGTTTAATATTAAAATAAATAGATTGTAAAATCTTAACTTTCCTAAGTTTATAACATTGTAAGACTATAATGACTTTTAAACATTAAAAATTTAGAATTGCAAATATAATTTAGAATAGTCTGCGAGTATAAGATTGTTGATAACTATTTGTAAATTATATATTTATGTAAAAAAAAGACTTTTTTTTGAGTATAAACACTTACTCTTATGAAAGAAAATAGTATTGGATTTAAGACCAAACCCAATCGTGAGGTCTTTGAAGGTTTTATAACGTAAATAAGCAAAATATCTATTTTAATTGTTTTACGTTATTAGTTTTATGGATTTGTAGTGAGCATTTGATATTCTTCTAAAATTGCATCCCAAACTATTTGTTGTTTATATTTTGAAATTATAAGTTGTCTACAAGTATTTCGTTGATATGTATTTTCTTTATTATAAAATTTAATCATTTTATTATATAAAGCATTTTCATCTTTTACTGGAATAATTGTTCCATTTTCTCCCTCAATAATAATTTCATTACAACCACTGATATTAGTTACTATACTTGGTAAATCCATTGCACCTGCTTGTAAAACTACATTTGGGAAACCTTCTCTATAACTAGGAAAAGTTAAAACGTTTGATATAGATAAATATGGTCTTACATCATTTACCCAAGTTGTATATATAATATTTTTATTGTTTTTAATTTCATATGATACTTCTATACTTAATGGGTCTAAATCTTCTTCAAAATCTCCAACTAAAAGTAATTTAATATTTTTATTTTTTTTATTTAACTTAAGAAATGCATTAACCAATTCATTAATACCTTTGTCTTTAACTAATCTTCCTATAAATATATAAACGAAATCGTTTTCTTGTATTGATAATTTTTTTCTAAGTTGTTTTTTAAAATCATCATTAAAAATATCTGGATTAAAATATTCTATATCTACTCCATTAATATTACCATTTGCGATTACTTTAAGTGGTTTTGATGTAATTTTATAATTTATAAGATCACTTTTAACACCATTTCCTTCAGGTAATATTTGTGTTGCACATAAACAAAGTATTTTATCAGTATAAATTAATAATTTTTGTGCTAGACCAGTTTTTGTTGGAAAAATTAAACCAGTAAAAGTATGAATCCTATTAGGGACACCTGCTAGATAAGAAGCTATCATTGATATAAAACCAGCTTTTGGTGTTATAGAATGCACTATGAAGGGTTTCTCTTTTTTTAAAAATTTATATAAAACCCAAAGTGATTTTAAATCTTTAAATAGACTAATTCGTCGGTTAATTTCAATGGCTTCAATATGTATACCCTCTCTTTTAGAAATTTCTTCTAAATGATTTTCAATGGGAGAAGAAACTCCAATCACTTCAAAATAATTATTTAAAAACTTTAATTGCCCTTTAAGTAAATTTAGAGACGCTGGTACTGCTGTAACTCTAATAATTTTTTTTTTCATTAACTTTTAGATTTGTTATTTAAAATTTGGCTAGCTAATTCTGTCATAGTCACACTTTTAAATTGATGCTTTTTGTTTAAATTAGCATAAGTTTTGAAAATATTTTCCAAATTCTCAAAGTTTTCATTCATATTAGCTCCAAAATTATGAGGATGCCACCATAAATGAAATAATTCATTATTTATAGCTGCATGTTTCATTGCTTTTTGTATTCTTTTAATCTTTAAAAATTCTAAAAATGCTAATTTTGGTATGTATGGTCTTAAAAATCTACTTGAAGGTAAATTAATTAGTCCACTACTATCCTTGGAGATATTATTGATAGGATAAGTGTTGTAACCACTCACATTTATATAATTATCAATAAATCTAAGCAATTTTTTTTTCTTTGTATTAAAGTTTGGATAATTATAAATATTGTGCTTTTCTGCCCCTCTATAATTTGTTATACCATTATTTTTGCATATTTCTAAATGTTGTTTGTTAATTTGATTTTTGGGAAATACAATACTGGTTAAGCCTATACCCATAGTATCGGCTATTTTTTTTGCTGATTTTAAATCTTCATCAAATTCAGATGAATTTTGTCCTGATGCTAAACAATAATAGTGACTAAATGTATGGGTTCCTATTTCATGATTACCAGTTTGTTTTATAAGCTTTATATTTGATTTTGAGTAATGTAATGGGGCCATCTTTTCGTCATCACCAATTTCATTTAACAATCTATAAGGGTTTAAGTTTTGATCTGTATAATTGGGTAACAAAGTTGGCATAAATTTTTTAATCTCTTTTTTATTATCAGCAAATAAAAAACCAACAGTTGCAAAGGTTAACTTTATATCATATTTATTACTCAAAACTAGTAGCTTATCTATAACGTTTTTAACGTTACTAAGATTTGTTTGGTATTGCTTTAAACTTAAAGTGTCAAAAACACCCCAATGTAATTCAAAATCTAATGAAATTATAAATTTGCCATTCATGATGATGATAATTAGTGAGTTGGTAGTTTTGTGTTTTTAATAATTGCAATCTCTTTTAAATAATTATCTTCTATAGTGGTATCAGCATCTTTATAACTCCTACGCTTTAAAAGAATGTCTTCCTTATTTATAAGGGAAATACCCCAAACTATAAAAGATTTAATTTTAGATTTTAACCATAAATGATAGAAATTATTTCCTGCATACTTCTTATACATTACACGCTCGTTTTTATAAGCAACTAGAATCTTTTTGGCAGTCGCACTGCTTTCTTCTCTATAGTAATATAACAAGTTAGGAATAAGCCTGATTTTTAAATCATTTTTCTTGCTTACTCTAAGCCATAAATCATAATCTTGAGCAATTTTAACAGATTCATCATATTTATTTCGTTTAAAATAATCTGTTTTACAAACAATGCTAGCATGAAGAGGAGTAGCTCTTTTAAAAAGTATATCATTAAATGAGAGTTCATGTAAATCAGCACACCTTGAACCTAAATATCTTAAATCATTTGCTATTGAAACTGTCCCAGTACTAACTAAATCTAGTTCTGGATTGTTTTTTAAAATATTAATTTGGGTTTCAATACGTTTTGTAGACATCAAATCATCGGCATCCATTCTAGCTAAATAATCGTATTTTGCTAATCCAACAATTTCATTTAATCTAGCGGCCAATTTTTTGTTTTTTCCATCAGAGTAAACACTAACTCTTGGATCATTAATAGATTTAGCTATTTCTAAAGACCTATCAGTTGAACCATCATCCATTAAAATTAATTCCCAATCTTGATATGTTTGAGCAAATACAGACTTAATTGCTAATTCTAAGTAATCTTCTGCATTGTAAAAGGGGAGTCCTATTGTAATTGCCATATTTAATTTTTTTAATTTTTTTTAAAAATAATCTTTAAAGAACATGAAATAAGTGAAACTATAATAAGCTAAAATTATAATTCCTATTTTTTTAAATTGATTTGACCAAAAACTTTTATCTAATAGCGGATATATGACTACTGCTGCCATTAAAAACCATGAAAGATAAGCAAACCTATTGGAAAAGTTTGCCCTTATAACCATTACCCAAAACGCGTTAGCAATAATATATGTATGCAAAATTCTATCATAAATAACACTTTCATATCCACTTTTAAATTTATAAAAAATTGATAGAATAATTGGTGCAATACTATAGAGTAAAAAATCATATCTAAATCCTGTAGAGGCAAACTTTCCAGAATCTGATCCAGCAGTTAAATATGCTGAAAATCGCTCGTCACCAAAACCTAAGTTAGCAAAAATATTTTCCCAAATCCCCCCCATACTTATAGATAAAGCAATAGCTAGAATATAAAAGAAAAAATATTTTTTGGTGTCTGGTACAAATTTACTACCAACAAATGCCGCAATGGGTAATAACATACTATTATGAAAAGAGAATGATAAAATAAAAAAGACAACCATTAATTTAAAATTCTTTTGGTTGTAGGACAGTGCTAGAACGAATAAAGATGTAGCCATACCATTACGAATACCATTAACCCCGTAAGGCCAAAACGAAAAGGAACCAACAAATAATAAAAAAGCAAAAAAGTAATAATTTGGAAACCAATTTCTACAAGCTTTATATAAAGGTAAAATATAAATGCATGCACAAATGAAGAAAAAACCTTCTAGCGTCATTACTTTAGTACAGAATAATAAGAAATAAGAAAATCCATAATCACTTGTTATTACATAATTACCATTCTGGTATCTTTGAAAAATATGCGCATAGGTAGTCATATCAACAAAAACACCATGTACAGGCCTAAATCCAATATAAAGTAATAAAGATATTAGTACAATTAAAGCAGCTATTTTATTAAAAACTAGAGTTTTTGATTCGTTTGGTTGTAATACCAATGTATGAAAGTATGTTATAAAACAAATAATAGCAATAGTATGATAATAAATATCATAGTAACTCCTAATTGGTACAAATTCAAACATTCCTAAACATTTAAATTAAGCTTATTTTGGGAAAACTTAATTATTATTATATATTTTTTCTAATAATTTTACGCTTACATCAATATCAAATCCTTTTTCTTTAAGTATTTCGTGTCTTTTTTCAGGAGCGATAGCTTTTGTTTTTATTAGATTTTCTAAACTTTTATGCCATACATCAAATGAATCCTCTAAAGCACAAAAGCGAATTAAATTCATTTCTAAATCAACTTCACTAGATATTTTATCTGATATTAAAGCGGGGGTTCCTGATGTTTGAGATTCTACTAAAATAACAGGGAAACCTTCATGAAATGATGGCATTAATAAAGCGTCTGAATGAGCAAGAATGATTTCAATATCTGATCTAACACCTAAAAACGTAATGTGTTTATCTAACTTCTTTTCAGAAACCAATGCTTTTAAATTATTTTCTAAACGACCTGCTCCAGTAAAAAATAAATGAAAATCAATATTGTTACTTTTTAAAAAATCCGCAAAATTAATAGTAAACTCAGCATTTTTAACAGGCATTAATCTTCCAATTTGAGACAATACTATTGTGTTATTGGTTATCAAATTATTTTCAAAAAAATTTTCTATTTTTCTTTCTTTAACATTTAGAAATTTTTTAACATTAACTGCATTTGGAATAAATATAATATCTTTTTTTGCCGAAAAAAGATATTTACCCGCCTCATTTCCACAAGCTATATAATCTGTAGATAATGAGCTTATGATTTTTCTAGAAAACGTTTGATATAGTTTACCAAAAAACGTTTTACTGTTTATATCACTCGTATTATGGGAATGAGCAATTCTTTGCTTAATTCCAGCAAAATAAGCTGCTATTAAGTGAAATGCATTACTAAATAGCTGATGACAATGTACTGCATGAAAAGGTTTATTATTTTTTATAACTTTATATAAGGCATAAGTTCTTGCAATAGGGTTTCTAGATTGCTCCTCAGAAATTCTATAAATTTTACCTCCTAGGTTTAAAATCTCATCATCATAGGAGCATGAACGATTTGTAAAGTAAACAAAATCAAATTGATATTTAGTTTTATCAATAGCTCTGTATAAACTCATCACCATGGTTTCTGCTCCAGCTCTATCCATTGTTCCAACAACTTGTAAAATTCTTTTCATAGGTTATTTTTTTAATGGTAAAATCTTGTATATTTTATAAATGCCCCTAAAAGCATTATAATAAATTTTAGGAATTCTTTTAATTAGTTTAGTTGTTAAAGATAAATTAGAATTGAAAATATTATCTTCTTTAATTCTGTTAATAATTTTAAATCCACTTTCAGGAATTTTAATGCTTGCCCTAGCAGCCATGTTTACTGTACCAGACAGTGTATGAAGAATAACTTTTGAAATGGCGTTTTTGTAAGGTTTACTTATATTTTTATCATCAATTAAATTAGTTAGTTTATTTAGAATGATAAATCGGTGCTCAATATTTTTTTCCTTAATATTATTAGCAATACTACCTTCCCGAACTAAATAATGATAACATATTTCTGAGATTGTAATACATTTTTTAGCATGTACTAGAGCTCTAGGTGTAAATTCTAAGTCTTCATATAAAATACCTTCAAAAAATGTTAAATTATTGGCTAATAAAAAATTTCTATTATATATAAACTTCCAAATATAAAATTGGTTTTCTAAATGGTTAATAAAAAAATCTTCACCTGTAATGGCATGAGATATTTGTTGGGGTATATAGTTTTTGGTTGATTTGCCTAAATACCAAACATCATGTCCTAACCAAATGATATCTAATTTAGAATTTAATTTTTTAAAGATGTTAATTAAACAGTTTGAGCTAATCCAATCATCAGAATCTACAAACCAAATATAGTCTCCTTTAGAGTGTTTTAAACCAGTATTTCTTGCACCACTTAAACCTTTATTCTCTTGAGAAACGATGCTAATATCGGGATATTGTAGTTTGAGTTTTTTACAAAGTTCTAAACTATTATCGGTAGATCCGTCATTAACTAAAATAATTTCATATAATTTTTTGTTAACGTTTTGATCAAAGCAGCTATGAACACACTTTTCTAAATAAGCAGCTACATTATATACGGGAACAACAATTGATAATATAGGTTGCGTCATGGAATTAGTTTTTTATAGCAGCTATTATTGGTTCATATTTTTTTAAGAAATTCTTGTTATCGATCTCTGTTTGCTTACCTTTTACCTCTTGTAATGCTTGTTTTATTGACTTTTCTGTCAAGTTTTCAACAAGTCTTATATGAGGAGATTCATTAATCCAAAAATAAGAAGATTTTACTTTATGATTATTATTAAGAAACACTAAGGCAGGAGTACCTGTTATATAACAAAATATCATACCATGTAAACGATCGGTAATAACTAGTTCTGCTTTTTTAAAATCATTCCAAATCAGTTTTAAACTACTAACTCTGTTTTTCAGACTTAAACCGTGACCACCAATATGAGTATCTCTATTAAAAACAGAATTAAACTCATTTTTTAATAAACTAACTAGTTTATCTTCTTGTTCATTAGTTAGCTTTTTCTCTTTATCGTCTCTTAAACATACGATAGCACCATTTCTCTTATTTTGAGGGCTGGATTGATTTTGAGATAATACTATATCTGGTGTTAATAAAATATTGTTTGTTGGAAAATTATTACTGTAATAATCAAATGATTTATGCTCTCTTGCAACCAAGGTAAGATTAGGATGTTTAGAGTAAGTTTTAATTGTTTTTTGCAATGATTTATTTCCTCTTTTATCATTTTTAAAATCAATAGTTTGTGGAAAAGAAATAATTTTATTTTTATGAAATTCACTTATAATTAATCGTCTGTAAAGCTCTATAGATTCATATAAGTCTCCCATATTGCCACCACCAACAGTCGTTATAACATCATTAGGTTTAATTATTTTTTTTACAAATGCAATGCCTTCTAAAGTTTTGCTTATTGGTATTTCTGTAACTACAGATTCAGGAAAATTTTTATTTAAAAATTTATGTTGTGCATATGTGATAGCTACATCACCTAGATTACCATAATCAGCTGCTAAAAAAATATAAATGCTTCTTTTATCAGTATCTGGAACTTTAAATGAAAAGTCTGTTGGAGATTTTGATTTAAGTGAGAATAATATCAACTTAGTTTTCCAATCTAATGGAATTATTTTTTTTATAGAAGAAATCATTTTTATAAATTTTTGTTGATACTTATTTTACTTTATTAATTAATCTATGTTTTAAATAAAACCATATAGTTGGATGTGTCCAAAACTTACTATCTAAGTTATTTGTTATCACTTTATGCTTATCTTTTAATAAATCGTTTATAGCTAGCTTTATAAGTTCAATACCTTTTGCTAATTGTAAATAGGTGTAAGACACAAAATTGTCATCTTCTATGGTATCTATTAATCCTTGGTACAAAATACCACCCGTATCGATTCCTGGGTCTACTAAATGAACACTAACACCACAATATCCATCTTTGTTGACTTTTGACCAATACGCACCATGAATACCTCTATATAAAGGTGTATAGCCGGCATGTGTATTTATAAAAGCACCTTTTATTGAATTAAGTACTTTTTTAGAAATAATTCTTGTACCATTTACTATAACTAAATCTGGATTTATTTCTTGTAGTGTTTTTATACATAAATCTGAATTTGCAGAGGGTACATTAGTTAAAATGTTCTTTTCAAAATCTGTAAATTTTAAATTGTTATTTTTTATAATGTTGTATATTCTTGTTTTACATTCTTTATTTAAAAAAGGTACAACCAATTTTTGAAAAAGTACTTGGCCAACTACTTTTAGTATTCCTAGCTTTTTAATACGTCTTTTAATAAACTCTTTTTTGCTTTTGGGTTTTTCTAATATCACATTTGTAATATTGTAATCCTTTTTTAAAGCATTGTAAATGGCAAAAGAAGAATGATCTTCACCAACAAGCATAACTATTTTTTTCTCCATAGTTAATTTATTTTGCGTTAAAGTTTATTATTTTTTTATTGATGATAAGATGCATAAAATATAAACTTTTTAAATAATTATTTTTGAAAAGAAATATTGTGATTCTTTTTTTTAGTGTTAAATTTTCTGAAAATTCAGAGTAATACTTTAATGCATATTTGTAGATTTCTGATTTTCTGATTTTTGATAGAGTACTAATCTTTAATTTTTGAGGCGAACATTTTTCATTATTAAGTATAAAAAATAAACTGTGCTCCATATAATAGCTTGAAAAATCTTTTTTATAATCAATGTCAATAAGGTTATATTTCTTATAAATAGTTTTTCTTGCATCAAATTGCTTTTCCAAGTTTTTTAGTAAATTTGGTTTATATTTAATTTGTGTCATGGAATTATTATTGTAGACATAATTATATAAGCAATCTTTTATAGAATATATTCCATTAGCATTTAAATAGCACTCTAAGTTAAACGTTGAATCAGCACCAATTTTTTGTGTTTCATCATGACGAATATTAAATTCATCCAAAAGTGATTTACGCATTAAATTGCTCCAAGAAAACCATAATAGCATTTTTTTATTATGCATATGAGATTTTAATACCTCTCTAAAATGTGTATTTGTTATAATTTTATTTTTAATAAATGGTAAACTATTTTTTTCTTTTTTACCATTTTTAATATAATTAAAGGAATAATTAACAATATCTACGTTATGCTTTAAAATTGTAGCTAAAGCGATTTCGTATAGATTATGTTCTATAAAATCATCACTGTCAATTATAGAAATGAAATTCCCCACTGCCATTTTGTATCCAAAATTTACTGCTGTAGCTTTTTTACCATTTTCTTTTTTGTAATATTTAAATCTTGAATCTAAACTTGAATAGTTTAAACAAATTTTTTCAGAATTATCTGTAGAACCATCATTAATCATAATCACTTCAAAGTTTTTGAATGATTGATTAATAACTGAATGAAGGCATCTTTCAAGTTGCAAGGAGCTATTGTATATTGGTATTAATATGGATATTTCTGGCTTCAATAATAGATTATTTTTTATAATGAGGCAAAAATTTTATTACTATAGATTTTAAGAGAGATTTTTCATATTCAGTCATAAACCTTATAAAAACAAAAACAAAAATTAAACTGTAAACTATTGCGCTACTAAAAAACACGATTAAGTTTCTCTCTGGCAATAAATTATTTGTTAAAAGAAATATTAATAAGGTTGTTATTGCAAATACAGCAAAAAGAGGAGATATCTCTCTGTAATACCTAAACATATCTAAATTTGTATTTTTATTGTAATAAAAAATCATAATAGCTCTTTCTAATAGCATAAAAATCACAACTGTTATAATCATTTCTAAAACACCAAATTTTTGAACAACAAAAACACTTAATATTGTTCCTAATAGAGTTAAAGTCAACAATAATTTACCTCTAAATGCTAATAAGTTTTTTGCCTCTAATATATTATTGGCGAAGCCTTGAGAAAGAATAGGGGTTAATCCAAACATAATAATTATTGCATAATAATAAGCTTCATTATACTCATCACCAACCCAGAAAAACACAAAATCTTTTCCTAAAAGAATAAAAGCTCCAAAAATGTAAAATAGAACAAGTAGTATAATTCTTGAAATTTTAATAAAAGTATTGGTTAATTCTTCTGTAGGAATACTTTTAACAGTCATTTGGATGGCTTTAGGTAAAAAAACCGATGAAATAGCACTAGAAAAAGCACCATAATAGTTTCCTAAGGTAATACCAACTGAATAAATTGCGACAATAGATGTAGAATAATAAATACCAATTATCATTTGACCAAACTGCCATCTTAATTGGTGCACGATAGCAAAAACAAATAACCAAAGAGAGAAACCTAGAATACTTTTAAATAAGTTTTTATCAAATTTATGGATTTTAATTCGAGCCTTTAATATTTTAAAAACAATATATATATTAATTATTATTACTATTAAATTCATAATAGTATCTAGAATTATTAAACCAACAGCATTAGCTCCAAATAATAATATTACGACCACCAAAATACTTCTAACGATGTAACGAACTATATTTGTAATTTTTGGTAAAATGAATTCTTCATACCCATAACATATTCCACTGAAAGCTCCACCAGGAAGAGAAATTGCTAAGTTAAATATTAATAAAAGCATCATTGTTTTAGCTTTATCAATTTGATCTGGTTTTAAATTTTCACTATATAAACTTTCTAAATTAGAATATAAAATGAAGCCTAAAACACTAACAAGAATAGAAATACATGAATACATGATAAAGCTATGCGCCAAAAAATTTTCTTCTCCCTGTTTATCATTTTCTGCTCTATATTTAGCTACAAAACGAACTATTGTGTTATTTAAACCAAAATCTAAAACACTCATATAACCTACTAATGCACCGATCATGGTATATAAACCATATTCTGCACTTCCAAATGAGCGAATTATGAAAGGTGTGAGTAATAACCCTACTACATTAGTTAAAAATATAGTTACATAAGATAATGCAGCACCACCTTTAAGTTGGTTGAATTTCATTAAAGTCTTTTAGAATTTCTAGCAGTAAGGACTCCTTTTACGTCATATAAAACACCATTTGGTTTTAATAATGTATTAAGATCTTTATTCAAAAATTCTTTATGAGCTACAGTTAAAACGATAGCATCAAATTTTTGATTAGGTAACTTTTGTATGGTTTCTAAGCTATATTCATGCTTTACTTCATTTGGGTTAGCCCAAGGATCATAAATAGTAACGTCTATACCATAACTTTTTAGTTGATTAATTACATCAACTGCTTTGGTGTTTCGAACATCTGGACAATTTTCTTTAAATGTTATACCTAAAACTAATATTTTAGAGTTTTTAATTTTAAAATCATTTTGTACCATCAATTTAATAACTTCTGCAGCAACATATTGTCCCATGCTATCGTTAACTCTTCGGCCTGCTAAAATAATTTCAGGATGATACCCTACTTCTTGTGCTTTTTGAGCTAAGTAATACGGGTCAACTCCAATACAATGTCCTCCAACAAGACCAGGTTTAAATGGTAAAAAATTCCATTTTGTTCCAGCAGCTTCTAATACTGCATGAGTATCAATATTCATAAGATTGAAAATTTTTGCTAATTCATTAACAAAAGCAATATTTATATCACGTTGAGAATTTTCTATAACCTTAGCGGCTTCTGCTACTTTTATAGTAGGAGCAAGGTGAGTTCCAGCAGTAATAATACTGGCATATAGATCATTTACTTTTACACCTATTTCTGGAGTAGATCCGGCAGTTACTTTTAATATTTTATCGACAGTATGTTCTTTATCTCCTGGATTAATACGTTCAGGTGAATATCCTGCGAAAAAATCTTTATTGAATATTAATCCGCTTATTTTTTCTAAAACTGGCACACATTCATCTTCAGTCACACCAGGGTACACTGTAGATTCATAAATGACAATGTCGCCTTTTTTTAGAACCTTTGCCACTGTTTCGCTAGATTTATACAACGGAGTTAAATCTGGCCTTTTGTTTTTGTCTATAGGTGTTGGAACCGTAATTACGTAATAATTGCAATGTTTTATATCATCGATATTTGATGAACAATATAATCCATTATTTGAATCTGGACGATCTTTTAAGACACCTTTTAAAACATCATCTTCAATTTCTAAAGTAACGTCTTTACCTTGTTGTAATTCTGAAATTCGTTTTTCATTTATATCAAAACCAACAACGGAGTATTTGGTTGCAAATAAACGGGCTAGTGGTAGTCCCACATAACCTAATCCTATAATAGCAATTTTTTCTTTATGCATAATAATATTTTATTGACCAATAGAAGAATATTTAAAACCTATAGTTTCCATTTCAGATTTGTCTAGTATGTTTCTACCATCAAAAATAAATGCAGGCTTTTTCATTTGAGTGTATATTTTTTTCCAATCATATGTTTTAAATTCATCCCACTCTGTCATAATAGCTACAGCATGAGCATCTTTTAAAGCTTCGTATGGTGTTTCTGTTGCATGTATTAATTCGCTATTTTCTTTTTCTGTTCTAGTATTTAAATAGTTTAAATCTGATTGTATTTTTTCATTTATAACTTTAGGGTCGTAAACAGCAATATTAGCTTGTTCATTTAATAAATGGTCGGCAATATATATAGCAGCAGATTCTCTAGTGTCATTAGTGTCTTTTTTAAAAGCCCAACCTAAGAAACCTATTTTTTTTCCAGAAACTGTATTGTATAAGGTGCTAATCAAATGATCTGCAAAACGTCTCTTCTGGTGGTCGTTTAATATGATAACTTGTTCCCAATAATCAGCAACAGCTTGTAAATTATAACTTCGTGCAATATAAACAAGGTTTAAAATATCCTTTTGAAAGCATGATCCGCCAAAACCTACAGATGACTTCAGGAATTTAGAGCCTATCCTAGAATCCATACCTATTGCTTTAGCAACTTCATTAACATTTGCTTCAGTTTTTTCACATAATTCAGAAATAGCATTAATAGATGAGATGCGTTGTGCTAAAAATGCATTGGCTGTTAGTTTTGATAATTCTGATGACCATACATTTGTTCTTAAAATTTGTTCTTGGGGTACCCAACTACCATAAATATTAGCTAAACTTTCAATGGCATCTTCAGATTCGCCACCAATTAACACGCGGTCTGGATTTAACAAATCGGTTATTGCTGTACCTTCAGCTAAAAATTCAGGATTTGATAAAATATCAAATTTAACATCGCTTCCTGTGTTACTTAAAATACTTTTAATTGCTTGCGCTGTTCTTACTGGTAATGTTGATTTTTCAACAACTATCTTGTCTGTTTTTGCTACTTCAGCTATATTTCTAGCACAAAGTTCAACGTATTTCAAGTCAGCAGCCATACCTTTTCCTTTACCATAAGTCTTCGTAGGAGTATTAACAGATATGAAAATCATTTCAGATTCGTTAATTGCCTTATTAATTTCTGTTGAAAAGAAGAGATTTTTTCCTCTGGTTTCTTTTACGATTTCAGCTAAACCTGGCTCGTAGATAGGTAGTTTGGAAACATCAGAATCATTCCAAGCATCAATTCTGGTCTGATTTATATCTACAATAGTTACTTTAATGTGTGGGTTTTTCTTTGCAATTACAGCCATTGTTGGGCCTCCTACATATCCAGCACCAATACAACATATTTTAGTTACTTTCATTTTTTTTAATTATAAATGTTTATGTATACAAATTAACAGTATAACTTTCTTATTAAATTAATTTAATTATCATTTCTCAATAATTAATTTCATACTATTTCTATACTCTACAATGCAAATCTATGCAATTAATCGGTAAAAACAATCTCTTTGTCGATTGTTTTAGTAGGTTATACTCAAAAATTATTCATGAATTAATAATTTTATGCATGAAATATAAAAACATGGAGAGGGATTTTTAATTTAATTTTTTGTCATAAATTTTTCCAATACCAATTAACAGCTTCCCTTATACCGTCATTGATATTGTATTTTGGATTATAATTCAATAATTTTTTTGCTTTTTCTACAGAGGCCAATGAATGCGGGATGTCACCAACTCTATTGGCACGATGTTTTATTTCAATATTTTTAATGTTATCATCAAAAGCAGCTAGATGTTCTTTTAGTAAACTTGTTAATTCTAATAAAGTAGTTCTCTCTCCATATGCTACATTATATACTGTGTTTAAGGCTGCTTCGTTAGTGGTAGTTAGAGCAAGTATATTCATTTGAATAACATTGTCTATATAGGTAAAGTCTCTTGAATAACTTCCGTCTCCATTAATTAAAGGCGACTCATAGTTAATAAATTGTTTTACAAAAAGAGGAATTACAGCAGCATAGGCACCGTTAGGATCTTGTCTTTTTCCAAAAACATTAAAATAACGTAATCCTATAGTATCTAATCCATAAGCATTTTGAAAAATATCTGCATATAATTCATTTACATACTTAGTAATAGCATATGGAGATAAAGGTTTTCCTATAACATTTTCTACTTTAGGTAGCGCTTCATGATCTCCATATGTAGATGAACTAGCTGCATATACAAATCGTTTAACATTTGCATCTCTTGCTGCAACAAGCATATTTAAAAAACCTGATACATTAACATCATTGGTTGTAATTGGATCATTTATAGATCTGGGTACCGATCCTAATGCAGCTTCATGTAAAATATAATCAACATTTTTACAGGCTTTATGGCAGTCTTTAAGATTTCTTATGTCTCCTTCAACAAGTTTAAAGTTATTGTTTTTAAGAAAAGGTTCAATGTTTTTGTGTTTTCCTGTTGAAAAATTATCTAAACAAATTGTTTTTATGTTATTGTTTAATAATGTCTCGCATAGGTTTGAACCAATAAAGCCAGCACCACCAGTGACTAATATAGTTTTATCATTTAATAGATTGAATTTCATTTAATTTGGGGTTTAAATTTAAATTAAAAACAAATATGTGAAAAATAATTGATATTGAACTAATTATTATTTTAATTAGACATTTTTTACGATAAACTTCATTTAATATTTTTAGCGGTATAAAAATATCGATAAAAGGTACTTGTTTATAATGGAATTATAAAATTATATAAATTTTAATCAGTAGAAAATGGAATTTGTAATTTAAGCAATAACTAATAGATATATTATTTTAAATAAAATCAAAGTTTTAATTTATCAATAATAAAAATCGATGAGTTACACTATTTTACTTTGAATTAAATAACGAAATGTAGTTAACCGATTTTTAATACTCTTTTAGCGAATTACATGAATCTATTCATTGTACTTTAAAAACTATTACTAAATTTACACCATCAAAACAACAGTTGAATTGATTAATAGCATATTAATTTAATAGTTTACTGATAATTGAAATATTATACTCTTATTTGTTTAATCTAACCCTCAATTTTGGATTAAAAAGTATTTCAAATTATAGAATTCTGTTAATAAAAAATTTAAAGCTATTAATTATAAACTGATTTTGTTTTATGTACAATGAGGGAAATACCATTCAAATTATTATAACAAAAATTTATTGTCATTGTGACGATTTGGATATAATGTGTCCAATAATAAATATATTGTAAATGCTAACAAAAACTAAAATATACTTATCCTCGCCTCACATGGGAGGGACTGAGCAAAAGTTTGTAAACGAAGCTTTCGATACAAATTGGATAGCTCCGTTAGGCCCTAATGTTGATGGTTTTGAAAAAGATATAGAAAATTATTTAGGAGGAGATTCTCATGTAGCTGTTCTTAGTTCAGGAACAGCTGCAATACATTTAGCACTTAAATTGTTAAATGTTAATAAGGGTGATGAAGTTTTATGTCAAAGTTTTACATTTTCTGCTTCTGCAAACCCAATAATTTATCAAGGAGCAACACCTGTTTTTATCGATAGTGAAAAAGACACATGGAATATGTCTCCAGAACTATTAGAAATAGCTATAATAGATAGAATACAAAAATATAAGAAACCGAAAGCGATTATTGCTGTCCATCTTTATGGTATGCCTTATAAGGCTAATGAAATAAATAAGATTGCCAAGAAGTATGATATTCCAGTTGTTGAGGATAGTGCTGAAGCTTTAGGAAGTACTTATTTTGATAAACCATGTGCAAACCTCTCTGATATAGGTATATTATCTTTTAATGGTAATAAAATAATTACTACTTCTGGAGGAGGTGCTTTGGTTGTAAATACTATTGAAACTAAGAATAAAGCTGTGTTTTATTCTACTCAGGCAAGAGATAATGCTCCGCATTATGAACATTCAGCAGTTGGTTTTAATTACAGAATGAGTAATGTTTTAGCAGGTATCGGAAGAGGGCAAATGGAAGTGATTGATGATAGAGTAGCTGCTAGAAGAAAAAATTATGAGTTTTATAAAGAAAATTTAGATAAGTATGAAAGTATTTCTTTTTTAGAAGAACCAGAAGGATTCTTTTCTAATAGATGGATTACTTGTATTAAAACTGATTCATACAAATTAAGAGAACAAATAAGGATTGAGTTGTTAAAAGACGATATTGAATCAAGACCTTTATGGAAACCTATGCATTTACAACCTGTATTTAAAAATTGTTTGCATTTTACAGATGGTACATCCGAAGAACTTTTTGAAAAAGGACTTTGTTTACCAAGCGGATCTAATTTAAGTCAAGATGATTTAAATAGAATTATTACCCAAATATTAAAAACCCCAAACTTATGATAAATAATTACTTTACCTATCTCTCTCAAAAATACGCCTCTAAATGGCTTGTTTTTACTATTGATTTATTCATTGTATTGGCTACATTTTTTATGGCCTATTTTGTAAGATTTAATTTTACTTTAAAATTTGATATTACTCAATTTTTATATCAATTACCTTTTTTAGCAATAGTTGCTTCTTTAAGTTTTTTAATTGTAGGTTCTTTTAAAAGTATAATAAGACATACTGGTTTTACAGATGTAGTAAATGTCTTTAAGGCAGTTTCTTTAATGACTATAACTACTGTTTTATTTGTTTTTATTAATAAGAGTTTTAATTTAGTTAATGAGTTTACTATACCAAGTTCAATCATTTTTATCCATGCAATATTTAGTTTTGTAGCTCTTAGTGGATCTCGATTAATTTTTAAAATGGTTTATAACCATTTAAAATGTAAGTATATTTCTTCTAAAAAGGTACTAATATATGGAGTAGGAGATTCTGCTATTGTTACTTATAATGCTTTAATTAATAATGTAATAGAAAGATTTCATGTTGCAGGTTTTATTAATGATAATTATGTGAAAAATGGAAAGTCAATTAATGGAGTTTCTATTTTAAGTAAAAATGCTATTACACAAAATTATATTGACTTAAATAGTATTGATGAAATTATAGTAACATCTAAAAATATTGATAAAGATACCTTATTAGGTTTAGTTAATTTAGAAGTAAAGGTAACTAAAGTGCCACCTATCGAAAGTTGGATTAACGGAGAGCTGAATGTTAAGCAGATAAAACAAGTTCAAATTGAAGATCTTTTAGGTCGTGCTCCAATACAAATAGATAACCCTAATTTAACTAATGAATTTAGAGGTGAGACAATATTAATAACAGGTGCAGCAGGTTCTATTGGAAGTGAGCTTGTGAAACAATTGTCACATTTCGATGTTAAACACTTAATATTAGTAGATCAGGCAGAGTCTTGTCTTTATGATGTTCAACAAGATTTAAAGAGAGACAATAAATATAATTTCACAGCTATTGTTGCAGATATTAGAGATGGTTTGCGTATTGATAATATCTTCCAACAACATAAACCAACTATGGTTTTTCATGCAGCTGCTTATAAGCATGTTCCATTAATGGAACAGGCTCCATATGAGGCTATTAAAATTAATGTAAATGGAACTAAGCTTTTAGCAGATACTGCTTCTCGCTATAATGTTAAGAAGTTTGTTTTTGTATCTACAGATAAAGCTGTTAACCCTACTAGTGTGATGGGGGCAACAAAAAGAATGGCAGAAATGTATATTAGCTGCTTACAAAAAGAAAGCAAAACAAAGTTTATTACTACAAGATTTGGAAATGTTTTAGGGTCTAATGGCTCTGTAATTCCTTTGTTCAAAAAGCAAATTGAAAATGGAGGTCCATTGACATTGACACATAAAGATATTACTAGATATTTTATGACTATTCCTGAAGCTTCTCAGTTAGTTTTAGAAGCAGGTACAATGGGTAAGGGAGGTGAGATATTTATTTTTGACATGGGTGAATCTGTTAAAATATATGATCTAGCAAAAAATATGATAAAACTTTCTGGTTTAAATTTCCCAGATGATATTGATATTAATATTACAGGTTTACGTCCAGGAGAAAAACTTTATGAAGAATTATTAGCTAATGGTGAAAATACATTATCTACATATCATAAAAAGATAATGATTAGTAAAACAAGAGAGCTTGATTATAAAAGCATTAAATCTGAAATTGAAGAGTTATGCATTACTAACCGTTTTCAAAATAATAACATTGTTATGAAAATGAAACGTTTAATACCTGAGTATAAATCTAATAATTCTGATTATGAAAGATTTGATAAAAAAGTACAAATTTATAAAAAAGTAAAAGGTGTTTTAAATAATGAATCTAATAAAACTTATAAAAACAATTTATAATTGATTAAAAATTTTATTAATTTCACCCCCCAAATAATATTACCAATGAATAAAATGTTTTCTAAATTTATACTTAAGTATAAGTTAATATGTATTATATGTCTTTATTTTTTAACTTCTTGTGCTAATAGAAAAGATGTTGTGTATTTTCAAAACACAAAAAATTTTGAGACTATTGTTGATACGGATACTTTTCAACCAAAATTTAAGATTAATGATAATGTAAGCATATTTATTTCTACATTTGATTTAGAATCCGCTAAACCATTTAACCTTGATCTTCAAGGTAGCCAAGTTGGAACCACTGGAGGAAATATTAGCCAAGTTGGAGCCACTGGGTATATTATAGATGTTGATGGCAATATTGATTATCCTGTTTTAGGAAAGATAAAATTGTTGGGTTTAACATTAGAAGAGGGTAAAGCACTATTAAAAGAAAAATTAGCACAATATCTTAAAGACCCGATAGTTAATATTAGAATTTTAAATTTTCAAATAACTATTTTAGGAGCAGTAAACCGACCTGGAACATATCCAGTGACTGGAGAAAGGATAAGTCTTTTAAAAGCATTAGGATTGGCAGGAGACCTAAATATTAAAGGGAGAAGAGATAATGTATTAGTTATTAGAGATTTTAATGGTGTTAAAACATCTACTAGAATTGATTTAACAAATAAAGAGCTTTTTAATTCTCCGGTTTATTTTTTAACACAAAATGATGTTGTTTATGTTGAACAGAATAAATCAGGAGTCAGTGGTGCTTCAGGAGATAATAGGTTAGGTACTATTATATCTATATCTTCATTTGCACTAGGAATAGCTCTTTTAATTACTAGAATTTAGTATGAATTTAAATCAAAAAGAAATAGCTTCACAAAATATTTCTGAAGTTTTTAATTTTAAAAAAATAATATCAACCTATACAAAGCAATGGAAATGGTTTGCGTTAAGTTTATTATTAGCTATAGGTATTGCGTTTTTTTATGTTAGATATACAGCGCCTGAATATCAAGCTTATGCTCAAATTAAGCTTTTAAATGATTCTGAAGCGAATTCTGTCGGAGCTGCTTTTAATGATTTATCTTTTTTTGCAGAAAAAGAATACGCAAGCGTTCAAGATGAAATAGAAGTTGCTAAATCTAGATACATTTTAAATAATGTAATTAAGAAATTAAATTTAAATATTCAATATTTTTTACAAGGGAGAATTCATGAAACTGAATTATATGATAATATTCCTTTTAATATTAATTTTATTGCTTCTGATTCAATAATAGATAAAGTTAATTTCAGTTTTTATATAGAAGTTTTATCTGAAGTTGATTTTGCTTATAAAATTAATGAAGATGATGTTTTTAAGAAAAGTGCTTTCGGTGAAAATATTTCAACTCATTTTGGAGGAATGGTTGTCACTCCAAAAAAAACAGATTTTAAAGATTTAATAGGAAAAACTATTAAGGTTAGAATTTCATCTATAGATAATTTAGTACAGTATTATAAATATAGCATTAATATATATCAAGTTGAAAAACAATCAAGAATTATAGGTATTGCTTTAAGAGATAAAGTTAAATCTAAAGCAGTTGATGTTATTAATACTTTAATAGATGAATATAATAAGAGTTCTCTTGAAGAAAAAAATATTAAATCAAAAAACACATCTAAATTTATTTCTGATCGTATTGAGTTGGTAGCTAGTAATTTAGCGGGTATTGATAATAATGTTCAAAACTTCAAAACAGGCAATAAGTTAACAAATATAACTTCTGAAGCAGATTCGTATATTAATTTTAGCACTCAGAATGAGCAGGAATTAAGTGTTAGTAGAAATGAATTAAATATTATTAACTATTTAAAAAACCAAGTTGGTAGTGAAAATAGTACATTTCAGCCTATTCCTTCAAATGTTGGATTATCTGATGCTTCTATTGGTGCTACTGTTTCTAAGTATAACGAGTTGTTAAGTGTTAGACAAGCTCGTTTAAAAAGCTCAAGTGAAAAAAATCCAATAATAGTAAATTTAGATCAAGAGTTAAATGCTTTAAGGAGTAGTTTAAGACAAAGTTTAAATAATTTATCTAGAACTGTAAGTATCAAGATTCAAAATTTTGAAAACCAATTAAATAAAATTAATTCAAAAATTTACGCAGTCCCAGGACAAACACGTGTATTAAGAGATATTGAGCGTGAACAAGGAACAATGGAAGATCTTTACGTTTATTTACTCACAAAAAAAGAAGAGGCTGCAATATCCTTAACGGCTACCTCTCCTAATGCTGTTGTTATTGATGATGCATATGGCAACCCTACACCAGTATTTCCAAATAAGAAGCTGATTTTTATAGCAGCTTGTTTTATTGGTTTGCTTATTCCTTTTTTAATTATATATGTTATGGATTTATTAGATACTAAAATCCATAATAAAGAAGATCTAGAAAAGGAAATTAAAAATATTTCTATATTAGGAGAAATCCCTAAACTAAAAGAGAGTTCTAAAAAAGACAAAGGGGTAATTGAAAAGAATGATAGATCAATTTTATCTGAGTCTTTTAGAATTATAAGAACAAATTTTGATTATTTAAGAAGAGGAAGAAATATTAAGAATTATGAGAATGTGGTATTCGTTACTTCAACAATAAAAGGAGAAGGGAAATCATTCTTTAGTCTAAATACGGCATTAACAATTGCAAACACTAATAAAAGAGTATTATTAATCGGAGCAGATATTAGAAACCCGCAAATTCATGCAGTACTTAATGGTAAAGTTAAAGCAGAAACTTCAAAATTAGGTTTCACAGAATATTTGGCTGACAAATCAATATTAGTAGGTGAAACTATAAATACTTACAACATTAATGATATAGAAATTGATATATTACTTTCAGGTAAAATCCCTCCAAATCCAGCTGAGTTATTGATGAGTGGTAGGGTTAAAGATTTGTTTGATTATGTATCTAATAAATATGACATGGTTATAGTAGATACGGCTCCTACAATGCCTGTTACAGATACTTTATTAATTAGTCAATATGCAGGTCATACAATATACTTAACTAGAGCAGATTATACAGAAAAGCGAGTTTTAAACTTCACTAAAGGTTTACATTCTGAAAACAAGCTTAATAATATGATGCTAGTTGTTAATGATGTCAAAAAGTCTAATTTTGGATATGGTTCAAAGTATGGGTATTATGCTACACCTGAAAAGAAAAGTTTTTTTAGGATAAAATATTAAGTTACTGAAAACGTGTTATTTGTTTTTGTTACTATTAAAGTCAAATTTTTAATTTGACTTTTTTTAACTAATAAATTTGCTAATTTTTTAATATGATAGTCTTTGTGTACATCAGTCCCTGAGAAATCAATTAAATTGTTTTCAATTAAATAATACGCTGCTCTTTTTACATTTTTTCCATAGTGATCAGAAAGCGATAATAAATTAAGCTGAAATAAACATCCCAAATGTTTTAGTCTTATATAATAATCTAAATTATTATGATAAAAAGAATAGCGTTCAGGGTGAGCTAAAACTGGTACATAGCCTTTAGTTTTAATTTTGAAAATAATATCTTCTAAATTAATTGGTGGTTGAAAATATGACAATTCGACCAAAACATATTTTTTTTTAAGTGTAAATAAGTTTTCCGTTTCTAATAATTTTTCAAAATTATTATCAAGCATATATTCTGCAGCAGGGTTTATAGGTGTAGAGCTTAGTGCTTTCGTGTTTAAGTTTTCAAGTAAATTTTGATATGCATTCCCAATAGTTTCATCTGTATTGGGATAGAAATCTTGCATGATATGCGGTGTTGGTATAAATTCTTTAACACCTAAATCTTTCAGTTTACAAATTAAATTTAAAGATTCTTCAACTGTTTTAGCACCATCATCTATACCAGGAAGTATATGGTTATGTATATCTACAAAATCCTCTAGTAAATCTTTTAAAAAATATTTTTTTGTAAAAAAATTAATCATATTACAAATATAAGCCTATCTGCAACAACTAAACGGTATAAAATTTAAAGGAATCAATTATAATTTTATCATCTACTAAACAATCAATTTTTGTAATACCAATGTTTTCTAATAAAACAAAGTTAATATTACCATGATTATTTTTCTTGTCATATTTAAGAAGGTCAATTATTGTAGCGTATTCATCTTCGTTAATATCTACTTTACCATAATAGTTAATTAATAAATCTTTAATTTCTAAAGTAGTTTCTTTAGGAAAACCTGCTAATTCAGTTGAAATATAACATGCTAAAATCATGCCTACAGCAATAGCTTCGCCGTGTAATAATGTGGTTTTATTGGGACTACTTAAAAAGTAAGATTCAATTGCGTGTCCAAGTGTATGACCAAAATTTAAGGTTTTTCTTAATCCATTTTCATAAGGGTCTTCCTCAACAACATTTCTTTTTATTATTACAGATTCGTAAATAAGTCTATCTAAATCATCTAAAGATAGGTTAGATAAGTTTTTAAAATTATTCCAATAGGATTCCCCAGTAATTAATCCGTGTTTAAGCATTTCTGCAAGACCAGAACGCATTTGGTTTTTAGGTAAAGTATCTAAAAAATTAGTATCAATTAATACTAAATCAGGGTTACTTATAACACCAACCTGATTTTTTAAATGACCTAAATCTACACCAGTTTTACCACCAACTGATGCATCAACCATTGATAGTAATGATGTTGGTACGTTAATATAAGAAATACCACGTTTAAATGTACATGCCACAAATCCTCCTAAATCTGTAATAACACCACCACCAATATTTATTAATAAACTTTTTCTATCTGCATTTAAGTCAGAAAGTGTGTTCCAAACACCTACACAAGTATCAATAGTTTTATGTATTTCACCAGCTTCAATTTCAATAATTTCAATAGAAACATTAGTTTTCATATTTTTTAAAAATAAAGGCAAACAATGCTCATGCGTATTTTCATCAACTAAAATAAAGATTTTAGAAAAATTTCTATCGTTAAGGTGTTTGTTTAGTGAATGATAACAGTTCTCATTAAAATGAATTGTACAGTTATTTGTGGTAATAGAATCCATAAAATAATTAATCTTTTTTGAGGTCGTGAAATTAAGG
Source organism: Thalassobellus citreus (assembly GCF_044385915.1). Taxonomy (NCBI): domain Bacteria; kingdom Pseudomonadati; phylum Bacteroidota; class Flavobacteriia; order Flavobacteriales; family Flavobacteriaceae; genus Thalassobellus; species Thalassobellus citreus. The sequence continues at coordinate 282,510 of NZ_JBISCC010000130.1, read as the reverse complement.
AGATTTTATATAAAATGATAGCTTAGCAATAATTATCTTTGCGAAAATTTTTAAAAATGAGTACAAACCGAATATTTGATAATACAGAAATAGCATTTTCTTTAAAAAGCGATTCCGAATTAGAACGCGCCTATTTTTTGTTTAAAATGATATCTATAGAACCTTTGGTTAGAATAGGTACAGCTGCAACCAATTTTGCAATAAAAGCCCATTTACCAATTGAAGGACTCATTCGTTCAACTGTGTTTGATCATTTTTGTGGCGGTGTAAATGAAGAAGATTGTTTGCCTGTAATTGATAAAATGTATCAAAAAGGAGTAAGTTCTGTTTTAGATTATTCGGTTGAAGGAAAAGAAAATGAAAATGAATTTGATGCTGCCATGGAAAAGGTTCTTAAAATCATTGATTTTGCTAAAGAAATTGATGCTATTCCTATTGCTGTTTTTAAACCATCAGGATTTGGGCGTTTATCGTTATTCGAAAAAATGGGCAATAATGAAACGTTAAGTAATGAAGAACAAGAAGAATGGAATAAAGTTGTTGAAAGATTTGATGCTGTTTGTAAAAAAGGAAAAGACCATGATGTTGCTGTTTTAATTGATGCAGAAGAAAGTTGGATGCAAGATGCTGCTGATGATTTGGTAACAGCAATGATGAAAAAGTATAATAAAGAAAAGCCTATTGTGTTTAATACTTTGCAAATGTATAGACATGATAGATTAGCTTTTTTAAAAAACCAGCATATTGAAGCAAAACAAGGGAAGTATTATTTAGGTTACAAATTGGTTAGAGGCGCTTATTTAGAAAAAGAAAATGAAAGGGCTGAAGAGAAAGGTTATGCTACACCTATTTGTAAAACAAAAGCTGAAACCGACATCAATTTTAATGAAGCTGTGAAGTATATGCTTGATAACTTAGATTGTATGTCTTTATTTGCAGGAACACATAATGAAGAGAGCTCTTATTTACTTATGCAATTGATGAATGAAAAACATATTGCTAATAATGACCAACGTATTTGGTTTGGACAATTATATGGAATGAGTGATCATATAAGTTATAATTTGGCTGATAAAGGTTATAATGTTGCTAAATACATGCCATTTGGCCCTGTAAAAGATGTGATGCCTTATTTAATAAGAAGGGCAGAAGAAAACACTTCGGTAGCAGGACAAACAGGGCGAGAACTAACACTTTTAAGTAGAGAGAAAAAAAGACGAAAATAAGGTGTACTATGAATTTATCTAGTTATTACCTTAATTATGGTAATAAAAATGAGTTTTAAGTCGAAAAAAAAACTTCGTTTTTTTATGTATTCCTTATTGTATTTTAATTTATCAGGAATAATAGTGTTTATATAAAACGCTTCAGGATTTTTAGCTGTTTTTAAAAGTTCTACTTCATTTCTGTATTTTAAAGAAGCAAGTCCTGTAATTCCTGGTTTTATCTTAAATATTTTTAAGTCGTCTTCATTGTAAAAATTTACATAATAACGTAGTTCTGGTCTAGGACCAACAAAGCTCATATCGCCTTTTAAAATATTTATAAGTTGCGGGAATTCATCTATTTTATAACGTCTCAGAAAATAACCAATTTTTGTGATTCTAGAATCGTGATTTCCTAACGTAAGCAACCCTTTGTTTTGAGATTGCATGTACATGGTTCTAAATTTAAGAATATTAAAATCCTTATTGTGCTTGCCAACACGACCTTGTATGAATAATACAGGGCCTTTAGAATCTAGTTTAATTAATAAAGCGATTAGTAATAAAAAAGGAAAGAGTAGGAGTAATGTAATTATAGAGAAAACAATATCAAAACTACGTTTTATCATTGTTGTTTTTCAACTTTAATATTAGTTATGGTTGCTATACTATCGCAATTTTCTACTGTTAAAGTTATTTCTTCTTCTTCGTAATTACCTTCAACAATATAAATACCACATGGTTCTTGTCTTGTTTTGCTTTCAGAAAAATTAATATCACCCTTTTTTAGAACATAATTTATTTTAGTAGAATCACTTGTATTGTTAGAAAGGTGTGATTTCACATTATCGCTAAAATCAATTTTTTTCGAGTTTATGTTTTTTAAAACTCTGGCATCTGGCCCATAACTACAAGAGGTTTTTTTTCCGTTTAAAAAAAATGCTAAAATTACTAGTCCTATAGAAAAACCACCTAAATAATAACCAATTCGTTGTATTAATGTCATTTATGAAAAATTTGGAAAGATGTGGTGATTTTTAGATTTTTAATTAAAAAATAAGAAGATTAATATCGCTATAATTTAAATCGAACCATTCACCAACAGATTTGCTTGTTAAAATTCCGTGGTAAAAATACAACCCATTTTTTAAACCTCTATCAAATCTAAGAGAATTTTCTATACCACCATCTTCTGCAATTTTTAATAGATAAGGTGTAAAAATATTACTAATAGAAACCGATGCCGTTCTTGAATACCTTGCAGGAATATTTGGTACACAATAATGAATAACATCGTGTTTTACAAAAGTAGGTTGCTTATGTGTGGTAACTTCGCTAGTTTCAAAGCAACCGCCCATATCTATACTAACATCAATTATAATAGCGCCTTTTTTCATGTTTTGCACCATATCATCTGATACAATAACAGGAGACCTATTAGTGCCTCTAACTGCGCCAATAACCACATCACAACGTTTTAAAGCCTTTGTTAAGTTTTTTGGTTGTATGGTTGATGTAAAAAATGGTCTACCCAAATTCGTTTGAATACGTCTTAGTTTTGTTATAGAATTATCAAACACTTTTACGTTAGCGCCTAAGCCCATAGAGCTTCTTGCAGCAAACTCACCAACGGTACCAGCACCTAGAATAACAACTTCAATAGGAGGGACGCCACTTATGTTTCCAAACATGAGTCCGTTACCATCTTTATTGTCCGATAGTAATTCAGCAGCCACTAAAACCGAAGCTGTTCCAGCAATTTCACTTAATGATTTTACTGCAGGATATGTGCCGTCTGCATCTCTAATAAATTCAAAAGCAAGTGCCGTAATGCGTTTAGAAGCTAATGCTTCAAAATATTTTTTATTTTGAGTTTTTATTTGCAAAGCAGAAATTAATATAGCTTGCGGATTAAGCATTTTTATTTGCTCCATAGTTGGAGGTTCAACTTTAAGCACCATAGGACAAGCAAAAACTTTTGCTGTGTCCTTCGTTATTTCAGCACCAGCTTCACTATAATCTTTATCACTAAATCTTGCTCCTTCACCAGCACCAGATTCTAATAAAACTCTATGCCCATTGCTAACAAGTGCTGAAACGGCATCAGGAGTTAAACAAACTCGTTTTTCTTGATATGCTGTCTCTTTTGGGATTCCAATAAAAAGCTCTCCTTTTCGCTTATAAATCTCAAGAGTTTCTTCTTGTGGTAAGAGTTGTTGCTTTGTAAAAGGAGAAAGTGGTTTTGACATGCTTCGTTTTTTTATTAAAATTCAAATTACGAATATTTTTTTTGATTTTATAAAAATAGAAAGTAATTTATAATATTTATGTTCTCTTTTGTAAGATATTGTTTCACAGATTATATGGAATAACATTACCGTATTTAAATTAAAATAAATTAAATTTGTGGTAAGATTTTATATATGAGAATTACAAAACTACCCTATTTAATTTTACTTTTTTTTTCTACACTTTGTTATTCGCAAACCTATAACATCCAAGGAACTTTACAAGATGAAAGTGGTAAGCCTATAGCTTTTGCTAATGCTGTTTTGGTTGATTTGGATGATATAAATATTATAAAAGGAACCATTACTAATGAAGCAGGAAATTTTACACTTGAAAATTTAAAGCCAGGTGATTATATTTTTAAAATTAGTTTTTTAGGTTTTAAAGAGTACACAACTAGAATTGAGCTAGATCGAGATATTGATTTTGAAGTAATAAAAATTAAAGAAACTGCACAGGAATTAGGAGGCGTTACTGTTGTAGCAAAACGGCCAACAGTTAAGAGAATGCTTGATCGTTTAGTTTTTAATGTTGAAAACTCCACACTTTCAAATAGTAATGTTTTAGATGTTTTAAAACATGCGCCAGGTGTTTTTGTAAATAATCGAGTTATAACAATTAAAAACACACCGCCTACAGTATATATTAATAATAGGAGAGTGTATTTATCTTCTGAGGAAATACTCCAATTATTAGAGGGTACATCGGCTACTAACATAAAGTCTGTCGAGGTTATTACTAACCCGCCAGCAAAATATGATGCTGAAGGTGGAGCTGTATTGAATATTATAACCAGTAAAAATATTATAGCAGGTTATAACGGAAGTATTTTTGGTAATTTTAAACAGGGCTCTGAATATCCAAAATATTCAATAGGTACTAGTCATTTTTTTAAGGGAGAAAAGCTTAATACTTATATAAGTTTTAACATTACTCCAAGAAAAGATTATATGCATAATAATGAGTATTTATCTTTTCAAAACGATAATCAAAACGGATCTAGTTGGGAAACAGATTTTAAAAGAACTCGTAAAACTTCTAACCAAAATATAAATGCAAATATAGATTATGAGTTAAATAATAATAATAGTCTTAGTTTTTCTACAAATATGTTAATATCTCCGCGTGAGAATTCTAAAATGAAATCTAACTCTATTACAGAAGTATTTAATGCTATTAATGTTTTAGATTCGATATTTCAATCAACAAATCTTAGAGTAGAAGAGAAATTTAATCTAGCTTTTAATATAGATTATAAGCATAAGTTTAAACATGATGGAGAGTTGCTTACAGCAAATATACATCATACAAACTATGATTTTTCTAGCTTCCAAGACGTTAATACTGGGTATTTCTTGCAAAATATTAATGAATCATTTCGAGATAATATGTTTCAAACATTTGCAAGCCAAAAAATTAAAATATATACAGGACAAATAGATTACGAATTACCAATTAAAGATAGCGAGCAATTTGAAGCTGGTGCTAAAATTTCTAATATTAGTTCTGAAAGTGTTTTAAATCAATTTATTTTTGAAGAAGGAGAAAGAGAAGAAGATATTAAAAATTCTAATACTTTTATATATGATGAAACCAATTATGCCGTTTATAGTAGTTACTCTAAAAACTGGAATAATTGGAGTTTGAATACAGGAGTGCGATTTGAATATACAGATTTAGTGGGGAATTCATTATCTACTAATCAAGAAAACAATACTAGTTTTTTGAAGTTTTTCCCTTCTATTAGTATCTCAAATGAAATAAACGATAATGATGAATTATATTTAAAATATAATAAGCGAATTCGTCGACCTAGTTATAAGCAGTTGAATCCATTTAAGTTTTTCTTAAATGACAATACTTATATAACAGGTGATCCAAATTTAAAACCTAGAATTGATGATTTGCTCATTTTAGGATATACATTTAAAAAGGACTACACATTTGAATTATATTATCGCAATGAGGATAATCCTGCTATACAATATGTTTATCAAGATAATGCTGATAAAAAATTAATTTATAAATTTACGAATACAGATATGTCTATTTCTTACGGATTAGATTTTTCAACATACAAACAAATTGTACCAAATTGGGATTTGTATATTTTATCCTCAGTTTTTTATTATAAAAATAATTTTTTTCCTATAGGAAACTCTGATTTATTATATACTGCTGATAAATGGTCTGTTTATTTAGAGGCAGTAAATTATTTTTCTTTTTTAAAAGACAATAGTTTAACTGCAAATATTGCTTACACACTTATGACTCCTACAAATGATGGGCCATCAAATACAAGTACAATTGCTGGTTTGGATATTAACTTGAGAAAAAAACTTTTTAAAGATAGAGCTTCAATAAATATTGGTATTACAGACGTTTTTAATACACAGAATTTTGAAACCTCATCGCGTTATTTAAATCAAAACATTTTATCAAAAATTAGATTTGAAAACAGGATGTTTGTGTTTGGTTTTAATTATAAGTTTGGAAACTTTAATTTGAAAAATAATCAAAAAAATATTGATTTAGAAGAACGAGAACGGTTATCTTCTAATTAAAACCATTCTTCTAAAATATATTATTATTATTATTATTATTATTATTTTAAAAATATTGCTTAACCTTTCCCCATACGCCTTTGGGAGACATTTTAAGCTCATCCTCTAATTCTTGCATTGTTTTTGTAGCTTCATTAATTTTATTAAATATACGCGCTCTAATTAAATAAATAGTAGGTATTATAAATGTCATCACTGGAATCATATAGATTAATTGAAATTCATCTATATTTATGTCACTGAATAGAACTACACCTATTTGAAAAATATACATTACAATAGGTACCAATAAAGCGTGGTACCACCAATGTCGACAAGTAAAAAACCAAACAAATAATAGCATTAATGGTATGGCTTTACTAGAAAGAACCCACATAGCATAATTTGCATCAAGCCAAAGTTTACTGTCATATGTAAATAAAAAAGTGTCCCAAATTTGCGTTTGTGGGACACTTTCGTATAAGGAAAATAAATATGGAGTTAAAGCAATTAATGTGGCAATTATACTCCCAGCTACTAGCCTTTTATTAGTGTTTTTATCTTTCTTAAGCAACGATTTTTCTAGGTGTTCTGTCGATGATGTTGAATGCAACGATTTTTCTAGGTGTTCTGTCGATTTTTGTACTTTCTTCATTTTTAGTATTAAAAGCTGTAAACATTAAGCCTCCAATAATGGCAAATGCCATTAAATAATTTTTAGTTTTCATAATTTAAGGGATTTTAATTAATTAATACCTCAAAAATAATTACTAAATATGCTGTGAAAATTGGTTAAACGTTAAAATTATGTTAAAAACAGTGATTTTAAAAATTCCCGTTGTGGCTTAACCGTAAATCTTCAGCTGCGGAAGTGTTTTAATATTATTTATTCATGTTTATCAAACAATTAGTTATTATTTATCTTGTTAATATTAAGTTTTAATGTTCTTGTTTTGTCATCATTTAATGTCAAACCTATTTTATTAAAACCATTTGGTAAAATATCTTTAATAATATCTGGCCATTCTATAATGCACCAATTATTAGAATACAAATAATCTTCAATACCAAAATTATATGCTTCTTCAATATCATTTATTCTATATAAATCAAAATGATAGATACGACTATCTTTTAATTTATATTCATTAACAATAGAAAATGTTGGGCTACTAACGTCATCATAACTTCCTAATGCTTTTACTAAGGCTTTAATTAGTGTTGTTTTTCCAACCCCCATATCTCCATATAGTAAAAGCGTTTTAGAATTAATATTCATAATTAGCTTTTTTGCTACATTATCTACTTCTTCTAATCTATAATTAATTTTCAACTTAAAAAAAATTTATATGTAAATATAACAATAAAACCTCTAAAAAACTAGCAAAAAATGCGTTTTAACGATGTTTTTTGCTTTTAAAGGGTTATTTAGGGTTAAAAACAATAAAAGGAATTATCATTTCTTCTAAAGAAACACCTCCATGTTGGTAAGTGTTTCTAAAATAACTCACATAATGGTTGAAGTTATTTGGATACGCAAAGAACAAATCGTTTTTTGCAAATATATATGAACTATTCATTGAAAGAGATGGTAAATGGATGTCTTTTGGACTTTTTGAAGCTAAAACATCTTTTTTGTCATAAGTTAAGCTTTTACCGGTTTTGTATCTTAAATTCAAACTAGTATCTCTGTCTCCAATAACTTTAGAAGGATTTTTAACGTTAATAGTTCCGTGATCTGTAGTTAATATGAGTTTAAACCCTAATTGTTGAGCTTGTTGTATCATTTCTAATAAAGGAGAGTTTTTAAACCAGCTATGTGTTAACGATCTGTATGCTTTATCGTTAGATGCTAATTCTTTAATAACTTCCATTTCTGTTTTAGCGTGTGATAGCATATCAACAAAGTTATACACAACAACAGTTAAGTCATTGTTTTTTAAAGAATTAAAATTGTAAGCTAATTTTTTTCCAGCTTTTAAATTTGTAATCTTATGATATTCACAAGTTAAGTTTGTTAAGCTCAAACGTTTCATTTGTGATTCTAAAAATTCAGCTTCAAAAAGATTTTTACCTCCTTCATCTGTATCATTTTTCCAATATTCAGGAAATAGTTTTTCCATATCACTAGGCATTAAACCAGAGAAAATGGCATTCCTTGCATATTGAGTGGCAGTAGGTAAAATGCTAAAAAACGCTTCTTCTTTTTCTTTTTTATAAAAATTATTAATAACAGGTTCAAAAACTTTCCATTGGTCATATCTTAAATTATCAATAACCACCAATAAAGTAGGTTGCTCTTTATTTAATTCTGGAGCTATTTTTTCTTTAAAAAGGGTATGAGACATTACAGGAGATTCTGTATGTGGTTTAAACCAATCTTCATATTCTTTTTCTATAAATTTCCCGAATTGCGTATTTGCTTCATTTTTTTGGGATTCTAAAATCTCAAACATACCAATGTCTTCAATATCTTCAAGTTGTAATTCCCAATAAATAAGCTTTTGGTATAAAGCTACCCATTCTTCATAAGAATTTACCATAGATAAATCCATTGAGATTTTTCTAAACTCTTGTTGGTAGTTTGATGTTGTTTTTTCAGAAACTAATCTAGAATGATCTAAATTCTTTTTTAAACTTAATAGTATTTGATTGGGGTTTACAGGCTTTATTAAGTAGTCTGCTATTTTATTACCAATAGCTTCTTCCATAATATATTCTTCTTCACTCTTAGTTATCATAACAACAGGAAGATTACTTTGTTTTTCTTTTATTTCATTCAACGTCTCTAAACCAGTAAGTCCTGGCATATTTTCATCTAAAAAAACAATATCAAAATTTTCTTCATCTATTATATCAATAGCTTCAGAACCACTCTTACATGTAGTTACCTTATAATTTTTCTTTTCAAGAAACAAAATATGAGGTTTCAATAAATCAATTTCATCATCTACCCAAAGTATTTTTATTGTATTCATTTAAATGCAATTTAGATTTTTATAGTGTTTGAATTAATTTTAAGTCTTTTTTTAGACTTCATATAATTATATTTGTGTCTATTAAACTATAACTTTTAAAGTTTGAACAAACTTAAAATATTAAACGACCCAATTTACGGATTTATTACCATTCCAAATTCTCTTATTTTTGATTTAATACAACATAAGTATTTCCAAAGGTTAAGAAGAATTACACAAATGGGTATGTCGTATATGGTGTATCCAGGAGCACATCATACACGTTTTCATCATGCTATTGGTTGTGTGCATTTAATGCAACAATCTGTCAATGTGCTTCGTTTTAAAGGTGTTGCAATTTCTAAAGATGAAGAAGATGCATTGTATGCAGCTATTTTATTGCACGATATTGGTCATGGTCCTTTCTCTCATGCTATGGAACATAGTATAGTTAATAATGTGTCTCACGAGCAAATTTCATTGCTTTTTATGGAGCAATTAAATGAAGAATTTAACGGAAGTTTAACGCTTGCCATTCAAATCTTCAAAGGAGAATACCATAGAAACTTTATGTGTCAGCTTATTTCAGGTCAATTTGATATGGATAGGGCCGATTATTTAAAACGTGATAGTTTCTATACAGGAGTTGCTGAAGGTAATATAAATAGCGAACGATTAATTACGATGCTTAATGTAGTTAATGATGAATTAGTCGTAGAAGAAAAAGGTATATATAGTGTTGAAAAATTTATAATAGCACGCCGTTTAATGTATTGGCAAGTGTATTTGCATAAAACAGGATTGGTAGCAGAACAATTGTTAATCAGGGTTTTGAAGCGGGCTAAAGAATTAACTATAAAAGGGGAGGTGCTTAACGGAAGTAAGGCGCTTCAGTTTTTTTTACAAAATGAAATTTCAATAGAAGATTTTAATAAAAAAACACTTCATGTGTTTTCTCAATTAGATGATTATGATATTATTTCAGCAATGAAAGAGTGGCAGCATCATGATGATTTTGTGCTTAGTCATTTATGCGAAATGATTATTAATAGAGTTTTATTAAAAATTAAGCTTAAAAACAAACCAATTAAAAAGGAAAGCTTAGAAAAGCATATAGAAGCATTAGTTTTAGAACACAAAATAACCAAGTCTGAAGCAGAATATTTTGTGTTTACAGGTAGTATTTCAAATCAAGCTTATCAACTAAAACATCAGAGTATAAATATATTGCATAAGTCTGGTAAGATACAAGATATAGTAAAGGCTTCAGACCAGTTAAATTTAAAAGCGCTATCAAAACCAGTAACTAAATATTATATATGTTACCCCAAAGTTAAACTTTAGTACATTTTTCCTATTTTTGCGGGAATCAAACAAAAAACAATTAAAAATTTAGTGTGAAGTTTACAGCACAACAAATAGCAGGTATTTTAGAAGGAGATGTAGTAGGAAACCCTGAAGCAGAAGTATCGAAGCTTTCTAAAATTGAGGAAGGTTTTGAAGGTTCATTAACTTTTTTAGCCAATCCTAAATACAAACCTTATATATATACCACAGAGGCATCAATAACTATTGTAAATAAAACTTTTGAAGCTGAAAATGATATAAAAACTACGCTTATTAAGGTAGACGATGCGTATTTAGCCTTTTCAAAAATATTAGAATATTATAATTCAGTTAAGCTTAATAAAGTAGGTATAGAGCAACCATCATTTATTTCAGAATCATCTAAATATGGTAAAGATTTTTATGCTGGCGCATTTTCATATATTGGAGAGAATGTAGCTATTGGAGATAACGTAAAAATATTTTCAAATGCATATATAGGTGATAATACAGAAATAGGAGATAATTCAATTATTTTTTCTGGAGCTAAAATTTATTCAGAAACCATTATTGGAAAAAATTGTGTTATTAATTCTGGAGCGGTAATAGGTGCCGACGGATTTGGTTTTGCTCCTAATGAAGAAGGTGGGTATAATAAAATACCACAAACAGGAAATGTAATTATTGAAGATTTTGTTGATATTGGTGCCGTTACTACAATAGATAGAGCTACATTGGGCTCAACTATAATACGATCAGGCGCCAAGTTAGATAATCAAATTCAAATAGGACATAATGTTGAAATTGGTAAAAATACAGTAATAGCAGCTCAAACAGGTGTTGCAGGATCTACAAAAGTTGGAGAACACTGTCAAATAGGTGGTCAAGTTGGAATTGCAGGACATATTACTATTGGTAATAATGTTAGAATTCAAGCCCAATCTGGTATTGCTAGAAATATAAAAGACAACGAAATGATTCAAGGTTCTCCTGCTATTACATTAAGTGACTATAATAAGTCGTATGTACATTTTAAAAATTTGCCTAAAATTGTGAAAAATATTAATGATTTAGAAAAAAAAGTGAATGGGAATAGTTAATACAGAAAACAAGCAAAAAACCATCCAAAAAGAAATATCCTTAACAGGAGTTGGTTTACATACTGGTAAAAACGTAACCTTAACATTTAAACCTGCAATTGCAAATTCAGGTTTTACTTTTCAACGTGTAGATTTAGAAGGAACACCTACAATAAAAGCTGATGCTAATTATGTAACTAATACACAAAGAGGAACGTGTTTAGAAAAAAATGGGGTAACCATTCAAACATCAGAGCATGTACTTGCTGCTTTGGTAGGTTTAGATATAGATAATGCTATAATTCAATTAGATGCTTCTGAACCTCCAATTATGGATGGGTCTTCAAAGTTTTTTGTTGAAGCTATAGAAAAGGCTGGTATTACAGAACTTGATGCTTTTAGAGAAGAATATGTTGTTACAGATATTGTTTCCTATACAGATGAAGAAACAGGTAGCGAAATTTTATTGATGCCTTCTAAGGAATACCAAATCACCACTATGGTAGATTTTGGCACCAAGGTTTTAGGAACACAAAATGCTACTTTAAATCAGATTTCAGATTTTAAAAAGGATATTTCAGATTCACGTACATTTAGTTTTTTACATGAAATTGAAATGCTTCTAGAGCATGGTCTTATAAAAGGTGGCGATTTAAATAATGCTATTGTTTATGTTGATAAAGCATTATCGCCTGAAACTATGGAGAAGTTAAGAATTGCCTTTAAAAAAGATAGCATCGCTGTTAAACCAAATGGTATTTTAGATAACTTAACATTGCATCATCCTAATGAAGCTGCAAGACATAAATTGTTAGATGTATTAGGAGACCTTGCTTTAATTGGCACAAGAATAAGAGGTAAAGTTATAGCAAATAAACCAGGACATTTTGTAAACACACAGTTTGCTAAAAAAATGTCTAAGCTTATAAAAAACGAAAGACGCAATAATGTGCCTTCAATTGATTTGAATCAAACACCTTTAATGGATGTTACTCAAATTATGGCAATGTTACCGCATAGACAGCCGTTTTTGTTAATAGATAAAGTATTTGAACTTTCTGATAGTCATGTAATTGCTCAGAAAAATGTAACCATGAACGAAGAGTTTTTTAAAGGTCATTTTCCTGGAGCACCAGTAATGCCAGGGGTTTTAATAGTAGAAGCTATGGCACAAACTGGAGGTGTTTTGGTTTTAAATACGGTTCCTGATCCTGAAAATTATTTAACGTTCTTTATGAAAATGGATAATGTTAAGTTTAAACAAAAAGTCGTTCCAGGAGATACGTTAATATTTAAATGTTCGTTAATTACACCAATACGTCGAGGTATTTGCCACATGCAAGGTTATGCTTATGCGAACGGTAAGCTTTGTGCAGAAGCAGAATTAATGGCGCAAATTTCAAAAGTAAAATAATATATATGAATCAACCATTAGCATATGTGCATCCAGGTGCAAAAATCGCAAAAAATGTGGTTATTGAGCCTTTTACAACTATTCATAACAATGTAATAATTGGAGAAGGTACATGGATAGGAAGTAATGTCACTATTATGGAAGGTGCACGTATTGGTAAAAATTGTAATATTTTCCCAGGATCAGTTATTTCAGCTGTACCTCAAGATTTGAAATACAATGATGAAGATACTACAGTAGAAATAGGTGATAACGTTACTATAAGAGAATGTGTTACAATTAATAGAGGTACCGCCGATAGAATGAAAACAGTTATTGGTGATAATTGTTTAATTATGGCATATTGCCATGTTGCTCATGACTGTATTGTAGGTAGGAATTGTATTTTTTCAAATAACAGTACACTTGCAGGACATATAACCATTGGAGACTATGTTGTTTTAGCGGGTATGGCAGCTGTTCATCAATTTGTTTCCGTAGGAAGTCATGCGTTTGTTACAGGTGGATCTTTAGTTAGAAAAGATGTACCGCCTTATGTAAAAGCAGCAAGAGAACCATTGTCTTATGTGGGAATAAATTCCGTAGGATTAAGAAGACGCGGTTATTCAACAGAAAAAATTAGAGAAATTCAAAATATTTACAGAATTCTCTATCAAAAAAATTATAATAATACACAAGCTTCAGAAATTATTGAGGCAGAAATGGAAGCAACTCCAGAACGCGATGAAGTGCTTCAATTTATTAAGAATTCGCATCGTGGTATTATGAAAGGATATTTTAAATCAAACTAAATTTATGGCAACTACAAGTGATATTAGAAATGGATTATGCATTAAGTATAACAACGATATTTATAAAATTATAGAATTCTTACATGTAAAACCTGGAAAAGGACCTGCGTTTGTAAGAACAAAAATGAAAAGTGTTACTAGCGGAAAAGTATTAGATAATACATTTTCAGCAGGACATAAATTAGAAGATGTACGTGTAGAAACACATAAGTTTCAATTTTTATATAATGATGGTGAATATTATCATTTTATGAATACAGAAGATTATTCTCAAATTCAATTAATGGAATCTGCTTTAGATAATCCAGGATTAATGAAAGAAGGAGAGGTAGTTACTGTTTTAATTAATACTGAAGATAGTATGCCATTATCTGTAGATTTACCAGCTAGTGTTATTTTAGAAGTTACTGCTACAGAACCTGGAGTTAAAGGAAATACAGCTACAAATGCTACAAAACCTGCTACTGTGGAAACAGGAGCAACAGTAAATGTACCTTTGTTTATTAATGAAGGTGATAAAATTAAAGTTGAAACAGATAAGGGAACGTATAAAGAACGTGTTAAAGAATAGTTTTTTTTGAAATTTCCAAACCCACATACTTTAAAACAAATTGCTCAATTAATTGATTGTGATTTTGTTGGAGAAGAAGCATTTCAAGTATTAGGAATCAATGAAATTCATGTTGTTGAATCAGGTGACATTGTATTTGTAGATCATCCTAAATACTATGATAAAGCTTTAAATTCTGCTGCTACCATTATTTTAATTAATAAAGAAGTTGAATGTCCTGCAGGTAAAGCATTATTAATTAGCGACGACCCTTTTAGAGATTTCAATAAACTTACAAATTATTTTAAGCCTTTTAAATCTTCTTCTAAGCAAATATCAAGTTCTGCTATTGTAGGAAAAGGTACAATAATTCAACCAAATTGTTTTATTGGAAATAATGTTATTATTGGTGATAATTGTTTAATTCATTCAAATGTTAGCATTTATGATGATACAATTATTGGTAACAATGTAACCATTCATGCAGGTACTGTTTTAGGAGCAAATGCTTTTTATTATAAAAAAAGACCAGAAGGCTATGATAGGTTAAAATCTGGAGGACGTGTAGTAATACAAGATCATGTTGATATTGGTGCAGCCTGTACTATTGATAGAGGTGTTACTGCTGATACCTTAATTGGTGAAGGCTCAAAGCTAGATAATCAAATACAAATAGGGCATGATACTATTATTGGTAAAAAATGTCTTATTGCTTCTCAAACAGGAATAGCTGGTTGTGTTGTTGTTGAAGATAATGTTACTATTTGGGGGCAAGTAGGTGTTAAAAGTGGCATTACAATAGCTAAAGGCACTGAGCTTTATGCGCAATCTGGTTTAGGGCATTCAACAATAGAAAATAAAGCTTATTTTGGTTCGCCTGCTTCTGAAGCTAGAGAAAAATTTAAAGAAATGGCTTATGTTAGAAAAATTCCTGAAATATTAGAGAAATTAAATAATCAAGATAATAAAGAGTAAAAAAATAAATGTTGGTTTTTGCTTTAAAATTTTAATTCAAAAAATTACATTTGCTTCTATAAAAAATTAATAAAGAAAAATAATCTCCTATGAGTGTTTTAGTAAATAAAGATTCAAAAATAATAGTTCAAGGTTTTACAGGTAGTGAAGGAACATTTCACGCCAGCCAAATGATAGAATACGGTACAAATGTCGTTGGTGGTGTAACACCTGGTAAAGGAGGTCAAACACATTTAGAAAGACCTGTTTTTAATACTGTTGCAGATGCTGTAAAAGAAGTTGGAGCAGATACTACTATCATTTTTGTACCGCCAGCTTTTGCTGCTGATGCTATTATGGAAGCTGCTGATGCTGGTATTAAAGTTATTATTACTATTACAGAAGGTATTCCAGTTGCAGATATGATTACTGCTTCTAGTTATATAAAAAATAAAGATTGTCGTTTAATCGGTCCTAACTGTCCAGGTGTTATTACGCCAGGAGAAGCTAAAGTTGGTATTATGCCAGGTTTTGTTTTCAAAAAAGGAAAAGTTGGTATTGTTTCTAAATCAGGAACATTAACTTATGAAGCTGCAGATCAAGTTGTAAAACAAGGTTTAGGAATTACTACAGCAATTGGTATTGGAGGTGATCCAATTATTGGAACTACTACAAAAGAAGCAGTTGAGTTATTAATAAACGATCCAGAAACTGAAGCTGTTGTTATGATTGGTGAAATTGGAGGTCAATTAGAAGCTGATGCTGCAAACTGGTATAAATCTAGTGGAAGTACAAAACCAGTTGTTGGTTTTATTGCTGGAGAAACTGCTCCTGCAGGACGTACAATGGGCCACGCAGGTGCAATTGTTGGAGGAAGCGATGATACAGCACAAGCTAAAAAAGCAATTATGAGAGCATGTGGAATACACGTTGTAGATTCTCCTGCTGAAATTGGTAAGAAAATAGCAGAAGTATTAGGGTAAACTTAATAATTCTTTAAAATATAAATCCGTTAACTTTTTAGTTAACGGATTTTTTTTGCTTAAAATAGAAGTATATATAAATAAAATTAAAAACAAGGGTAACAAAAATGAGTATGAGTTGATATATAGATATAAAACAAAAAACTAGAAATCATGAATACTCAAAAAATTATATTCAAATTAATAATTACACTATTAACTTTTAGTAGCTGCTCTAAAGATGATAATGAAGAAATAGATGATGTATTTATGCCACAATACCCAATGAAGGCACTAATAGAAAGCGGATATATGCAGGTAACATATGAAAAAGTAAATGAACCTGACACTTTTGAATTTGGATATAAATTCAAATCTTTTAAAAATGGAAAAATAACAGCTTTAGGAATTCGTGTTCCTAATAATGGTATATACAGAGTAACTTTGTGGAATGTAGATACAGAAGAAATACTAATAACAAAACACATTACTTCAAGTTCTGGCTTGCTGTCTTTTGAAGATATAGATGATGTAAATGTAGATTCTGGAACTAATTATTATGTTTCTATAAATACTAATGATTATTATCAATTTTCTAGTCCAGAAGAAGGGTTGTTTCCTGTTGAGTCCGGAGATATATTAATTACTGGGGCGTCATCTAATTTGGGAACAGAACAGGTTCTACCTTTTGCTTTTTCTGAACAATTTTATATTGGTATTGTTGATGTGAAATTTGTTCCTAATAACTAATATTATATTTTAATGAGAATTTTTTAAATATTGTTCAAAAAAAAGAATAATAAAATTACACGCAACCTTTAAAGAAAATTCGCATCTTTAATAAAAAAGCAAAATGACATTTAAATATTATGTATTGCCTATTTTATTGATTCTTATCGCTTGTGATAACACAGATGAACCAATCTCTGTTGATAAATATTTAATTGCAGGAAAATGGAAAAAAACTAACGCATATATTAGTGCAGGTGGACCTCAATATTGGATAGATGTTGAAAACGGGGAAGAAATCGAGTTTTTTGAAAATGGAACCTTTTCTTCAAATAGATATAATGAATGTAGCATTGGGGCTTTTTCAATAGAAGAAAATAAATTACTTTTAAAATATAACTGTGTTGAGTTTAGCACAGGAAATGAAAACAAAGAAGGCTTTATAACATATAAGTTAGATTTTTTCTCTAATTACTTTATTCTAACACCAACTAGTGGTCCAATATGTACAGAGGGTTGCAGTTCAAAATATCAAAAAAAAGAATAACGATTAATTATCGTTATATAAAATAACCTTAAATCAAAAGGGTAATGCCTATTGGTTGCTTTAATTTTTTATTTGTAAAATCTTCAAATGCAAAACCTTGCTATTCTTAGTATGTAATTAATGTTATTAAAGAAGAAAGCTTTAGTAATAAGTATTTTTTAATTATCATTTTTTATATGATATTCCTATATTTGAATTTCTAACTATTAACCAACTTAAAGCAAAATACAATTATATAATAAGTGTATTTTTGCTTAAATTAAAATTATAATAAATGAAATTATTAGAAGGAAAAACGGCAATTGTTACAGGAGCTAGTAGAGGTATAGGAAAAGGAATTGCTCAAGTATTTGCTAAACAAGGAGCTAATGTAGCTTTTACCTATAGTTCATCTGTTGATGCAGCTAATGAATTAGAAAAAGAATTAAATGCTTTAGGTGTTAAAGCAAAAGGATATAAAAGTAATGCGGCTAGTTTTTCTGAAGCTCAAGCATTAGCAGATGAAGTTGTTAAAGAGTTTGGAAGCATTGATATTTTAGTAAACAATGCAGGTATTACAAAAGATAACTTATTAATGCGTATTAGCGAAGAAGATTTTGATACTGTTATTGAGGTAAATTTAAAGTCTGTTTTTAACATGACGAAGGCTGTACAACGTACGATGCTTAAACAGCGTAAAGGTTCTATTATTAATATGAGCTCTGTAGTTGGTGTTAAAGGAAATGCAGGACAAACTAATTATGCTGCATCAAAGGCTGGAATTATTGGGTTTTCTAAATCTGTAGCATTAGAGTTAGGATCTCGTAATATTAGAAGCAACGTAGTTGCTCCAGGTTTTATTGAAACAGAGATGACAGCTAAACTTGATGAAGAGGTAGTTAAAGGGTGGCGCGCAGGAATTCCTTTAAAAAGAGGAGGGACTCCAGATGATATTGCTAATGTGTGTGTGTTTTTAGCAAGCGATATGTCTGCTTACATTACAGGGCAAACATTAAATGTTGATGGTGGAATGTTAACATAGACCATGTCTTCAGAAACTATAATTTATATCATACTTGCTGGAATTGTTGCGTTATTATTAGCGCTTTTTCAGTATTATAAAAAAGAAAAAAGCATGTCTAAATTGAACATGCTTTTTTCTTTTTTAAGGTTTCTTACTATTTTTTCAGTTTTGTTATTACTAATTAATCCTAAGTTTAATCAAATTAAACTTTCGATTGAAAAGCCTAATTTGGTTGTAGCTATTGATAATTCAAATTCAACATCTTTTCTAAAACAAGATGAAAAAGTAAAGTCTTTAATAGAAACTGTATCAAAAAATAAAGAAATAAATAATAAATTTAATGTGAACTTCTATACGTTTGGAGAGTCGCTTCAAAGTCTAGATTCGTTAACGTTTATAGAAAAACAAACTAATATTGATGAAGCGTTTAATAAACTTTCAGAAATATACAAGCAAACAGTAGCTCCAACAATATTAATTACTGATGGAAATCAAACTTATGGAAATGATTATGAATTTTCGTACTTAGACTACAAACAACCTATTTATCCTATTATTCTGGGAGATACAGTTGTTCACACCGATTTAAAAATTAAACAACTTAACGTTAATAAGTATGCTTATCTAAAAAATAAATTCCCTGTGGAATCTATTGTAGTTTACAACGGTAATGCTCAAGTAGAATCAAATTTTATAGTTAAACGAGTCAATACCACTGTGTATTCTGAAGTGGTAAGTTTCTCTAAAAACAATAATTCAAAGTTAGTTAGTTTTACTTTGCCTGCATCAACTGTTGGAGTTAATAGTTATAAAGCAACACTTATTCCAATTAAAAACGAAAAAAATACAGTAAATAATTCTAAGAATTTTGCAGTTGAAGTCATCGACCAAAAGACTAAAATAGCTATTGTTCATGATTTTTTACATCCAGATTTAGGTGTATTAAAAAAGAGTATTGAAAGTAATGAACAGCGGTCTGTAACTTTTTTAAGTCCAAATCAAATTGAAACTCAAATAAATGATTTTCAGTTAATTATGCTATATCAGCCAAACAGAAAATTTAAGAGTTTGTTTGATGCTTTAAATAAAGAAAATAAAAATTTGTTTGTTATTGAAGGCTCTAAAACAGATCTTAATTTTTTAAATAGCATAAATAAAAATTACCAACACGAAGTTACTCAGCAAACCGAAGTGTATCAAGCAGAGTTAAATAGTAATTATACGCCATTTATAATTGATGATATTAATTTTGAATCATTTCCGCCACTTACATCAAATTATGGTTATGTAAATTTTTCAATACCGTTTGAATCTATATTAAATAAAAGTATACGAGGAGTAACGACAAACGAACCTTTATTAGTGACTTTTGAAACAAATGGTAGGCGAGAAGCTGTATTGTTTGGAGAAAACATTTGGCAATGGCGAGCTCAAAGTTTCATAAATTCAAAGTCATTTAATCAATTTGATGATTTTTTAGGAAAACTGATTCAATATTTAGCTTCAAACAAAAGAAGGCATCGATTAAATTTAGAATATGATTCTTTTTATAACGGAAGTACAAATATTGTTATAAAAGCACAATACTTCGATAAAAATTATGAGATTGATACTAGAGAATCTCTATCAATTATTATTGTCGATGAATTATTGAAAACTACAAAAACACTTCCATTAATTTTAAATAATAACAATTATCAGGTAGATTTAAGTAGTTTGCCACCTTCTAAATATAGTTTCACAGTCCGTGCAGCTAATCAAAATATTTCTAAATCTGGTCAGTTTGAAATTTTAGAATATAATGTAGAACAACAATTTTTAAATGCTAATGTAACAAAGTTGGAGCAATTAGCTACTAACAGTAAAGGAAGTGCTTATTTTATTGATAAAGCAGATGGTTTAATTAACGATTTATTAGCCGATAATAGGTATGTTTCCATTCAGAAAAGCAATAAAAATAGTCTACCTTTGATAGATTGGAAATATCTACTCGCTATTATAGCAGTAAGCTTAGCAGTAGAGTGGTTTTTAAGAAAATATAACGGATTAATTTAAACTAAAATAAGTAATGGAAAAATTACCAAAAATTGCATTTCCTATAATTATAGCAGTAGTTATTTTTATAGTATTATTATCAAAATCAGCAGTAACCATAGATTCAGGTGAAGCAGGAGTACTGTTTAAAACCTTTGGAGATGGAGTTGTTACCGATGAACCACCAATGGGAGAAGGGTTTCATATTGTTGCACCTTGGAATAAGGTATATGTTTATGAAGTAAGACAACAAGAGCTTTTTGAAAAAATGAAAGTATTGTCGTCTAACGGATTAGAGATTCAAATAGATGCTTCGGCGTGGTACGAGCCTGTATATAAAGATTTAGGTAATTTACATCAATCTCTTGGTCAAGGTTATTTACAACGTGTTATTCAGCCAGCTATTCGTAGTGCAGCAAGAAGTGTTATTGGACGTTATACTCCAGACGATTTGTATTCGACTAAACGTGACGCTATTCAAGTTGAAATTTTTGAAGAAACTAAGAAGATACTTGACAAGCAATATGTTCAATTGAATGAAGTATTAGTAAGAGATGTAACTTTACCTCCAACAATTAAAGATGCAATTGAGCGTAAATTAAAACAAGAACAAGAATCTTTAGAATATGAGTTTAGATTAGTAACAGCTGAAAAAGAAGCTGAAAAAGTAATTATAGAAGCTAAAGGTAAAGCTGAATCAAATAGAATTTTAAGTGCTTCTTTAACAGATAAAATTCTTCAGGATAAAGGAATTGAAGCTACTGTTAAATTATCAGAATCACCAAATAGTAAAGTTATTGTTATTGGTTCTGGTGATAGTGGAATGCCTATTATTTTAGGAAATCAATAAAAGCATATTTAATATACTTTTTTAAATAGTTGAAAAACAAAAAAGAGGCTGTCTTTAATAAGGACAGCCTCTTTTGTTTTTATTAGTTATTACTAAAAAATAGTACTATTTTTCAATCCATGTATTGTTACTTCTATCAATATCAGGAAGCTGTCTATTAGCATCTAGTGTTATTCTAGTAACTGTTTCAGTAGTAGGTATGAAGAATTTAAACGATTTATTACGCATCCAAACATCTACACCTTGATTGTGCTCTATTTTCTTTCCATTAGTCGTTTCAGCAGTTATAAATATAGGTAAAGCAAATGAACCTAAATTTTCCACTGTTACATTGTAACCACCTTTAGTTTTTTCTACATTAGAAATTGCTTGGTCTAGGCTATAGTTGTTAATAAACCAACCGCGCCAGAACCAAGATAAATCTTCACCAGCTGCATTTTCTATACTGCGATAAAAATCGTCTGGAGTAGGATGTTTAAAAGCCCAATGTTTTACGTATTCTTTAAAAGCATAATCAAAACGATCTTTTCCAATAACTACGTTTCGTAGTATTTTAAGACCAGCTGCAGGTTTATAATATACTTGCAAACCAATATTTTTTTCTTTTAAACCATCAGGAGGAAGCATGATGTATTCCTTAGATGCGTCAGCAAAAACATTTCCTAATTTTGCAATAGGTAATCTAGTAGCCTTGTTGTATTCTCCGTTATTAAAGTGCTTAATTGATAGATCGTTAATATAGGTATTAAAACCTTCATCCATCCAGCCAAAGTTTCGTTCGTTAGAGCCAACTAACATTGGGAACCAATTGTGTCCAAATTCATGATCTATAACACCCCAAGCCGATACGTTTTTAGCTTTCCAACCACAAAAAACGATACCTGGATATTCCATACCGCCTACATTAGCTGCAACATTAATAGCCATTGGATAAGGGTATTCATATAATAAGTTTGAGTAGTATTCTATACTTGTTTTAGTGTATTCGCAGCCACGTCCATAACTATCTTGTCCATTACTCTCTACAGGTTGAGCAGAAATAGCAAAGCTTTTCTTTCCGCTAGGTAAATTAATTTTAGAACCATCTATAACAAAGGCTTTAGATGCTGCCCAAGCTACATCGCGAGTAGTATCCATGTGGTAATTCCAAGTCTTTGTGCTTTTAGAATTTGAATTTGCTATTTCAGCAACTTCACTTTCTTTTATAATTTCAGTTATAGCATCTGATTTTTTAGCTGCTTCCCAACGGGTGTAAACCTTTTTTGAAAGCACTTTTTTGGCGTTTTTTAATTCGCCAGAAGCCAATACAAATTGATTTTCAGGAGCTGTTATTGTTAAATCTACATCTCCATATTCGCAATAAAATTCACCAGCACCTAAATACGGTTTGGTGTTCCATCCTAAAACATCATCATAAACTGCCATTCTAGGGTACCATTGTGCTATGGTATATATTTCGCCATTTTCCGTTTTTAAATGTCCCATTCTATCAGAACCATTTACAGGGATTTTAAATTCGAAATTCATGCTAATCTCTGTTTTACCGCCATTTTTAGAAACTGGTTTTTTAAGACGTATTTGCATACGTGTATCTTCAATAATATAAGTGAATTCAGAGTTAGAAACAGCAATATTTGTTAGGTTATAACCACCGCTAATTTTTTCGCCACGGTTTCCATATCTGCTATCACCAGAAATCATGACTTGTCCACGGGAATCAGACTTAAATAAGTTCTGATCTAATTGTAGCCATAAGTAATTTAAATTATCTGGGCTATTATTAGTGTATTTTATAGTAACACTACCTTTTATGGTGTTACTTTCAGGGAATAACTCTGCTTTTAAATTATAGTCAGCTCTATTTTGCCAGTATTTTGGTCCTGGAGATCCATTTGCTGATCGAAATTGGTTGCCATTATGACTATAAAATAGTGGGCTAAATAAAGCGTGAGGATCGTAAGAGGATTTTTTTGATTCTTGTGCTTGTGTCCCAAATCCAAAGACAAGGATCAAACAGGTAATTAACATTTTTTTCATGTAGAAATAATATACTTAAGGTTAAAAATTATAGAAAACAAAAATATATATTATATATAAAAGGTTATCGTCTATTTTTTTATTGTGATGGATTTAACAGTTTTTTGAAATATTGAGCTATTATAGTATTGGCAATTGATAGTATTCATATTTTTATATCAACTACACGAATGAGATATGAAACATATTAAAAGAATTTTATTAAAAAAACATTGTTAAAACATATAAGAAGTTTAGAAATAAATAAAGCAATTTTTAAATTTCATAATTTACAGTTAATGTTTTATTTTATTGATTAGATACAAATCTAAACTAGGTATTATTAGAAATATGTTAAATCAATTAAAATTTATTGATTTATATGTAGAATTATAAATAAATATTTTGATATTTGTAGAAACAAAAAAAGAACATGACTTTTATTCAAATACATCATCATTTTCATATTTGCTCTCAAGCGAAGTGAAAATGTATTGAATAAAATCAACATATTTTAAACCCGTTTGAGACAATCAAGCGGGTTTTTTAATTTTAAGTCCAACTAGATTGTTTCAAACTCATAAAAACAAGATAATGAGTAAATTAAGAATTGCAGTACAGAAATCAGGTCGTTTAAATGATGACTCAATGAGAATCTTAAAAGATATCGGAATTTCTATCGATAACGGAAAAGACCAATTAAAAGCTTCAGCTAGAAATTTTCCTGTAGAAGTTTTTTATTTAAGAAATGGTGATATTCCACAATACCTTAAAGATGGCGTTGTAGATGCAGCTATTATTGGTGAGAATGTTTTAATTGAAAAAGGAGAAGGTATTAACGTTATAGAAAAATTAGGTTTTTCAACCTGTAGAGTTTGTATTGCGGTACCAAAATCTGCCGAGTATTCTAGTATTCAAGATTTAGAAGGGAAGCGTATTGCAACCTCGTATCCAAATACTGTACAAAGTTTTCTAGATAAAAATGAAGTAAAAGCGAACCTTCATATTATTAATGGATCGGTTGAAATTGCTCCAAATATTGGGTTGGCAGATGCTATTGTAGATATTGTTTCTAGTGGAAGTACTTTGTTTAAGAATAACTTAAAAGAAGTTGATACCATTTTAAAATCGGAAGCTGTTTTAGCAGTATCTCCTGTTTTAAGTGATGAAAAACAAGCTATTTTAGATAAAATTCAATTTAGAATTCAATCGGTTTTAAAAGGCAGACAATCAAAATATATTTTATTAAATGCGCCTAATGATAAAATAGACGACATTATAAATGTGCTTCCAGGAATGAAAAGCCCAACGGTTTTACCATTAGCACAAGAAGGATGGAGTTCGGTACACTCTGTAATTAGTAAAAACGAATTTTGGGATGTTATTGATGCGTTGAAAGATAATGGCGCTCAAGGTATTTTAGTGTGTCCTATTGAAAAAATGGTGCTATAATTTTGTCATTCTCGCGTAGGCGGGAATCTCATGATTTTATTTGTAAAATATTATGAAAATAATAAACAATCCAGAAAGAAGTGAGTGGCTATCTATTTTAGAACGCCCAACACAAACTGTGAATGATATTGAAGCTATTGTAACCGAGGTTTTTAATGATGTTAAAACCAATGGAGACGAGGCTATAAAAAAATACACAACAAAATTTGATGGTGTTGCATTAGAATCTAATGTAGTGACTCAAGAGGAGTTGGCTAATTCAAAAAAAATAGTATCACCAGAGCTTCAAAATGCTATAAAAGCAGCAAAAGATAATATTGAAGCCTTTCATGCCGTACAAAAAACAGCACGAGTTGAAATAGAAACGACTCAAGGTGTGAAATGTTGGCAAGAAAAGCGTCCTATTCAAAAAGTAGGATTATATATTCCAGGAGGCACAGCGCCTTTGTTTTCTACCGTGTTAATGTTAGCAATTCCAGCTAATATAGCCGGTTGTAAAGATATTGTATTATGTACGCCTCCAAATGAAAAAGGAGACATAGCTCCAGAAATCATGTATGCTGCCAATTTATGCGGTGTTACAAAAATTATAAAAGTTGGAGGTATTCAAGCGATTGCTGGTTTAACGTTTGGAACAGAAACAATTCCGCAAGTTTATAAAATTTTCGGCCCGGGAAATCAGTTTGTAACCGTAGCTAAGCAACTATCAACAAAACACGGTGTTGCTATTGATATGCCAGCAGGACCAAGTGAATTGTTGGTGGTTGCAGATGAAACAGCGAATGCTAGTTTTATAGCATCAGATTTATTAAGTCAAGCAGAACATGGTACTGATAGTCAAGTGATTTTGGTGTCTACATCAAAAGAGATATTGAATTCTGTTTCTAATGAAATTGAATCACAATTGGCAGTACTTCCGCGTAAAGCTATTGCAGAACAAGCTATTGCTAATTCTAAATTAATTTACGTAGAAAACGATGCTTTAGCTTTAGAAATGATTAATGAATACGGTCCAGAGCATTTTATAATTTGCACGAAAAATGAAGATTTTTATGTAGTTGGTATTCTTAATGCAGGTTCCGTGTTTATAGGTGATTACACGCCAGAAAGTGCAGGCGATTATGCATCAGGTACCAATCATACTTTACCAACAAATGGCTTTACAAAAGCATATTCAGGAGTGAATTTAGATAGCTTTTTAAAGAATATGACGTTTCAAAAAATATCTAAAGAAGGCCTTTTAAATATTGGAGAAACCATTGAGTTAATGGCAGAGGCTGAAGGTTTACAAGCGCATAAAAACGCTGTTTCTATCCGATTAAAAGCATTGAAATCATGAATATCCAAGATTTAATACGACCGACTATAAAAGCCTTAAAGCCGTATTCGTCTGCAAGAGATGAATTTCAGGGAGTTACAGACGATATGGTGTTTTTAGATGCGAATGAAAATCCGTTTGAAAATGGCGTGAATCGTTATCCAGACCCTCAACAGGGAAAATTGAAAGCGGTTTTATCAGAAATAAAAGGCGTATCAACAAAAAACATCCTTTTAGGAAATGGAAGCGATGAAGTTTTAGATTTAGTGTTTAGAGCATTTTGCGAACCTAATGTTGATAATATCATCACCTTGCCGCCAACATACGGTATGTATAGTGTTTTAGCTAATATCAACGCTATTGGGATACAAGAAGTGTTGCTGTCTGAAGATTTTCAGCCACAAGTTGATAAAATTCTAAATGCAGCAAATGCAAAAAGTAAAATTTTGTTTTTATGTTCGCCAAACAATCCAACAGGAAATAGTTTTAACACTTCTGAAATGGAGGCGTTATTAAATAAATTTCAAGGCATTGTTGTTATTGATGAAGCATATATCGATTTTTCAAAAGAAGAAAGTTGGATTCATAGACTGGAAGAGTTTCCTAATTTAATTGTCACGCAAACGCTATCAAAAGCGTATGGAATGGCAGGAATTCGTTTAGGTATTTGTTACGCTTCCGCGGAAATTATAGCTGTTTTAAACACGATTAAACCGCCGTATAATGTTAATGAATTAACTCAAGTAAAAGCGATTGAACAATTAAATATCAAAGATTTAGCAAAAAATCAAATTAAAACTATTTTAAAAGAACGAGACGTGTTGATTTCAGAATTGAATACTGTTGATTTTGTTTCAAAAATATATCCATCGGATGCCAATTTTGTACTTGCTAAAGTTGATGACGCTACAAAACGCTACAATCAATTAATTAAAAAAGGGATTGTAATAAGAAATAGAACCACGCAACCTGGGTGTGAAAACACTTTAAGGTTTACGGTTGGAACTCAAGATGAGAATAAGAAATTAATTGAGACCCTTCAATTAATTTCGAAATCCTGAACTTGTTTCAGGAACTTATGAAACAATGACTAATTTTTATTGTTACATATTATCAAATAAGAATAGAACAGTATTATATATTGGATATACTGATAATTTGAAAAGAAGGTTATTAGAACATAAAAAAGGAAACGGAGCATTATTTACTAAAAAATATAATGTAACAGATTTAGTATATTTTGAAACTTTCAATGAAATAAAAAAAGCCAAATCTCGTGAAAGACAATTAAAGAATTGGCGTAAAGAATGGAAATGGAATCTGTTAAAAGAAGCCAATCCAAAACTAGAAACATTAGATATTAATAAGACCCTGAAATGAATTCAGGGTTGCTTAATAAATTAAGCATGAAAAAAGTATTATTCATAGACAGAGATGGCACATTAGTATTAGAACCACCAGTAGATTACCAACTAGATAGTTTAGAAAAACTAGAATTCTATCCAAAAGTATTTCAATACATGGCAAAAATTGCTAGTGAGTTGGATTACGAATTGGTTATGGTAACAAATCAAGATGGATTAGGAACAGATTCTTTTCCTGAAGACACCTTTTGGCCAGCTCAAAATAAAGTCATTGATGCGTTTGCAAAAGAAGGTGTTGTGTTTTCAGAAGTGTGTATTGATAAAACCTTTCCTCATGAAAATGCAGAAACACGCAAACCAAGAACAGGTTTATTGACTAAATATTTTTCTGAAGACTACGATTTAGCAAACTCTTTCGTATTAGGTGATAGAATTACCGATATGGAATTAGCTAAAAACTTAGGAGCCAAAGGTATTTATTTATCTGAAGATCCAGAGTTAGGAGCCGATGAAATAGAAACATCTAAACAAAGTATTTTAGATTGTATTGCTTTAACAAGTACAGATTGGTCTGAAATATATGAGTTTTTAAAACTTGAAGATCGTGTAGAAGAAATTACGCGAAACACCAATGAAACTAAGATTTATATAAAACTAAACTTAGATGGATCTGGTAAAAATGATATAGATACCGGTTTGTCTTTCTTCGATCATATGTTAGATCAAATTGGGCGTCATGGCGCTATGGATTTAACGGTTAAAGTTGATGGAGATTTAAATGTTGATGAACACCACACCATTGAAGATACCATGATTGCTTTGGGCGAATTATTCAATAAGGCACTCGGTAATAAATTAGGCATAGAGCGTTACGGATTCTGTTTACCAATGGATGATTGCTTAGCGCAAGTAGCTGTCGATTTTGGAGGCAGAAACTGGTTAGAATGGGATGCAGAGTTTAAGCGTGAAAAAATTGGTGATATGCCAACAGAAATGTTTTTTCACTTATTTAAATCGTTTACAGATGGCGCCAAATGTAATTTAAATGTTAAAGCAGAAGGCGTAAACGAACATCACAAAATAGAAGGCATTTTTAAAGCCTTCGCAAAAGCTATGAAAATGGCAGTGAAAAGAGACTCAAACAAAATGTTTTTACCAAGTACTAAAGGAATGCTATAAAAGCCCATCCCAACCTTCCCAAAGGGAAGGAGTTAAAGATTACTAAAAATATGAGTGAATTTATAGAAAAGAATGAGAGTTCTTCCCCTTCGGGGAAGCTAGATGGGGCAACTGTAGTTATAATAAATTACGGAGCAGGAAATATAAAAAGCATACAATTTGCTTTTAAACGTTTAGGTGTTAATGCTATTTTGTCAAATGATCCTGATGAAATTATGGCTGCCGACAAAATTATTTTCCCAGGCGTAGGAGAAGCGAGTAGTGCTATGAAAATGTTGCGAGAAAGTGGGTTAGATAAATTGATTCCAACTTTAAAACAACCCGTTTTAGGAATTTGTTTAGGGATGCAATTACTTTGTAAATCGACAGAGGAAGGAAACACCAAAGGGTTAGGCATTTTTCAAACAGATGTTAAACGTTTTGCTGACAATGTGAAAGTACCGCAAATGGGCTGGAATGTTATAAAAGATCTAAAATCAGATTTATTTAAAGGCATAAAAGAAAATGAATATATGTACTTAATTCATAGTTATTACGCCGAACATTGTAAAGAAACCATAGCTGCAACAGATTACGATATTAATTACGCATCTGCTTTACAGCATAATAATTTTTATGGTGTTCAATTTCACCCAGAAAAGAGTAGTTTAGCAGGAGAACAAATTTTGAAGAATTTTTTAGATTTATAAAAATGAGAATAATACCAGCCATAGATATTATAGACGGAAAATGTGTTCGTTTAACCAAAGGAGATTACGAAACAAAAAAAGTTTATAACGAAAACCCACTTGAAGTTGCAAAAATGTTTGAAGATTCAGGTATTGAATATTTGCATTTAGTCGATTTAGATGGTGCCAAAGCGCAGCATATTGTAAATTATAAAGTGTTGGAACAAATCACATCTAAAACGAATCTTAAAATAGATTTTGGTGGTGGTTTAAAAACAAATGAAGATTTACATATCGCCTTTAATTCTGGAGCAAAACAAATAACTGGTGGCAGTATTGCTGTTAAAGACCCAGAAACTTTTGAAGGTTGGTTGTCTAAATATGGTGCTGAAAAAATCATTTTGGGTGCCGATAGTGACAATGGAAAAATATCGATTGGTGGCTGGATGGAGCAGAGTAAAGAAGATGTTATTCCGTTTATAAAGGCATATCAGAAAAAGAGAATTAAATATGTTATTTGTACTGATATTTCTAAAGATGGTATGTTACAAGGGCCGTCGGTAGAATTATATAAACAAATTATATCAGAATGTTCTAATAGTAGCAATGCGCAATCTGTAAGCTTAATAGCTTCAGGAGGTATTTCACATATTGATGAATTACCAATTTTAAAAGAAATAGGCTGTGAAGGTGTTATTATTGGGAAAGCTATTTATGAAAACAGAATAAGTTTAAAACAATTAGAGAAATTTGTATAAATGTTAACAAAACGAATTATTCCTTGTTTAGATATTAAAAACGGACGTACTGTAAAAGGCGTTAATTTTGTCGATTTACGTGATGCAGGAGATCCGGTAGAATTAGCAAAGCAATATGCTGATTTTGGAGCAGACGAATTAGTTTTTCTAGATATTTCTGCCACATTAGAAGGCAGAGGAACTACTTTAGAAATGGTTTTACATGTTGCTGAACAAGTCAATATTCCATTTACAGTAGGAGGTGGTATTTCTTCAGTAGAACACGTAGATACATTGCTTCAATGTGGTGCAGATAAGGTTTCTATTAATTCTTCTGCAGTAAAAAGACCTGAATTGGTTAACGAATTATCTAATAAATTCGGGAGTCAATGTGTCGTAGTGGCTATTGACGCAAAACAAGTTGATGGTGCTTGGAAAGTGCATTTAGCAGGCGGCAGTATTCCAACAGATATTGATTTATTTGAATGGGCTAAGGAAGTTGAAGAACGTGGCGCAGGAGAAATTTTATTTACTTCTATGAATCATGATGGTACTAAAAACGGATTCGCTAATGAAGCTTTAGCTAAATTATCAGAGGAATTAAATATTCCAATAATAGCATCTGGAGGTGCAGGAAATGTTCAACATTTTATAGATACTTTTAAAGAAGGAAAAGCAGACGCCGCATTAGCAGCAAGTGTATTTCACTTTGGAGAAATCCCTATTCCAGATTTGAAAAAAGAATTAAAAGAAAACAATATAGAAGTACGATTATAGCTTCTGTTACACTAATAATGTCACACTGAGCGCAGTCGAAGTGTCATTTTAGTACCGATTATAAATTGAAGTCAAATTAATAAGGTTCCTGACTTTACAGGAATAACAATATTATGGAAATTAAATACGATTCAAACGGACTAGTACCAGCAATAATTCAAGACGCTACAACAAAAAATGTATTGATGTTGGGGTATATGAATGATGAAGCCTATAAAAAAACAATAGATACAAAACAGGTAACTTTTTTTAGTAGAAGTAAACAGCGTTTATGGACTAAAGGCGAAGAAAGTGGTAACTTTTTAAATCTGGTAGATATAAAGAACGATTGTGATAATGATTCTTTACTTATTCAAGTAAATCCAGTTGGACCAACATGTCATAAAGGAACAGACAATTGTTGGGGAGAAGAAAATAAATCAAATTATGGTTTCTTTTCAACCTTAGAAGATGTTATTACTGAACGTGTTGCAAATAAAGATACTCAAAAATCTTATGTAGCTAGTTTATTTGCAAAAGGCATTAATAAAGTAGCTCAGAAAGTAGGCGAGGAGGCTGTTGAAACCGTTATTGAGGCTATGGATAATAATGATGAGTTGTTTCTTTATGAGTCGGCAGATTTATTGTTTCACTATCTAATGTTGTTACAAGCCAAAGGGTTTACTTTAAAAGATATTGAAAAGGAATTAATAGGAAGGCATAAATAATTAATTGAAACAAAAAAGGTGTTAGATTAAACTTAACACCTTTTTTGTTTCATAATATTTGATATTAAGCTATCCAACCTTTTGACTTTGATGTTTTTGAAAACCATACTAAGAAAATAGCAAAAACAATAATGCTAATAGTCATTGCAATATTGTCAGTATAGCCTTTTGTTAGTGAATATCCCATTTGCGCAATAACAGCCAATAATGATATTAAAAATAAACTGTATGCTATTTTTTTTCGCAATAAAAGACAAATTGCTCCAATAAGTGCTGAAAATACTGCGATAGCAAAAGCACCCATAGTCCAAGAAGGTAAACTAGCAGCAATTTCAAGCTGTTCAGGTGTATATGAGTTTCTATAGCTCTCAGTATTATAAGCTTGACTTAAATATCCGTTAACTCCAAGTCCATTCCAAATTAGAGCTATTATACTCACAATCCAAAACCAGATAGGAGGCTTGTTTGTTAATGTTGCATTCATAATAATTTATTTATAGTTAGTTAATAGCAATACAAGTTATAAAATTTTTGTTATAATTAATAATTAACTTACTTTCCCAGCTCTTTTTAAAATTTAAATGAAAAAATACTTCTACGTTATTACCATTCAATATTTAGGCTATCGTTTTCATGGTTGGCAAAAACAACCTGATGTAAAAACGATTCACTTGATGATTGATAGAACCTTAAATTTTATTTTAGAAGGCAAACGATTTAAAAGTTTGGGTTCTGGAAGAACTGATGCAATGGTTTCGGCTGAAAGTGCTGCATTCGAATTGTTTCTATTTGAACCTATTGAAGATGAAACTGCTTTTTTAGAGTTGTTTAATCATAATTTGCCACAAGATATTCGAGCGTTAGGTATTAAAGAAGTTGATGCTCAATTTAATATCATTCAGCATTCAAAAGTTAAAGAATATATTTATTTGTTTGCTTACGGTGAAAAATGTCATCCGTTTTGTGCACCAATAATGACGACTATTTTAGATGATTTAGATATAGATATCATGAAAAAAGGTGCTAAACTTTTTGAAGGTGAGCACTATTTTAAATCCTACTGTTTTCGTCCTACTGATAATGGCATCTATAATCGTGAAATTCTAAGTTGCGAATTGGTAGAAAACACCGTGTATACAGCTAATTATTTTCCTAAAAAAACATACTTATTAAAAGTGAGAGGCAAAGGGTTTATGCGTAATCAAATTCGATTAATCATGGGGACTCTCATCGATTTAGGTAAAGGTAAATTGACTATAGAAACGATAGAAAACAGTTTGAAGCCAGATAGCGACATTAAAATGAATTATATTGCACCTGCTTCGGGTTTAATTCTTAATAGTATTGAATTTGAATAGTTAATGGTGTTTTGTAATTTAGACAACCAATTAACGACATAAGTTTTAATCTTTCAATTAAACAATTATGAGTCATACAGTGTCAAAAGACGTGTTTTCGTTCTTCAAGAAATTAGAAAAAAATAACAATCGCGATTGGTTTAACGAAAACAAACCGGAATTTAAAGCTATTGAAAAAGACGTTAAGGCATTTTATAATACAATTTATGAAATCTTAAACACACATGATTCTATTGATAAATTAAAAATTTTTAGAATCTATAGAGATGTGCGTTTTTCAAAAAACAAATTACCTTACAAAACACATTTTGGAGGTTCGTTTCATAGAACCAAGCCACATTTAAGAGGTGGTTATTATTTGCATCTTCAACCTAACAATGAAAGTTTTATTGCAACTGGTTTTTGGGAACCTGCTCCAGCCGATTTAATGCGTATTCGTAAAGAATTTGAAATGGACGACTCTGAAATTAGAGAGATATTATCTAATGAGGAATTTAGTAGTATTTGGGGAAATACATTTGTGGGTGATGAAGTAAAAACAGCACCTCGCGGATTTAATAAAGAGCATAAAGCCATCGATTTAATAAAAAAGAAACAGTATATATTTACTAAGAAATATACCGATAAAGAAGTGCTAGACCCTAATTTTATAAATGAAATAAGTAATGCATTTAAAGCTATTCGCCCATATTTTGATTATATGAGCGATGTGCTTACTACCGATTTAAATGGTGAGTCGTTAATTTAGTTTTGTCATTTCGAAAGCATGCGATAAATCGCATATCTTTTGCTAACGCTTATTTTAAACAGCTTCTAGCAACTCAGGTTTTTCAAAAAGTTGAATATTACTCAATAAACGTTCTTTTACAATATTCATCATACGCTTGTTTAATGCTGATGAATTTTGAATATAAATTAAATATTCTTCAACAGTAAATTGCCCGATAATCATACCTTTTAAGGAGTTTCTAAATTTTATGTCTTTCTGAATAGTATTTTCAATATAATCTATCCGTTTTTCAAGTGTTAAACCATAAAAAACAGATTTATGCTTAACAATGTAATTTTTAAAAACTTCAATAAGCAAATCATTTTGAAGTTTAATAACAGGGCGCAATACTAAATTCTGGAAACGCTCATCACTACTCATATTATCATTAATTGTTGCAGAGGCAATGGTAGGACGAATACTTTTTAAATTTAAGTGTCTTTCATTCATGATTTAGAGTTTTAATAAAAATATAAATTATTAAACCTGAAAATATTTTTGAAAACGATACTTGTTAACTGGGTTATTAACAAAATAGATTTTTATCTTTAAAAAAAAATATGTTTTAGATGTAATTTCGAAGCAGAATCAGTTCAAAAAATATAGATTTTACTTTGCCTAAAACATGTAAATACGAATATTAAAATTTATTAAAAACACATGAGATTTCATACTAGAAAATGGGTAAAACCAGAAGATTTAAATGCTAACGGAACGTTATTTGGTGGCCGATTATTAGAATGGATAGACGAAGAAGCTGCGTTATATACCATCATACAATTAGAGAATCAAAAAGTTGTAACAAAATACATAAGTGAAATAGATTTTAAAGCCTCGGCACGACAAGGTGATATTATAGAAATAGGCATTGAAGTGGTTAATTTTGGGAGTGCATCATTAACATTAAGTTGTGAAGTAAGAAACAAAATGACTCACGAAACAATTATAACTATTTCAAACATTGTAATGGTAAATATTGGATCAGATGGAAAGGTTAAACCACATGGAAAAACTCAAATAGAATATGTGCACGATAGATTAAAATAATTAGGCTTTAAAATTTATAATCAATTTTGCTTTTCTGTTAAATTATAATCGTTTTTTCTCTATTCCATTAATAATATTATAAAAGTAATATAGATTGTTGCCTAATACCTATTAAAAAAACTAGTTTTTTTTAAATTTGTCAACTTGCTAAAAATGAAATTAATTTTTAGTAATGATAAATATATAAATAAATAGAATATAAAATAGAATTATGAGTAAATCATTGTTTGATAAAGTATGGGATTCGCATGTAGTGCGAAGTATAGCAGATGGACCAGATGTGTTTTTTATAGACCGTCATTTAATTCATGAAGTTACGAGTCCTGTAGCCTTTGTTGGTTTAAAAAGTAGAGGTTTAAGTGTATTGTATCCAGAGCGTACGTTTGCTGTTGCAGATCATAATACACCAACTATTAATCAACATTTACCAGTTGAAGATCCTTTATCGGCAAATCAGTTAAAAACATTAGAAGATAATGCTAATGAATATGGTATTAGTCACTGGGGATTAGGACATCAAAACAATGGTATTGTTCACGTTGTAGGACCAGAAAACGGTATTACACTTCCAGGAGCAACTATTGTTTGTGGGGATTCACATACATCAACTCACGGTGCATTTGGTGCTATTGCTTTTGGTATTGGTACTTCTGAGGTTGAAATGGTTTTAACCACACAATGTATCATGCAACCTAAGCCAAAGAAAATGCGTATTAGCATTAACGGGCCTTTAAGCAAAGGTGTAACGCCTAAAGATGTTGGTTTATATATTATTTCTCAATTAACAACTTCTGGTGCTACGGGTTATTTTGTAGAATATGCAGGTGATGTTTTTGAAAACATGACTATGGAAGGTCGTATGACGGTTTGTAACTTATCTATTGAGATGGGTGCACGTGGTGGAATGATTGCTCCAGATGAAAAAACATTTGAGTATGTAAAAGGGCGTCCTATGGCTCCTAAAGGTGCAGATTGGGATAAAGCCATGGCATACTGGGAAACTTTAAAAACAGATGAAGGCGCTACTTTCGATAAAGAATTAGTTTTTAATGCTGCAGATATAGAACCAATGATTACTTATGGAACCAATCCAGGAATGGGTATGGGGATTTCTAAAAATATTCCTTCTGCAGAATCTGTTGAAGGAGGTAAAGCAACTTACGATAAGTCTTTAGCTTATATGGGTTACGCTGAAGATGAACAAATGATTGGTAAGAAAATCGATTACGTATTTATTGGTAGTTGTACTAACGGACGTATTGAAGATTTCCGTGCTTTCGCTTCTATTGTAAAAGGAAGACAAAAGGCCGATAATGTTACGGCTTGGTTAGTACCAGGATCTCATATTGTTGAAGCTAAAATAAAAGAAGAAGGCTTATTAGATATTTTTGAAGAAGCTGGATTTGTTTTAAGAGAACCAGGTTGTTCTGCTTGTTTAGCAATGAACGATGATAAAGTACCGGCAGGAAAATATGCTGTAAGTACTTCTAACAGAAACTTTGAAGGTCGTCAAGGACCAGGATCAAGAACATTATTAGCAAGTCCATTAGTGGCTGCAGCCGCTGCAGTTACAGGCGTTGTTACAGATCCAAGAGAGCTTTTATAAGTTTGCAGTTAACAGTCAGCAGTTCTCAGTTAAAAACTGAATAATATTGTTGATGTATGAAAATTAAATAAAAATATAATATACTGCCAACTGATTACTGGCAGACTGAATACTAAAATTATGGCTTACGATAAATTTACAACACTAACAAGTACTGCAGTTCCATTGCCAATTGAGAATGTAGACACCGATCAAATTATACCAGCTCGTTTTTTAAAAGCGACTACGCGTGATGGTTTTGGAGATAATTTATTCCGTGACTGGAGATATAATGGTGATGATACACCAAAACAAGATTTTGTTTTAAACAATCCTATATATAAAGGAAAGATATTAGTTGGAGGTAAGAACTTTGGTTCAGGATCTTCTAGAGAGCACGCTGCTTGGGCAGTATACGATTATGGTTTTCGTTGTGTAGTATCTAGTTTTTTTGCAGATATTTTTAAGAATAACTGTTTAAATATTGGTGTATTACCAGTACAAATTAGTCCAGAATTTTCAAATGAAATATTTGAAGCTATTTATGCCGATCCTAATACAGAGTTAGTGATTGATTTACAAGCTCAAACTATTACGTTACCAGCTTCTGGAACACAAGAGTCTTTTGATATCAATGGATATAAAAAAGATAATATGCTAAATGGTTTTGATGATATAGACTATTTACAAAACATGAAAAGTGAGATTGAAACATTTGCAGAATCTCGTCCTTTTTAAATGAGTTTGAAGAAAATAGAAATAATGGATACGACATTGCGCGATGGTGAACAAACCTCGAGCGTGTCGTTTTCTGCTTCAGAGAAGCTTACTATTGCAAAGCTTTTACTAGAAGAATTAAAAGTAGATCGTATTGAAATAGCATCGGCACGTGTGTCTGAAGGTGAACTTCAAGCGGTTAAAGATGTTACCCAATGGGCTTCTGAAAACAACTATTTAAATGCTGTTGAAGTATTAACTTTTGTTGATAATGGTGTGTCTATACAGTGGATGATTGATGCAGGTGCAAAGGTTCAAAACCTGTTAACTAAAGGTTCATTAAATCATTTAACACACCAGCTTAAAAAGACTCCAAATCAGCATTTTAAAGAAATAGAAGAAAATATCGCTTTCGCGGAAGAAAAAGGTATTGATACGAATGTTTATTTAGAAGATTGGAGCAATGGCATGCGAAATTCTAAAGACTATGTTTTTCAGTTTTTAGCCTTTTTAGCAACGCAACCTGTAAAGCGTATTATGCTACCAGATACTTTAGGTGTTTTAACACCAGAAGAATCATACACTTATATTAAAGAGATTAAAGATTTATATCCTAATCTACATTTTGATTTCCATACGCATAACGATTACGATTTAGGCGTATCTAACGCTATGGAAGGTTTAAAAGCAGGAGCCGATGGTTTGCATTTAACAATAAATGGTATGGGTGAGCGTGCAGGAAATGCACCAATGGCCAGTACTATTGCAGTTATTAATGATTTTATGCCAAATATTGAAATTGGCGTTAATGAAACCTTTTTATTTACTATTAGTAAGTTAATAGAAACGTTTTCGGGGGTTATGATTCCGTCTAACAAACCTGTTGTTGGTGCTAATGTATTTACACAAACAGCTGGAATTCATGCTGATGGCGATAATAAAAACAACTTGTATTTTAGTGAGTTGATGCCAGAGCGTTTTGGTAGAACACGTCAATATGCTTTAGGAAAATCGTCTGGAAAAGCTAATATACAGAAGAATTTACAAGAATTAGGACTTCAGCTTAATGATGCCGATTTACGAAAAGTAACGCAACGTATTATTGAGTTAGGAGATAAAAAACAAGTGGTTACTAAAGAGGATTTACCTTATATTATTTCGGATGTTTTAGATAGAACCTATGAAGAAAAGGTAAAGGTAAACTCTTATGTGTTAACACATTCTAAAGGGTTGAAACCTTCAACAACGGTATCAATTACTATAAATAATGAGACTTTTGAAGAGCATGCGCAAGGTGATGGACAGTTTGATGCGTTTATGAATGCTATTAGAAGTGTATTTAAAAAGAAAAATATGATACTTGCTAATTTGATTGATTATGCGGTGAGAATACCTCCTGGAAGTCATTCGGATGCTTTATGTGAAACCATTATTACTTGGAAAAATGCTGATAGAGAATTTAAAACTCGTGGTTTAGATTCAGATCAAACAGTATCTGCTATTAAAGCTACTGAGAAAATGCTAAACATTATTATTAGTTAGAGGGCTAAATGGTTAGCGCGTTAGGGATTGATGCGGCATCCTTTTTTGTTATTAAAAACAAAAAAGATATAGCTGAAAGCCCGACCCTTTTTAGGGTAACGCAAGAAAAAATAAATTTAAAAATAAGATTAAAAACAAAATAGATGAAATTTAATATTGCTCTTTTAGCCGGAGACGGCATAGGACCAGAAGTAATAGATCAAGCTGTAAAAGTGAGTGATGCTGTTGCTGCAAAATTTGGACATGAAATAACTTGGAAACCAGCTTTAACAGGTGCTGCAGCTATTGATGCTGTTGGAGAACCTTACCCAGACAGTACACATGAGGTTTGTGCTGCTGCTGATGCGGTTTTATTTGGAGCTATTGGGCACCCAAAATTTGATAATGATCCTTCTGCGCCTGTACGTCCGGAGCAAGGTTTATTAAAAATGCGTAAAAAATTAGGCTTATTTGCCAATGTACGTCCAACATTTACATTTCCTTCTTTATTAGATAAATCCCCTTTAAAACAAGAGCGTATTGAAGGTACTGATTTAGTGTTTTTACGTGAGTTAACTGGTGGAATTTACTTTGGCGAAAAGGGTAGAAGAGATGGTGGAGAAACAGCTTTTGATAACTGTGTTTATACAAGAGAAGAAGTACAACGTTTAGCTAAAAAAGGTTTTGAATTAGCAATGACACGTTCTAAAAAATTATGTTGTGTTGATAAAGCCAACGTATTAGAAACGTCTCGTTTATGGAGAGAAACGGTTCAAGCTATGGAAAAAGATTATCCAGAGGTTGAAGTAAGTTATGAGTTTGTTGATGCGGTAGCGATGCGTTTGGTACAATGGCCAAATAGCTACGATGTATTAATTACTGAAAACTTATTTGGTGATATTTTAACTGATGAGGCTTCTGTAATTTCAGGATCTATGGGACTTATGCCATCTGCATCTATGGGGTCTGATATTGCTTTATTCGAACCAATTCACGGATCGTACCCACAAGCAACTGGATTAAATATTGCAAATCCTATGGCAACTGTTTTATCGGCAGCTATGATGTTTGAAACAGCTTTTAACTTACCAGAAGAAGGTAAAGCTATTAGAGATGCTGTTAATAAAGCCTTAGCTGGGGGAATTGTTACTGAAGATTTAGCTGACGGTGGAAAATCATACGGTACTAAAGAAGTTGGTGACTGGTTAGCTGCTAATATCTAGTATAAAGGAATTATTTTTAAATAAGGAAAGAGGATTCAGTATATTTATTGAATCCTTTTTTATTTATATAATATGGGAGCTGTTACATCTAAATCAATTATAATTTGTTTAAAATTAAGTTTATGAAGAAAATCATGTTAATTAGTTTATTAATTCTTTCCCCTATACTTATCTGTGCTCAAGAAACAAGTATAAAAGCTAACATATCAGGATTGGCTGGAATTCCAAATTTTGGTATAGAAACAAAATTGGGAGAGAAAACAACTTTTCAGTTTGATGTAGCTGCCTCTTTTTGGACTATTAATGGAAATCCTATTAGATTTATTACACTTTTTCCTGAATTTAGATTTTATCCTAGAGTAAGTGGGTATGGTTTTTTTACTGGTGTGCATATAGGAGGATCAAAATATAAACTGCAAAAATGGAGTAATTATAATACAGATTCTTATCAAGAGGGGTATAGTTTGTTTTATGGTGTAACTATAGGGTATCAATTCAATTGGAATGATAGGCTTAATTTAGAGTTGTTTCTAGGAGGAGGTAATCAACAAGGTTATTATAAAGGTTATAAGCTTTCTACAAACAATCGTATAGATGGTGCTAAAAAATATAATAAAAGTGGTGAGTTTTTACCTTATAGAGGAGGTTTGATGTTAGTTTACAAATTGAAATCCTCTAAAAAGAACAAATTATCTAAGCTTTAAAACTCTATTATAAATTATTATAGAGTTATAGCAATATATATATTAATCTTAATACTAATATTTGCAGTTTCTTAAATGGAATTTAGGTTACTAGGCAACTCAAAAACCTCTAATTCAAAGTAGGGAAGGGCTGCTAATAAATGATCGAAGATATCAGACATAATATATTCGTAATTTTCCCAACGCTTATCGCTACTAAAAGCATAAATTTCTAAAGGAATTCCTTGAGTGGTTGGTGCTAATTGACGCGCCATAATCATCATATCTTTATTAATAGCAGAATGATGCTTTAAATACGAATCGATATATTTTCTAAAAACACCAATATTAGTCAGGTTTCTACCGTTTAATAATAAGTCTTTATTAATTGTATTTGTTTCGTTATACGTTTTAATATCTGCTTGTCTGCCTTCTAAATAAGAGGTTAAAAGTTGAATGCTTTTTAGTTTTTCAACATCAGTATCTGTTAAATATTTAATACCATCTTGTTTAATAAACAAAGCTCGTTTTATTCGTCTGCCTTCAGAACTCGTCATTCCTCGCCAGTTTTTAAACGAATCGGAAATAAGGGCATAGGTTGGAATGGTTGTGATGGTTTTATCGAAATTCTGAACTTTTACCGTGGCTAAATTTATTTCAATAACATCACCATCGGCACCATATTTTTCAAAAGTTATCCAATCCCCAATGCGTACCATATCGTTTATAGACACTTGAATACTGGCAACAAAGCCCATAATAGTATCTTTAAATACTAATATGATAACTGCCGAAATAGCTCCAAGACCTGTAACAAACTTTAAAAACGGAATATCTGTAGCAATAGCTATAGCCGACATAAATCCAGCTATCCATGCAAAAATCATGAATACTTGAATATAACTATCTATAGGTTTATCTTTTAAATTGGGTAAGGTTTTTAAATAATCTTTTACAGTGTTTAGTAGGCTTCTAACAATCCAAAGTGTTAATATAATGGCAAACACTTTTAACCCTTTTTCTACAAAGTTTTCAAAAGGAGGGAAGTCTATAAAAACAATATCAATAAACTCTAAAGCAATTAATAATGGGATAATATGTGCAATATTACGAGGCACCTTATTTTTTACTAATAAATCGTCAAAATTTGATTTAGAAATTTCGGCAAATTGAGTAAATGCTGTTAATAATAGTTTCCTGATGACAAAGTCTACAACAAAAACAATAATAAGTAACGCAATCAATAAGGCTAGCATATTTAAATACTTCGCAGATTGTGCGCTTAATTGAACGGTATCCACTAAATAATCATACAATAGGTGTGAATACTTAGTATTTTCAATAACTTCTGTTATAGTATCAGTTTGCATTACGCTTTAGTTTTTAAATATTTTCTTTCTACATAAAAGGTTCCGAAAGGAATTATAGATGCTAATAGCACAAAAAGAAAGGTTTTATTTGTCCATTTCATTTCACTTTTAATTAAAAAAGCTAGAATAATGTATAATATAAAAAGCATACCATGTGGCAAACCTAGTAGTTTTACATATTGAGGATCGCCTGTAAAATATTTAATAGGCGTTGCTATAAATAATAATAAAATATAAGAGATTCCTTCTAAAAGAGCCGTAATTCTGAAAATATTAAGTAATGAAAACATAAATTAATTTTCAAACAAAAATAAACTAGAAAAAGAATATAACCTTGATTTAAAGTATATAAATCCTAAAAGAAATTAATTAGAATTTATAAGGCATTAAAAATGATAAGACCATAGATAGCAAAACGAACAAAGCGTAAGGCTCCGTAAATCATCACATTTTTAAAAGGAAACTCAATAATACCAGCGGCTATACAAGCAATAGAAAAGGGTAGTGGTAATACAGCTCCTACCATAATTAAAAAACCACCCCATTTTTTAGAGTTTTTTAATTGTTTTTCCATTTTAACTTCAATGTATTTATGTACCGAAGGAATTTTGGTAATAGTTCGCCCTAGCCAATAAGAAAGAAGTCCGCCACCATAAGACAAAACCGATAAAATTCCTAAATATAACCAAGGACTATACATTTTTCCTGCCCAAGCAATGAATATTTCTGGAGGAACAAGACCTAAAAGTGTTTCGGAAACAAAAAAGAAACTTAAAACACCGTAAACAGGAAGTATTTCGGTTAGTTGTGTTAAGGCTTCATTTATATTAAAAAAATGATTAACCGTATACACCAAAACCACTATACCAATAATATATGGCAATGCTTTTTTTACAGCGTCCCATACAAAAGTATAAAACCCTGTATAAGAGTAGTATTGATGTAGTAGTTGAAATTTAGATTTTCCAACTTTAGATTTGGGATCTGATTTAGGTTTCATTTTCACTGATAAATTTTAGGCACGCAAATATAAGTGTATAATTTTTGAGTTTAATATTATCTGTTTCATTTTGATAAAACTTTAACGTATTAAGCTTTATTTATATGCTCTTAATAAGTAATTGTGCTAATGCTTCAGGGTAACCACGATTAACAGCAAATTCGCGAGCTAGTTTATCAATATCATCTTTTGAAACACTATCAAGTACTTCATGTTTGTTTATTACTTTATTAATTGAAGGAATAATGTCTTCTTCCTGAATGTTATCTAAAATTTGATGGGCTACAGTTAAAGCAGAAGACGCCTTAACTATTTCGCTGCGTGCATAAAATTTAGAAGGAAAACTAACCTCGCCAACCCTTAGGTTGGGATCATTACCTGGTATTTGCTGAGCACCGTATAATGGCGGTCCGCCAATAGAAGCAGATTTAAATGAAGGCACATATTTAGAAA
The DNA here is from genome assembly GCF_044385915.1 of Thalassobellus citreus. Lineage (NCBI taxonomy): Bacteria > Pseudomonadati > Bacteroidota > Flavobacteriia > Flavobacteriales > Flavobacteriaceae > Thalassobellus > Thalassobellus citreus. The sequence continues at coordinate 239,333 of NZ_JBISCC010000130.1, read as the reverse complement.
CAAATTCAATAGCCTTTTCTGTTCTTTCTTTTATGTCTTCGGCTTTCCAACCACGATGTAATTTTTGTTTGATGTTGTCATTAAATTCAGGTTGTGCTTCGTTGCCTTTTGTTTCTACCAATCCGTTTTCGAATAAGGTAATCCCTTTTGTCATGCCATGAATTTGATAATAATCATCGCTATAGGGTGTAAGTTGCGCCATCCCATTTGGTGTACCACGTTCACCATGAAAAATGAGTTCTGGTATTAAGCCAGAAATAGGTTGCCATTTTGAAACATAAGCTGCTTTAAATTCTATTAAGCGTTTCTTTTTTAAATGTAAGGACTCATCAAATTCTCCAGTTTTAAAACCAGATGAATTAACTAAATATTTAACTTTATAAACCGCATCATTAGTACATATTTCCCAGTTGTACTCTAAATTTTGATTTCTAACATCTTTAATACTGGTAATAGTAGTATTTAATTTCAGAAGGCATTTTTCGGTTTTATTTAAGGCCAATTGTGCTTGAGCTCCTAATCTGAAAAGGTTCCATCCGTATTCTTGAACCAAAATAACGGGGGTTTTTAACGTATCGCAATCAATTAATTTAATAGCATTAGACATCCATTCATCTGAAGTGTTTGGATGCTTTACAACGGGTTGTTGCTTTAATGTTAATAAATCGTCTTTAGTATATGTTTTGTAATAATCTTTTGGAGCACCAAGAATGGCATTGTGGGGATCGTCTTCAATTAATGAAGTGTAATAATTGACTAACATTTTGAGACGATTCTCAATGATATGTACGTCGTATTTTGCAGATTTAGGAATGCTTATAAATGTTGGTCTTTCGTCAATAGATTCGGGGAATAATCTGGCCATATCTATAGATTGCTTCATGAGCAGTTTACACTGTTCATCAGATATGTCTGGATATAAATTTCCACCGGCATGTAAATGACAAAAAGGGCCACCATTAACAACACTTTCTTCTTGTTCAAACAAAACAGTTTCAACACCATATTTAGTGAGCTCTAATGCTATAACAACTCCAGAAACACCTCCGCCTATAACACCAACATTATAAATTTTATCCATGTTTAGAATAGTTCTTTTAGGCTAGCGAAATCATCGACAACAACAGTAGGATTATAATCTGATATATTTTCGTTGTAGTTATAACCGTAACTGACTCCAATACTTTCCATATTAGAATTTTGAGCTGCAAGAATATCATTTTTAGAGTCTCCAACCATTATGCTGTTATTTATAAAGGTATCCATTTTATTTGCTAAATATAACAGGGGAGCAGCCTCTGGTTTTTTCTCAGGTAAGGAATCTTCACCAATCCAACATTTAAAGAAATGCTTAATTTCTAATGTATCTAATATAGGTTCTATAAAATCGAAAGGTTTATTAGTACAAATGGCCATTTTATAACCTTTTTTATCTAGATACTGTAATGTTTCTAATACACCAGGATACATAAATGTATCAATACAAGTAACATCTTTATAAGCTTTAAAATAAATGATTAAAGCTTCTTCTAAAAGAGAACTTGTTAGTTTTTTACTTTGTAATGCATGTTCTAAAGCTCTTTTTACTAAAGGTTTAGCGCCATTACCAATAAATGGTGTTACTTGCTTAATTGTTAATGGCGGAAAATTATAATGCGCTAACATATTATTTACTGCCAAAGTTAAGTCTGGAATACTGTTTATTAGCGTTCCATCAAAATCGAAAATTATAAGGTCTTTGTTTTTAAAATCCACTTTACTTAATTTTTGCAAAGATGCGGAAGTTTTAATAATAATTAAGTATTCTATAAAGTTGAAATTAATAATTTTTTATATCGCTTTTTAAGAATAGTGTAGCAGGTTTAAAATATTCTATTTTACATAATATGGGTATTAGTACGAGAATTTTTTATATCTTTGAACCTGTTTATTATTTAAATTATAAAACACTCTAGGTTTGAGCACCGATAATGAGTGTTTTTTTATGGGTTGATGTTTCATGTTTTTAAAAGGAAGCATTTAATTTATTCTTTATGTAAAGAATCAAACACTACTGGTGTAGCACCTGAGGTGGCTGCACCTCAATACTGGCAGTCCTTTCGCCTTGAAAATTAAATTTAATTTTCTTCGTTGGTTTAGTGTCTTGATTTTCAAGGGCATTTGAAAATCGCTTTATCCTGTAAAAAGGGAAACGTACCCCAGATGCTGGAATACAAGTTTTGTGTAGTATCATATGTTTATTATTTTAATAATTTGAGCACCGTAAATATATGTAAAAAAAAGTTACTACACAAAAAGAGTATCAAAGCAAACAATCCCCAACGAAAAAGAGTAGGGGATTGATAGCAGTTTAAACTGGAGTACGTTTCTCCAGGTTGAAATTTCAAAAGAAAATGATTGCATTATGGATTTGGTAAACCTCCATATTCTTTTACGATAACACCTGTGAAAAATAATCTAACGGAAGCGTTAGCTAAACCACCTAAAAGAGATTGAACAGGATAACCATTAATTGCTATATGATTAGATGATTTAAAGGCATTATTAGAAGTCCTTTCATTTACATTATCATAAGGAGCATCATGAATGAAACCATACAAACCATGTATTAAACCATCATCACCGTTTTGAATATTTGCTTCAGTTCGAAATAACTCCCTTGATTCATAGGTATACATAAAATCAGGATTTAAACCGCTAAATAATTTAACTTTCTGAATTTCTAAATCTATAAAAGCCTGTGCCTGCTCCTGTATTGTAGGTGCAGGAAACTGAATAACAGGAGATTCAATTTGTTCGCCTTTAACTATTGTAAAAAGTTCCTTTTGCAAAATTAATGCTCTACCTGTTTGAGAATAATCTTTTAATTCTGTTTGAAATGGTATGCCTGATACTGTACATGCATACTGCTCTATTGTTGTAAGTTCTGAACTTGTAGCACGTTTGCCATCTAAGAAGAGCGCAAATACAAAATTCTTTTCTTCAAAATTAAAGACAAAAGTATCATTAACTTCAACGCCTATCGATTCAACGATAGTACGGTTTTCATTGATATATAATAATTTAGCTTGCATTATTTAAAGTTTAATTGTGAGTAATATTTTGTGTCTAGATATTTTGCGAGGTCACTTAATAATGTGTGTCCTTTTGCGTATATCTCAAAGTATAATTTGGCTATAATATCAAAATCGGATTGAGACACGTTTTTAATGACTTCAAAAGCTTCTTTGTCTTTTTCGTACCATCTGCGAGGGTCAAACCAATCATAAGAGGTGCCTAAATATTGGGCTAGGTCAATAGCTTTTTTATTTAAAACTGCTCTTTTTAATGTTGGCACTCCTATTTTTGACATTAATGTATCTGCGTTAGCAGTTTCATCTTGTGGTTTCTTTTTTAGTTTTTTCCAAATGACTAAAGTTAAAGAGATAACCAGAGCTAAAAGCGGAAAAACCCACCACCATTTTTTTAAGTTTTCAAATATATTTTTCATTTCAATTTATTGTTTTGAGGTTTTCCGTAAGATTAAAAACATAATTAGTAGTAAAAAAAAAAGTCCTCCATAAACTAAAATATTAACTACAAAAGGTACTTTTACTTTGGTTTTTAAAGCACGCCATTTTTGTAAATACAAAGGGTCTTCCGCATAATTACTTGCAACCGTATTTAACATATATGTGTTATCAGATGAATTAGGTATATTAAAGTTTTTTTGACGTAAGAAATAATCGATAATACTTTGGCGATGATTTTTATATACTGCATGACCTTTATTAGTACCGATAGCGGTCTTTTTTCTGACTTTTGCCTCACGCATACCAAAAAGATTTTTATTTTCCTTATAAACTTCCGATTTAAAGTTGCCTGTTTCATGATATGCCTGCGCAAATAATAACTTAGTACTTACAGTATAATAACCGTTTATGGTTTTGTAAAACCATAGTAGTAACCAAATTTTAAGTTTTAATAACATTTTTCTATTATTTTTTAGATTCTACTTTTTTTAAATCAATGCCCTCGAATTGTTCGATTGCAAACTTAAAGACATTAATAACCGCCATAATTACAGCGCCATATTTGACAGCTATTTTAAAAATATTTATTACTGATTTCATTTAGATAATTTTTAAGGTTTAAAAAAAAGAAATGCTTGCACTAAGCATGGCATTCCTTTTTTTATGTATATATATAATTTGTTGTTTAGTTATTTGAACGTATAAACGTACCACAATAACCACCGTTAGGTGCTTTAGGACTTAAGACCATAGATAATTTTTCTATGACTACCTTACCAGTGCTTTGTTGCATAGAACCCCAAAAAAAAGTTTCCTCCCCTGTGGTTTTATTGATTACAGTACAAGCAATATGACCCATCCACCCCTTAGGTGTTACGCTACTTTTAGTTGTTGTAACACAACTAACATTCATTAAATCGCCTTTACGAAGAAACCAACCGTTTGTGATATATTGGTTTTTTCCTTTGTTTGGACTTTTAGAACTCGTAGGAATATAAGTTCTATGAGTAGCACCACTTTTTTTAGTGTAATTTTTTCCGTCTACTTTTGTTGTTCTAGCCATTATCTTGTTCCTTTCTTTTTACGTTTAAATAACCACATGACTAGGGTTATAGTACCGATTAAAGCAACTAAACCGCCTATAAGTTTTACCATGTTCTTTTTAAACCAAGCCTTTGTAAATGCTTTGTTTACATCATCAGCAGTTTGACTGTTTAAAGCCTTATCTACTGTAGGTTTTAAAGCCTGTCCAAGTTTGTTACCAATACTTTTTGCAGATAATTGCTTTTGTTGCTGGGAAACTGCTCTATCGTATTCTTGTTGCTCGAATTTGGCGTCTTGTTTGGCTAACTGTTCGCCATTTCCTAAAATACCACCAGTAGCAACATTTGAAGCTTTTCGAATAAGGTTACCGAAAAATGTACCTCCTTTTTTCTTTTTAAATAGTTTTTTAAAGAACCCCATAATTATAATTTATTGATGTCTCTTAAGACTATATTTACTTGATTGCTCGCAAATATTTCTAGGTCTGAAACCCCGACTAGCGATAAAGCCGTATTTTGAAGTTGCTCAAATGAACCTGCTCGAAGCAATCCTAAATCCGCAGATATAGCACGTATTTCAAGTTTTGAATACTCAACGGTTTGACTACCCTCATCAGTTGGATACGTCAATCTTAACTTTTCAAAATCTCCAATAATGAAAGCTTCATCAAAATCAAGAACCTGAAAACTTCTATTTTTTTGACCTGATAAAAAGACTTTTTCAGTCATAAACAAACGCTCTAAGGTTTGAACAGGCATTTCAATCCCGTTAACTTGATACGTTTTTGTAGACTTTAAATCTGTTAATTGTAAAACGATAGATTCATTTTCCTGTAAAGGAATTGCGCCGTAATTTCCTAATTCGCATAAAGCAGAAAAAGAACCTCCAGCATCATCATCGATAATTTTACCTTCGCCTAAAACAGCAGTAGCGATAAATGCAGCTAAAGAGATGTTTGTTGCTATTTCTTCATTTGTGCCATTGCTACGCTCTATATGGCAGGTAATTTTTTCATTTGCTAAGTCAACAAATGATTGGTCTGAATTGAAGACAAATGCTCCAATACTTTTTGTAATTCGCAAAATTCCGCTCTTTGTTTTAGCGGTTGCATTGTAAATTTCCATAAATTTGTAATGTGTTAATTTTATTATTCGTGTAGTCAAATTAAACACAATTACGAGGGTGCAGATAAAAATGCACCCTTTTTTATACCTTTTTTATACCTTTTTTTCTTTAGGAACTGCAAAATAATCTACATAATGCATATATGTAACCTTGTTACTTTTAGGTTTATAATAGTCTTTCATATCTGAAATATACTTTTTTGCGGTGCATATAGTAACGTTTAAAATAGTTGCTAATTCTTTTGCGGTTAAAGTTGGGTTTGTGGTTTTTTTGGTGGTACGTGTAGTCATATTTTTAATAATTTGGATTGACAATGGTTTTAAATTCTGAACATGTTTCATTTGGTAAAACTACCTGCGTCCATTTGGAACAAAATAAATGAAATGGAGAGGGTAATTCCACGTGTTTTTGATGGGTACATAATTGGCATCTTTTTGGGGTCATTTTCTGTAAGAATTTATATATATTTAGTCTGTTTTTTTAAAAAGTTGCGCAAAAAATATTGTTGATTTTGGTTAGCCCTTTATTTATGGGCTTTTTAGCTCTTTTTTAGGTAATATTTTTTTGAGCAACGTTATCAAATTTGATAATCTGACGCCGACTATCATAAGTCGGCGTTTTGCCTTTTTTGAGATTTATAAAGATTTTAAAAACTGCAAGGCTTTTTTAATCTCAAAAAGCTCCTTTTTTAAGGCTAAAATCTGCTTATTTTTTACCTGTAAATCATATTCGTACTTTTTGTAAAATTCATGACGCTCTAATGCGTAATTTATTGCTGATGATTTGGTGTTGATTTTTGGATTATTTTCAATAATTTCTAATACTTTTTTTTGTGATTTTTCTGAAAGTTTTCTAACTGTAAATGCCATGATTTTATTTTTTAAGGTTTAAACTTGATTTTTAAATTTATCTAGAATACTAATTATCATTTTTTTTAATTGATTTATATCGCACAGGAAGTAAAAAATTAAAGCTAAATAGAATGCGTATAAAGCCTTTTCTTTATCTAATTTCATAGTCCTAATAGTTTTAAATATTCGTTGATTTTTTCGTTTTCATATACTTTTTGTTGTAATTCTAAATCTTTGTTAGTATTGAGGTCAAATAAACGTTTTATAGTGGCTCTCATGCGTGAACGTTGCATCCTTGTAGTTTCAGGAGAACTACCTTGAAAAGTTTCTACGATAGGCAGCAACGTGCTTAAATCATGCCCTTTATGAATGCAATTTTGAATAAGTTCAAAGATAATATGTTCGGTAGGGGAGAGGTTGGGGGCTTTTAAACGCTTCTGTTTTTCTAAATATGAGTTGAGTGAAAACTTAACAAAATTGATTAATTTTTCTTGAGGTATTTCTAAGTAATCTTTTAAGGTTTTAAAGTTTGGAAGTATTTTAAATTTATTTAAACGCCTTTTGTGGTCGTAGTTTTTTATGGTGGCTTCAATTCTCGCTAAATTTTCAATTTTATGTGCGTAGTCTGGAAACAAATAAGTATTAAAAAATTCTGCGGATTTAGAGAGTAATTCCCAATGTTTAAAATAAAGCTTTACGTAAGGGAGACTAGGTTTTGCAAAGTTTCGTTTGTTGAACTCTAACCCTAAATTATCCACTTTTGCAATCAAATGACAATGTTTGGATTTATTACCGGACATTGCAATTAGATATTTTAGCACCTCATGGAAGATTTGAGGGCTGTCTACGTAGTGATTAATACAAATATCTACATCTGAACAATAACCATTTAAAAACGTCTCGTAAGAGCATCTAAACACACCAAAATTCATGAATTCGTTATAGAGTGTTAAAACGGTTTGTTTATTGATGCCTTGAAAGTAATTATGCTTGAGGAGTTTTGAAGAAACAGTAAGATTGATAAATTTTGTAGGTATCTTTTTTTCTGTTATTTCATCGAAAATAGGAATTTCAACCAAAGAAAAACGAACCGTAATTCCATATTTTGATATAATTATTGGTTTAGGTGGGTGCAATTCCGAATCAACTTGATCCAAACTGGCATAGTAAATGCAGGTGTAAGAAGTAAGACGACTATCAACAACATGACACTCTGATAATGGTATTTTTAAACTTAATGAATCGGTAAGCGCTTTGTTAATTGGAATTTCATTTGTTATCAAATTTGATAACGTATGATTTTGTTGTTTTTTTATATGAGTCATTGACAACTAAGTACTTGTGATTCAATGATTTAAAATATTCTATTTTACATAATATAAATTATAGTACATTTCACAACAATTAGCGAAATAGCGCTTTTGGGCGATATTTGACATAATTACAGATATAATGGCTGCCAGACTTATATCGATAGTAATTATGTTAAGCTAATTGTGGCTTCGTTTGAACAATTTAGATGTGTAGCTATAATTCTCTATTATGTAAAATATCCCAGAAAGTTTTAATTTTAATAGAATACTAATATTTGGGTCATTAAACTTTATCGTTTTGCTTCTCGTATAATTTTAATATTCTGTACAATCCTTAATCAATTTTTAAATAAGCGATTCTCAAGAAGCATAATAATTCTATTTCTGTACTATAATTTGCCGTTATGTAAAATTGCCGCTGCCAATCGCTCGATTGCTTTTTAAAAATTTAAATGTTTCAATAACATTTATTTTTAAACACAATTTACCGCCGCTTGCCAACGCCAAAAAAAAGCTAGTTTTTAGATGTTATTGAAATTTTAGCGTAATTGAATAATTGTGCTCTATATTTTTTTCTACGACATTCTCGTAAAGTTGTCACAAGAGTATAAAATTTTCCTTTGCTCAAATCCTTGCTTTAAAATTTCTATACACTTGTTCTATTTAGAATTCCAATTAAACTTTTTTAAAATCCTATTTTACATAATATTTATAGATATGATTTAAAGTTTTCAATCATATTCTTTAAGGCAAACTTTTCTAATTCTTCTATGGTTTTACTTGATATTTTAATTTCCCAATTAGATAAACTAGGCATTAAGCTCACTTCATTATTTATAAAGAAGTTATTATTGGAATCTTGTAATTGTTTAGATGGAATTACATAAACAACTCTTGGTTGTTTTTTTATTATTAAAACCAAAGCGATAAACAAGTTATCGTTTAGTTCTCCTAACTCTTGCTTTAAAATTTTAATACTTTGTAGTATGATATCTAAATCTAGAGGCTGTAAGTATATTTGCTTATTCCCAATTAAAAAATCAACTCCTTCTCTCCCATTTTCTTTTGCTGAAACTTCAATTTGAGCGTTTTGAAACTCTAGTTGCATAAATTGCAATGCGTTTTCAGTAACAGTATTCATAGTTAACAAGATACATTTTTAATGTTTTATTATCTTTTTTCCTTGATGAAAAAAGAAACAAAAACTAGACCCCTAAAATATGGACGCTTCACTCACCTATTGTTTTGCCAAAATTTTATGAGGTCGAATAAAAGTTAATGCTGTAAATCTTTTTTAGTAAATTCATTCAACTTTATCCTTCCTCCTTCATGAATCTTTGATATAATTGAATTACATGATTTTATAGTTTCTTTTAAGAGTCCAGGCTTTTTCCCTAGCTTCCTATAATATGAATCAAGTATTCCAAATAATTCATTGATTAACCTTAAATCTGTACTATTAAATCTATTTTTCTTAGAAAATTGGACAAGATTACTTATTAACCAGTGATTAACATTTATACTAACTGAATCTCTATATGAAAAGTCAAAACCCTTATCTTTATTAACTAAATCGCTATTTTCTAGATAATTAACACCAACAGCTTTGCTTTCTATGTTAGATAATTCAATTTGAATATTATACATTGAAAAGATAGATTCAACTTTTGAAAGGTGTTCATATGAACTCTTGTCAAAACACTTAAAATATCTATCTTTTATCTTAACAACAGAATAACCAAAGTCTATATACACAGAAAACAACCTCGAATAATTATAATAATCACCAGATGTAATGTCTAATATTACATATGGGCAATCGATAAAGCTTGAATAATTTTCAGCGTCTTTCTCACTCTGAAAAACTACTATTTTAGAAAATAATTTCACATATTCATTTAATGTATAATATTCAATAGAATTTTTATAATTAAATTCAAAACAAAATAATTCTTTAATAATTTTAGCTACTTGAATTGAATAATAGTAACCTTGCCAGTAATTTTTTATGAACCAATCAGTTTGTTTTTTATGATTTATGTTATTGGTTCCTAAGACAGTGATAATTTCATTAAAAACTTCATTTATTAATTTAGCTTCAATACCTTCTAAAGTTTTTTCAGTTGCATTATCATCTACGAAATCTGTTCTACTTAAATTAACTTTTAATTTTTGTTTAATATTTATTTTACCAAAAGTAAAGTTTAATCTTCCTTCATAATTATTAATATGTACTCCTTTTTGTGAAAATGAAATTAAGCTAGTGTCGTTTGCAAATCCTTCTTTTTCTTCTAGAGAACTACTATCTATTATATAATATAAATCCTTTGATTCCTCTTCTAACGAATTAGGAACTATAATTGCTAATACTCCTTCATACTTGTCATTATTCTCATATACTGAAATCACTTTATATAAATCTGAATATTTCCTTGAATTAAAATAAAAATGAGGTAGTATGTCTTTTTCATAAGAAATACTCATTTCATTCATTGAAATATTAATTTCTTCAGTTTCATCTCTTACAATAATTGGAATTTTAACAAAAGGAAACGTTTTTTCTACGAAATCAATTACTTCTCTTAATGAGATTTTAGTTTTATGTTTTTCTTTTAAATGAAGAATAATTTTTGTTCCTTCTTCATCTCGATGAAAATCGTCAAAAAAATGAAAATAGCCATTGGGGTCTTTGTCAGTTCTAAACTTCAGGCTAGGTTTTTCTGCCCTTTTTGTTTCAACATCTATATAGTCACTTAATAAAAAATATGAAAAAACACCTACTCCAAATTGTCCAATAGCCTCATAATCATTTTTTATAGAATCTTGCTGATAAAAACTACTGGCAAGTTTTCCGAAATAGTTTTCTATAATAAATTCATCCATTCCTTGACCATTGTCCTCAATTGAAATAAAATCATCACAAACATAAATTATCACTTTAGGATTATACGCTTCCTTTTTAATTGATTTTTTATAATTACAAGCATCTATTGCATTTTGAACAACTTCTCTTAAAGCAGCTTTATTATTTTTATATAATTCTTCTCCAATGAATGTTTTAACAACGTTTTTGAATTCAAAAGAATACTTAATTCCTTTGGGGTCGAAATTTTCATAAATATATTTTGGTTGTAAACTATTGATATTTAGGTTATAGATTTTTCTATCAACTAAACTGAGAGAGCGTATTATTTTTTGACAATCATTTATTACATTCTTGATTTTTTCAAATTGTTCTTCTAAAGCGCTTAAGATATTATGGTCCGTACATTTAGCTTGTATAATAACTTTATTAGATTTAAAGTTGACTTGTATAGTTGACTTATGCTTATTCCACTCTTTTTCGCTAATTTTATTATCAGGTATATAATATTTTAAGAGAATATCAGGAGTTCTTAAATTTGTTATATCAAGCTCATCAGCTATTCTTAAGATACAAGATAAATAAGGTAAACATACAAACTCCCTTCCACTCTTGACAAAAAATTGAGGGTCGTATAATTCAAAATCGTTTAAATCTACTTTTCTATGTCCTTGAGCAACCAGCCCAATTGCTTCAGCATATTTTTCAGTAGGAATGTTTAGTAACTTCCATTCTTCATTAATGAATTTAAGACTTAAAACATGATGTATATCTCTTATGTATTTTTCAGTTGAAAAATCGGGATTAAACTTTCTATAATCAATTAATTCCTTTGTTTCTGAAATTTCCTTAATTTTATTTTCAGGAATACACATACCTACGTCGTGAAGAATACAAGCCATACACAATATGTATATTTCGTCAGCATTTAAATTGTCTAATTCTACGTCTGTTAACAAATTTCCAGCAATATTTAACACTTCTTGAGTGTGTTCTATTGAATGGTCTGTGTAAGTAGGGAAGTTTTTTATGTATTGTTGCAACAATTTGGAAACTATATTTTTAGTTTCTTCAAAACTAGATGAAAGATTTGCATTTAGTTCTTTTAACTTAGATTCAAGATTACTCATTTAGCAATTTAATATTATAATTATTAGGTTCTACGATGATAAATGTAAAATTACAAAATGGTAAGTAAATACACACTCATATCCGAAAATACATTTATAAATAAATTCCATTTCACACACATTCCACTTCTCTCCTATCGTCGCTCCGTAAAAAGCGTGTTTCATTAACGTTGTAGAGAAAGCTTTTAGAAGAAAAAAATAAAGAAAAAGTAGTAATTTAAACTTAGCTTTTGCCAAAGCAAAGTTACATAACGCTGAACATTATAGTACAAATGTATTATTTAGTCAATAAGAGTGGTTTATCCATTTGATAGCTATAATGTAGTATTATGTAAAATATCCCAGAAGCATTGTATTCCATTAGAATAATTGGAACTTGGGTCATTAAACTATTATAAGGTTTGCTTCGCAGCGTTTTTATAAAACATTTGTATCTATAATTAGCCGTTATGTAAAATAGCCGCTACCAAGCGCTCGATTGTTTTATAAAATCAAATTGCTCTGGCAATTTATTTTACACACAATTATCCAACGCTTGCCAACGCCAAAATAAAAGCTAACCTTTTTGCTCTTATTAAAAATCGCGTATTCGATAAAATGTACGTAATAAAAAATTTTAGACAATTCTCGTGGATTGCCATAAGAGCATAAATTTTAAGAAAAATAAAATTATATGCACTTGTTATAATTAGAACTTCAATTAATCTTTCTTTTTCATTCTTTCATTATCTTTTGTCTTGAAACAAAAGAAACAAAAATTCAAGGCTGCATAAACTTTTGGAAACAATTAACGGCTCATTTGCTATATTTTAGGAAACATTGAAACTCATTTAGATTGCTTTGAAATCCCTTGTATAATTCAAACTCTTAAGAAACTGTATTACTAAATCCCTAAAATATGTACGCTCACTTCACCTTATTGTTTTACCAAAATTTTATGAGGCCAAGGGCTATATCTTCAATCACATTTTATTAATTTTACTTTATAAATAATTACAATTAATAAGTGTTTTAAGGTAATGTATAACTAGATTTAGATACTTCACAATATTCACTAAAACCTGTACATTCCTTTTGAAGATAAGTCATATCGAGGTTAACAAAAAATTGCTTATGTACCGTACTAGCTGTACCCACAAATGCTTTTTTTGATTCGTTCCATACACCCGTAAACGTATGTTTAATATCCCATACATCACTCTTAATCTGCCATTCAAAGCTTAAATTATTATTTGAAACTGAAAAACTAGCTGTTTCTCCCACCGCTTGATTAACGCCATTTTCATCAGGATCAAAAATACCACCTGAATTGATACGCACAGAATTTATAAACTCAACAAATGCATCATTTTGAACATTAATAATGGAGCCATCAGCAGCATAAGAAGTACAAATTCCACTATTTAGTCCATCTTCATCAAAATTAAAATACCATATACCTGGTAAATCAATATCATTGTTATCTTCTTTTTTACTTCCTGTATAATTAACCGTAATTGGTTGGCCTAAATTCCCATACTCAATTTGTATAGTTCCATTTAATGGTGTCGTATTCATTTCTGCTGTTGGAGTAAATGTAGCAGTAATTGTTCTGCTATCACCACTAGCAATAGAAGTATTCTCTGGCCAATTTGTTTTTACTTCCGCATCATCTGGAATCATTGTAATAGTTGCATCTTCTCCAAGATTGTTTGTAATAACAAAAGTTCTCTCAGAAGGTATACCTCCAACTTCGACTTCTCCAAAATCAAGAAAAGTTTCAGAGACTGAAAGTTCATTCACCACTCCTTTTCCTGTTATAGTCATGCTTAAAGGAACATCCTGAGATTCTGTGTAATCAACTAAAAAATTACCATTATAAGTCCTTTCTGTATCTGGCTTAAAGGTTATTGAGAAGTTTAGAACACCACCAGCAATTAACTCAATTCCACTAGGAGTACCATTTTTCAGGGAAAGCTTTTCATCCTCAGATGTTATATAACCACCTTCATCTTTTGTTTCATCGGTAAACTCAAAATAATTAATGAAAATTGGTATGTCTGTCGGGTTAGTTATCCTTAATGATTTTGTTTTACCAGTATTAGAATTTGTGGCTACCTCTCCAAAATCAAGATTCTTAGGTTCAGATAAAACTTCTAGTATTAACCTCTTAAATACCTGCCCCTTTAGTTCTATTATCAAATCTTCTTGATTAGTGTCAGTTTTTAATATCAATTGTTTATTGTAATTCTCAGTATCATCTGTTGGTGTAAACTTTATACTTACTGATATTGTTTGTCCAGCTTTAATAGTTTGCTCGGGTAAACTAAACTCATATCCTTCAATTGGAGCAACTTCTATCAGGGTAATATCAACATCAGAATCATTTGTTAGATTTATTAATTGCGCAGTACTAGAATCATCAACTAAGAGCGAATCGAAATCCAAAACTGTTTTGTCAGAATTTAAAGGATTAACAGCAGCAGCTAAAACCTTAATCTTATTGTTTTCTTGGTCAGCATCATTCTTTATAATAATATCTGTATCAATTTGTGCCACATTCTGAGGCTCATATTTTAGCTTTACAGATAGATCCTGTCCTGGCATTATAACTTCGTTTGTCTTGAAATCAGGAATAGTAGTAAAGCCAATTGGTAATTCAATACCTTCTACTGTTACTTCAATATCTAGGTTATTTGATACAACTAGTGTTTTTTCTTCGGAAGACTTTCCAATTGGAATTTTACCAAAGTCAAATACTCCGCCCAATGAAATACCATTACAAAATGAAATATTTGTGCCATTCTTTACAAAGCAAAGTTCAACAGAGTTCTTATTAAGAATCAAAGATTTGGTAACCTGATAACCATCATAAGCATCATTAACAAAGTTCAGCAACTTAAGAATTTTACTCCATGCTTCAGAACCAAATGAATCGCCAAAATCTTTAACTAGACAATTATTTATGGCTGTCCAAAAATCATTTTCACGTCCAGCAGCATAAAGTGAAACATTCTTTATCAATTCTAAATCAGATATTTCTTTCTTTGAAAACTGTTGCCAACTTACATACAAGTTTGCTGTAGGTACAAGAGCGGGTGCCAAAAAATTGTCAAAAGTACATTCTCCCCTTTCCAATAATTCATTTCCAAGTTTGCCTGAATAAAGGTTTAAAATGCTTTTAATGATAATAGAAGAATTACTTCTTAAAGCAAATTGATTTTCCACGCTACCGTCAAAAACTAAACCATTTTTTACATTTATATCCCATTCCCCATCAAGTGGTATCGCAAATTCACTTGTTTCAGTGTTTTGACTTAAAACCGTTCTATCGTTAAAAGGGGAGTCGGGATTTGATTTTTTATAAATTCCCACTCCATAATGAGCTGCGCTATTATTCTTTTTGACAGTTACCTTCGTTTCATCAACTTTAATTTCGATTACATCTTCTTTTTTTACTATACTATTCTTTCCGGAATCTTCTTTAATATAAGCTTCTATAACTTTTTCTCTCCCAGCTACTGTTATTTGGTTTCCCGAAGTTATATTAGCTTCTACAAGTTTTAAGTACTCATTGAACTCAGGTAAGGTCTTTAATTTTTCCATTGCATTTAATTTATCTTCAGAAGTCAAATCAAAAGCCCAAGGATGAAAAAGTATAGTTGCTAAAGCAGTACTCTGAGAATCCAAGACTAAAGAATCAACTTTATTTGGAACTACATAACCCATCATATATAATTGATTTGAATTATTTGTTGCGAAAACCAATTCCAATTCATCAGTCTCAAAAACTTCAACTTTCACACCATTAGAGTAATCAGTGTCAGTGTTAAAAATAGATAAAATCTCAACATTATCAAGGTTTTGAGTACTACCTTCTGGAAGGTTAATTATTACTTCTAGCGCAGTGTTGCCTTCCTGTGGAGTAATTTCATCTACTATCAGTATAGGGTCATCATCAATTTCTGAAGCGTCATCTTTTCCTCCACATGAAATTATTAAAATGAATAGAAATAAATAAAAGAATGAATTCTTCATATGTCTGATTTTTTATTTTATAAAAATAGAAGAAATACCTTATAATTCCTATGCCTAATATTGGGTATTTAACGAAAATTAATGCTGTTAATCCCATTCCACACATATTACGCTTCCCTCCTACGTCGTCGCATAAAAAGTGTTCCATTAACATTGCAAAAGAAACTTTTAGAATAAATTTTTTAAAGAAACTGTAGTAACAACTTTCGCTTTTAACCAAAGCTCAAGTTACATAACGCAGAACATTATAGTACATTTTTCAACAATTAGCGAAATAGCGCTTTTGGCCGATATTTGACATAATTACAGATATAATGGCTGCCAGACTTATATCAATAGTAATTATGTCAAGCTAATTGTGGCTTCTTATTATGTAGAATTAAAATTATTTTTAAATAAAATAATAAGGGCTAGATTCTTTCTAGCCCTTGTTTTATACCTAATAGGTAATTTATTGTATTAATTCAAATTATTCCTCTACTTTTTCAAACACATAACCAAAGGTATAGTCTCCTATATATTCAGCATTTGAAAACACCATTCTATCATCAGTAAGTTCTACTAAACGATAATTATTTTCATCACACGTTGTATCTGTTTCTTTGGTTCCATTATCGTTTGTGATAATTTCAATGCTACAACTCTTTAAAATTAACGTTGTTTCAATTACGTCGACTCCGTTTAATTTATATGGAACGTATAGCAATTTACCTTCAAAACGCTCTGCTTCACTATATGTATCATAACAACGAGTATTACCTAAGTCAATTTTAATATTCTCAACACTTTCGTATGATGTAGAAGCGTAAAAGGTGTAAATATCATCTGTAACACAAGCATTATTTAGTAAGTTTGGATTGTCTTTATATTCTTCAGGAAGTATAACCTCTGTTAATCGCCATGATTTCTCAGACCCGCCATTTAATTTAATTAGCTCGTCTTTTGTGAAATCTGTGACTACTATTTTAGAAGGTTTTACATCATCGTTTGAATCGCAACTTGTAATTCCTGAAAGGAAGCAAAGGGCTAAAATTAGTTTTGTAATCTTGTGATTATTCATAAACTTTACGTGTTATATTTTTAAATATTAAACTTGCTTGGGTAATTACAAATCATATGCCAAAAAAGTTATTGAATGTTAAGTTTTAGATATTTCTTTTATGCGCTAATTTAGAGTTTGACTTAAAAATTATAATGCATTTAATCTACTTTATTATTCTACAAAACGTAATAGCTTATCAATCAATTCATAAGTGTTAAAATCTGGATTTGTTTGACTAATGCAATACGAAAGTGTCGATTTTGTTTCGGGACAATACCCAACAAAGGTGTTATAAAAACCGAAATGCCCATAATAAACGTTTTTATTGATGATAAATTCGTAAACTCCTAGACCATAACGGCTTTCATGGTCCTTAGTTAACTTAACGTCAATCATTTTAGTTACAGATTCTTTATTGATGAGTTTAAAATTAAAGAGTGCTTTTATAAATATTGCTAAATCTTTATTTGTTGATACCAATCCGCCTCCGGCCCAATCAAAAGAGGTGTTGATGTCCAAAAAATTTATATTTCCAACATATTGACTTATGGGTTTTAATGCCTTTTGTGGTGCTTCATAAAACTCGAAAAATGTATTTTCCATTTTTAAGGGTTCTAATATGCGATTTCGTATAGATTGCGAAAGGGCTGTTTTATCAATTTTCTCAATAATCAATCCTAATAACACATAATTCATATCCGAATAATGCCAACCTTCATTGGGTTTAAAGTGTGGTTCTTTATTCAAATTAAATTGAAAATATAATTCGATAATCGCTTTTGGTGTATATTGTTTATTTGGATTTTGAATCAATAAACTAAAAAAGGACTCTTCTCTATCTGTAAAAATATCAGCAAGCCCAGAGCGATGCGATAAAAGTTGTTTTATAGTAATCTCAGTTGCATGTTTTTTTCCGTTTAAAATATGGAAATCTTCAAATTTTAAGTAGTCTATATCGTTTAAATACTGAGATACTTTATCGTTTAGACTAAGTTTACCTGCTTCTTCAAGTTGTAACATAATAGTTGCTACAAAAAGCTTGGTGCTACTGGCTATTTTAAAAGGCGTATTTTTTGAAATAGTATCACCTTTTCTGTTAACTCGTCCAAATCCTTCGTTATAACTAAAGTTTTCATTTTCAAAGTAAAACAACATACTATGTACTGGGGTTTCAGAATTATGAGCAATCTTACTTTCTATTATTTTGTTAATGGCATCTGTCTGTGCAAACGAAAGACTTGCAATACATAAAAAGCTATATATCAATATTTTCATTGTCAATATTTATAGATGTTATTTTAAGCATTCTCTTTAAAAAACTGAAATAGTCTTTGTGATCCAAATCTTGGAGCAATATTATCTTCAGTCATTATAGTTAAAAAGAATTCAATAGGACCGTAAGTTTTTGAGGAGGTTAAGACTCGTAAAAACCAAATTATAAATTTTCTTATCCAATCTGGCAAGTGTATAATTTTTATTGGTTTTTCTAACGCTTCTAAAGCCATCTCTCCTACTTCATTTAATGTTAAAATATCTGGTCCACCAACTACAATGTCGCTTTTATTTGATTGAATGGCTTGTAAGCAGACAATTGCTAGGTCTTCACCATGAATAGGATTAAACTTCTGTAAACCATTTCCAAAAAGATACACTTTTCCTTTTCTTGCCATATCTAAGAAATCTTTCATATCTGAAAAAAAACCATTTGGACGAATTATGGTAAAATCTAAGCCTGAACTTTTTAATACATCCACAAACTTTTCTTTAGCTTCAAAAATTTTAAGATACCTGTGTTTTTCGCCATTGATGGCAGATACATAAATAAACTTTTTTACACCTGCTTTTTTAGCTTCATTTAAAAGATTAACATTAGCTTGATAATCAACATCCATATAGGTTAAACCATCTTTTTGACGCGTAATACCAACAGTTGATATAACTGTTGTTACACCTTCACAAATGCCTTTTAAAGTATCAGGTTTAGTTACTTCAGCCTTAATAACTTTAACCTTTTCACTTTCAAATTGTTTTAGTTTTTTTGGCGACCGTGCTATAAGTTTCGTATTTGTATCTGCTTCAGCTAAAGCCTTGGCAATATAAGTACCTAAATAACCTGTTGCTCCAGCTAGTAAAACGGTTTGTAAGTTATTTGTATTCATTTTTATAATTTTATTCCAAAATAAAGGTTAGGTTCAAAAAGAAAAAATGTTTTCCATTTGTTATCTAATTTTTTAAATTCTGTGGGTGTATTGGTGTCAAACATCCAATTCTGACAATGAATTTGTGGTTCTATGAAAAATTGTTTCTTTTTGCCGAAAGCAATATGATACCCTACATGATAAGACGTATAAAGTTTAAATCCGTTTGCTATTTTTTTATTATTTTCATCTAAGTACGTTTTGTACTGCGGTAATACTTCTACGGATGCAAATAAGCCTTTCCAAAGCATTCGTTGATAAGATACTCCTATACCTGTTTCGCGTACATAGCCAGGATAAAATTCACTTTTTGAATCTATTTTATCTAAAAGGCCATCCCACCATTGAATTCCCATAGGCTGAAATAATCTCCACGTTGCAAATTTTACTCCAATGATATTTTTAGAATCTAATTCGCGTTTTACGTGAAGCTCAATGTGCTTCGTATTTGTTCGCTCTCCTCCTTTTCCAATATTTCCTAAAATGATTACAGGAAAGCTAATTCTGTATTTATTATCACTATTATCTGTTCTTAATAGTTCTGTATTGCTTTGTGCAAAAACATTTATTGTACAAAAAGCTAAACTAATAATAATTAAGAGTTTTTTCATTTTTAATAGTTCGTTTATTGATTGTTAGCTACAAATTGATTTATGGCTTGCGAAATAAGTATTTTCACTTCTTCCCATTTAGATTCATTTCCTGTAAAGGTTCCATCCATATTCGTGATAATGAAGAAGCCAGATGAACCATCTTGTTTTAGTTGTATATGTGTAGATACACCTAAACTATTCCCGCCATGCATAATGTTCCCTTCTTTCATATACCAAAATAAACCATGATTTTCAGCAAACTCTGTAGGTACAATGCCATTTTCTAACTGTTCTTGAAATAATAAATCGTAATAATTCTGAGGAAACAAAACAGTACCTTCTCCTCTAGCACCTTTCATCATATCTAAAAGATATTTGCTCATATCGTCACTATTACTATACAAACCACCTTCTACGTATCCATGATTTCCATATCTTGGAAATGATGAACTAGCATCATAATATTGGGTTGTCATAGTTTGAAAATCAACAGCTGCCAAATCAAAAGTGGAATCTGACATCTGTAAAGGCGAAAGAATATGAGTTTCTACATATTCATCAAAAGATTGTTCAGAAGTATACTCAATAATATAGCCCAATAATGACGTTGCATCATTTGAATATGCCCAAGTTTCTCCGGGTGCTGTATCTAAATAATTATCTAAATTGTAAAGATCACCTTCAGTATCGAAAATCTCAGATAAGTAATCTTCTAAATCGACTTGCTCCATTTGCTGAATACCTAAATCATTTATTAGAATACTCGAAATATTCGTTGTAACATCTTCTCCTGGTAAAATAAAATAGTTGCTCGCAATGTACGTTTCGGGTACATCTACAATGCCTGAAGTATGTGTGACTAAATGTTTAATTTTAATCTCCCCGTTGGGGTGTTTTGGGTTAATAATGGCAATGGGCAAAAGGTCATTAATATTGGTTTCTAAAGTAAAAAGACCTTGTTCTATGGCCTTTGCTGTGGCTGCCCCAACGAAGGTTTTACTCACAGATGCTAAATTGTTGATGGTTTGATTTGTGTAAGCTGTTTGATTTGCAATATTAGCATAGCCAAAGGATTCTTGAAATGCAATTTCATTACCGATGCTTACATTTACTGAAAAACCAGGAACAGCATTATTGTTTACTAAATTTTCTAAATATGCTGAAAGTTGTTCAGTTGTTTCAATGCCATTTGGTGTGGGGTTCTGAGTGGTATCATCATTGGAACATGATGTGAATAAGCTTAAAAAGAAAAGTGTTAATAAGAGAATTTGTTTTGATAATGTTGTCATAATGATCGTTTTTTGATTTGAAAAAAGTATGATGCAAATATGCAGACTAAGCATAAACGCATCGTTCGACATTATGATTTGGAACTTTTTTAAGTGAAATTCCGAACGTATTTAAATAAAAAATATTCTTATTGATGTGATTTCACCCAATGTCTGGGCGTCATTCCTGTTTCTTTTTTAAAGAAGGTGTTAAAAACAGTTTTAGAATTGAAACCACTTTCATAGGCCAATCCAAGCAATGTAATATGTGAGTTTGATGGTTTTAGTACTTCGGTTTTAAAATGTTTGAGGCGATAGCTATTGATGAACTCATTAAAATTAACCTGTAAATGTTCATTTAATAACCAAGACAATTTATTGGGATGCAAATGAATAGCTAATCCTAAATCTCTTAATGAAAAGTTTGGATTTTGATAAAGCTTTTCATTTTGAAGGGTACGTTTAAGTTTTTCAATATATGTTATAACGTCATTATCAAGTATTGGCTTAGCAATTGTTTTAGTCTCATTACTAACTTCTTTTACTTCTGAAGTTTGATAATTTAAAAAAAGTGCTTTTTCTATGGATTGGAATTTTTTATGTATTCTTAAAGGCTTTAAAAAAGGGTCTAATCTAAAATTGATAAGTTGCCCTATTCTATTTTTTACCTTATTTTCAAAAATTTCAAGTGCCTTATCAACCTCTCCAGAATAGATTAAAAAATAAAAATGCCAAGGGTAGATACTTTTAAAACTAGTTTCAATATCGATGTTTAAATGACTCTTAGAATAATTATTTGGGCTATCGTGCATCAAGTTAAATAATGCTTCGCATACTTCTGGATTAATGAGTTGAGGCATTGTAGCTATATAATTTCTGAAACTTAATTTATCATTAAGAAGCATAAAACAAGCTAATTTGGTTTCAATTGCTAACGTGAAATTTGGATCTATTTTTAAGCATTCATCTAAATAAGAAATCGCCTTGTCATAATCTTTACCTAAAAAATAAACATTGCCTTTAGTAAAATAATGATTGGGTGATAATGGGCTTATTTCTAATGCTTTGTCTATATTTAAATGTGCTTTATCTAATTGATTTGTTGCCATGTAAATTTCGGCAATGCCTTCATATGCGATTGCAAAACTTGGATTTTGATTTAAGGTCTTTTTTAAGTTAGAAATACCATCAGTGTAATCCCAATTATTCCAAAACATAATAGACGATTTAGAAAAATACCCCAGATAAGACTCTGAATTAATTTTTAGACCTTCTTCTAAATAGTATTTTGCTTTTTTTAATCCTTCATTTTTTTCTAAAACACCCCAACTGGATAAAATACCGTACGATCTACTAAGGGCAAAATAAGCATCGTAAAAGTGGTTGTCTATTGCGACACTCTTTTTATAATAATCTATGGCTTTAATATAATCTTGGAGATCCCAATTTAACTGATAAAATCTGCCTTTAAGATATAACTTATATGCATTTAAATTTTTGGTTCCAATTATAGATATATGTTCCGAAATATCTAAATGTCCAAAATTTTCACGAATTTTTTCAGCAATAATTAAACTTATTTCATCTTGTAGTTCAAAAATATCTTCTAAATCTCTGTCAAAATTTTGAGACCAAACATTAAACTCATCACTTGTTCTTACTAATTGAACATTAACACGAATTTTGTTTTTAAAAATTTTAACGCTGCCTTCAAGAACGGTGGCGACTCCTAATTGATTTCCAATATGCCGGACATCAATTTGTTTGTTTTTAAACGCAAAAGAAGAAGTTCTTGCTATAACTTTTAACCCTTTTATTTTGGTTAAAGCATTAATGATTTCTTCAGTAATACCATCACAAAAATATGCATTATCAATGTCATTACTCATATTGATAAAAGGCAATACAGCTATTGATTTTTGGTTAATCAAGATTTAGTTTTTGTTGTCAACAAAAATATAAAACAATAAAAAATAAAAAAAGCTTAATCTTTTTACTTAAGACTTTATTTTATAAACTTAGAACCTAACAATTGAGAGGCTTCCATAACAATCATTTTTGCCGTAGTATCTTCTGCATATATTAATTGTTCTAATGAATTCAGCCTATTTGCAGGTACTGTTACAAAAATAATATGCTTTTTTTCGGTTAAGCTTAAATTTTTACCTTTAACTAAAGTACCATTTACACCTATTTTTTCATTTATTAATGTTCCCATATGTTCTAAATCATTAGATGAAGAAATATGAACAATTCGTTCGTTAGGTTTTCCTGTTAATACAAGATCAATCATTTTAGATGTTGTATAAATACCTATCATACTCCATAATGCTAGTTCTACATTATTAAAAACAATTCCTGAAGCAATTATAACTATAGAATCTAAAAATAGAATAACGGTTCCTGTTTTTAAAGATGTTTTAGAAGTAACAATTCGTGCAATTATAGTGCCGCCACCAGCAGAACCACCACCTTTAAATATAAGACCAATTCCTAGTCCTATACATACACTACCATATAAAGTAGCTAGTAACGGTTTGTCACTCATAGGCATTAAGCCTACAAATGAAAGCGCATCTATAAATAAACTAATGGTTAATATGGCTATCGTGCTTTTAATTGCAAAATATTTCCCTAAATATTTAATACTCACTAGTAATAACGGAATGTTTATAATTGCAAATAGTGCACCTATAGAGATATTGAAAACCCTATTAAAAACAATGGCTAAACCACCTGTACCTCCTGTTGCTATATCATTAGGGTTTAAAAAAGCTACCACTCCAAATGCCATTAAAGCGCAACCAATTATTATAAATGTATAATTAATAATCTCTTTCTTCATATTATAAAAATCAAGAGGCAAAGGTATAAAATTCTATAGCTTAAGCTAGAATATCATCATCTATTTATACTTTATTTCTAACGTCTTTTCATATGATAATAATTGTACTTTTATACACAAGAAATATAAGACATGATAATACCTAAACTACATTATATATCTCAAGGAAACACTCCAAAAGAGCATTTAGAAAACATACAAAAAGCATGTACATCTGGAGTAGAATTGGTTCAATTACGATTAAAAAATGTTTCAGAAAAAAAACTTTTAAAGTTAGCTGAAGAAGCTAGAGAGATTACATCACATTTTCAAACAAGATTAATAATTAATGGTCATTATAAAATTGCGAAAACTATTAAAGCAGATGGTGTTTATTTAGAACAAACAGACACCTGCCCTACCATAGTGAGAAAACATTTGTACACTTGGCAAAGTATTGGAAGTACAGCTAATACTTTACAAGATTGTGAAGCTTTAATTGATAAGGAAGTTGATTATATTGGTTTAGGTAGCTTTAGAAGTGCTACCAAAGAAAATTTAAATTCTATTTTAGGTTTAAATGGGTTTGTTGCCATTACAGAAGCCTTAACAACAGAAACACCAATTATTGGTTTTGGAAGTATTACGACAGATGATGTTAAAAACATATTAGAAACAGGTGTTTCAGGAATTGCTGTATCTGAGGCAATAACCCATAATTTTAATTCTATAAGAACTTTTAACCAATTGCTAAAAGCATCATCAACAGAAGAACAACGCCATACGTTTAAATAGAAAATAATGAACACCTCAAACGAAGAGATGTTCATTATTTTATTAAAACCTTATGATATTATCAACAAAATTCTCATCAGATCGTGTTCCAAAAGGGTCAATAGCAATATATTCAGGCAATTCGTTAACAATAATTTTTTGAATTGTTTCTTCTTTGTTAATTGTAGTTGATTGATAATATAGTAGAGAACTATCATCTTTTATATTGGACGGATGCTCATTAAAAACTCCAATTTTAATAGGTTCGTTTATAGTAATTTGTTTGATTTCTCCAGTATCTAAAGTTTGAAAACGCTTCGCTTTTACTTTTACAATAATCTCATACGTTCCGTTTTCTAATTGCTTATAAGAACTATCATCAATGTTTAAATCATAAGTAATAACGCGTTTAAACCAATCATCAATTATAATATGCTGTTCTTGAGGTGTTACTTTATAAACTTCTTCTAAAAACTCAATAGAATTAGCTTCTAACTTATTAATATCACGATGCTTATTTGTAATTGTCTTTAAAATCTGATTTACTTGCTGCTCCCCTATTAAATCTCTTAATGCCATCATTACAGTCAATGCTTTTCCATAAGAGATATAGCTTTGACTTGTTACCTTATAAACGGGAGGTTCGAGTTCGTTAGCAAAAGCTCTTCCTGAAAAATATCGACTTCTAGAGTTTTCACTCAACGTAAATAAGACTCTTTTTCCGTACATTTTTTCCATAATAACAGCTTCAGTATATTTTGCAAAACCTTCTACTAATAATGAACCTCCTGCTACAGGTTTAGCAGATAATGTATGCCCCCACCATTGATGCGCAACTTCATGAATGGTTCTTTTAGCAACAACATTAAAAGTTTCTTCATTACTTTGATTAGTCAAATACAACCTGTCTTCTACCATAGATATCATCCCTGGATGTGCAAATCCACCAAAGGGCCAATGCGCAGGAATTTCTGCAATTCTGATATGATCAAAATTGTATACACCAAAGTTTTCTTGACAATAATCTAAGGTTTGCTTTATACTATTTTCAACATCTTCAATATTAAATGAATGCTTAACATCGTAATATTGTTCAATTAAAATTCCATTATGTATTATTTTCTTTGTTTCATATTTTGCAGAGAAATAAGCCATTACAGGTAAAATTTTATCTTTTGATTTATAATGATAATAATTTCTTTCATTTTCAGACCATTGTTTAATTAAGCTTCCAGAGCTTAATGCGGTTTGATCACTGCTTGTAGAAATAATGGTTTCAAACCTAATTTTTTCATTTTTAACATCTTCCATTACGATATGCGCATCGGTATTATTCTCTTCTACTCTTTCGGGTAAACCTCTTTTTTGGCGTTCAATACTATTCGTTATTTCTAATCCAGAACCATATCCTAAAACAGGTTCAAGACTGCTATGATTAATATAGCTTCCATTTTTAACAATTGAATTATC
Organism: Thalassobellus citreus; assembly: GCF_044385915.1. Classification (NCBI taxonomy): domain Bacteria; kingdom Pseudomonadati; phylum Bacteroidota; class Flavobacteriia; order Flavobacteriales; family Flavobacteriaceae; genus Thalassobellus; species Thalassobellus citreus. The sequence continues at coordinate 213,309 of NZ_JBISCC010000130.1, read as the reverse complement.
TTCATCATAGCCTTTTAATGACTTATTTAATTCATATCTGAATTTTACAGAATCATTTGGCTGTAATGGGTTTTTGAACTGAAATAAATACGTCCCAAATAGACTATCACGTTCTATTAAATCTGCATGCTCTATCGCTATATTTTCTAACGGAACTCGTTCGTGAATAAAGACTTTTGACAATGGTTTCTCACTCTTGTTTTTCAATATATAATTAGCTTTCATAGCATATTTTCGCTCATTTGGATAGATTGCTACTTCTGTTTTTTTATAGGTAGCAATTGGTCTTTCTAAGTTTTCATATTGTTTAAATTTTCGTTCATAGTTTTCTCTAAAATCTAAATTATCGTTATTGGTTGTATAGTCAGACACCACATTCACATTGTAAAAAACCAAACTTCCTGCTCCAATAAATAATAGGATAAAAAAGGACAATGTTAATTTCTGCAATTTTGACCAACCGTATCTAAGTTGTTTTAGTTTCACTGAAAAAGTTGCAACAATACCTCTATTCCAAATTTTAAATGAAATTAACACCAATAGCATTCCTAATGCAAACCAATATAAAGTCAAATGATTAAATAAGCTAGAAACACCATTGAAGCCATCCATATTATTAGAACTCACTCTTGGTATAAAACCTATACTTGTTAATGGATGTTCTAATCCAATCATACCTGATCTTAAACTAAGTAAAACAATCAATCCAAAAATCCCCATTCCCATATATTTGTTTTTCACTAAACTATTTACAAATAGGGCAATCATACAGTATACGACTAACGAGATTCCGTAATAATAAAAAAGTGACGCATATAAACCAAATTCAAAATTTGTATAGCCTAAACTAATTTGAAATGCCATACACATTAAAATTCCAGTAGTAATTAAAATGATTGGCAGAAATAACAAGGCACTAAACTTTGATAAAAAGAACACCCCGTTTTTTACTGGTGTAGCATCAATAATTGTATTAAAATTGAAGCTTCGCTCTTTCCATACAATTTCTGAACTATAAAAAGTGATGAGTATCAAACTAAAAATAGTTAATGGATCAACAATTAATTCTATCAATTTATTTGTAAAAGGATAGACACATACATCATATTCTCCACCGCTTATAATAGTTGAATAGATTTCTGAAAACACAATAAACAACCACATTAATAACACAGCTATAAACGGTAAGCCTCTAAAAACACTTTTTAATTCTATTTTTAATAATGCAAAAAACGCCTTTCTTTGCGCTTTAAAATCATATACTGCTTGTGTGGGTTTATAAGCCAACAATTCTTGTTTATCTTGTTTAACTTTTGGTTCTTTCTTTACTTTTTTAGTGATTTTACGGAATGAAAATAGTTTGTAGGTCGTTAAAAGAAATCCTATCGAAACAAGTATCCAAACAACTCTATTCATTAAAAATAATCCTGAAAGAGAAAGCAATTGTGTGTTCTTTTGAAAAGGAGTCCAATACTGCGTTTGTTCAAAAAACGCTGCGATTCCAAATGGGTCTGCAAGAGCAGCAATAGCCATACTTTCTGGTGAAGCTGGCACTGCTTGTGCCATTAATGGCGAATTTAAAAAGATAGAGCTTACAAAATATAGCATGTAAATAAATACCGCAGTTACATAGGTTGCAGTACTATTTTTTGTGAGTGTGCTTACAGAGAATATAATAGTAGCGCATATAAAAATGTTCGGGATTACGATATATAGTAAAGGTTGTACATAGGTCATTAATTGAAAATCTGCTATTCTTTCTGAATCTAAATTTGAAAAATTTAAACCTAAAAAATAACCTAGAAGAAAAGGTGAAAAAGCAAGAACACTAAAAATAAAAGCACCTAAAAATCGACTCCAAAAATAGTGGCTTTTTTTAATGGAAGAGCTATATATTAAAGGTTCCATATGATGCTGTTTGTCTCGAAGCATTGCACTTATAGCAAAAAACATAATTATAAAAACACTCCCTAAAGTAAAAAGATTCGTATAAAAATAGACCTGATATACTGAATTAAAGTCAATGCCAGTTGGTGCATGACCTTGTCTTCCAATAAACACTCCTAATGCTAAAAATAAGATTGCAAATATTGGAAAAGCGCGTTGTTTTAGTTGATAAAAAACTTCGAATTGTAATAATTTTTTAAACATGGCTTAAGCTTTTATATTGGTGTGATTAAACAATGTTGCGAAATAATAATCTTCTAAATTTGGTGCAATTACGTCAAACCCAACTTCTGGTTTGTTTTCAGACAATACACGAATTTGTGTTTCTCCAGAAACTAGTTTTATAGAGATAACATCAAATGCTTTTTTGTAGATATCAATGTCCTTTTTAGGAATTATTTTTGTCCAAATTTTGCCGTCAATACTCGTAACTAAATCCGTTGGATTTCCTTGAGATATAATTTCTCCATTAGATAGAATAGCCATTTTAGGACATAAGTTTCTTACGTCTTCTACAATATGTGTAGAAAGAATTACAATTACGTTCTCTCCTATTTCACTTAATAAATTTAGGAAGCGATTGCTTTCTTCTGGATCTAAACCAGCTGTAGGTTCATCTACAATTATTAATTGTGGATTAGCCAATAAAGCTTGTGCTATACCAAAACGTTGTCGCATTCCTCCTGAGAAAGTATATACTGCTTTCTTTCTGTGTTGGTACAAATTAACTTGTTGTAACAAAGCCGTTACTTGTTCTTTACGTTCTTTATTATTGATGATGCCTTTTAAAATTGCCAAATGATTCAATAATTTTTCTGCAGATATCTTTGGATAAACTCCAAACTCTTGTGGCAAATATCCAAGCTGCTTTCTAATTTCATGAGGTTGTTTAGCAACATCTATATCGTTAAAAGAAATACTTCCTGAAGATGGTTCTTGTAAAGAAGCAATGGTTCGCATTAGTGATGATTTTCCTGCGCCATTAGAACCCAACAGACCAAACATACCATTCGTGATTTCTAAATTAATTCCGTTTAATGCTTTTACACCGTTTGGGTATGTTTTGGTAAGATTGTTAATTTGTAGTGTATTCATAACTGTTTGTTTTTTAATAGATTGATTTATCTGAAACGTCTTTTTGCATTCCAAGTATTACTGTTAGATGCATTTAGTTTAATTCTGATTTTTGTATTGTTTAAAGTGCTCATTGTTTTTGTTTTAATATTAATTTGATACAAACATATATGCATGGTTAAGGTTATTAAAGTATATATGACAAACAGGATTATAATGGTGTTACATTCTATACTAATTAGCATAAGTTGGGTTCATGTAAAAAAAGAATGTGTTCATATTAAAAACAATGGTGTATGTCCAATTAGTTGTGAAGACGAGATAACATAACTACTTTTGAAGTATGATTCAGTTTTTAAAAAAATATAAAGCCTTTTTTATTGGGTTGCTTGTTATAGTTCCTATTTTCTATTTTTTAGATTATATTGGGATAATTATTCTTCCTGAAAACCAAACCTTTGAGATTGTTATTTATGCCATATTTTGGGGATTTATAATTGCTTTGCCTTTTCATAATTTTAACTACTTAAAAAAGAAAAAGAAGACGGTTTTTAAAGTATTAAGTTTAATAGCACTCTTTTTTATTACGCTATTAGCAGATAGTTTAATGAGTGTCCCAGACAACCCAATAACCTTTATCTTATTAATAGGATTCTGGATTGGTTTTGCTTATATTTTAATTCCTTCATTTCTTAAAAAATACTGGAAATTAATAACCATCATTTACATACCATTATTTTTATATTTTTTGTATTTAAGATTGTTTTCTGGCGATTTAGAAGCTTATTTAAAAATTAAGGAAGACTTTCCCTTTTACATATTTTTTTTACCAATTCCTGTTTTGTTTCTGGTTTGGGTTTTTGAACAATGGAAATGGATTCAAAACCTAAAAGCCGAAAAATCTAAAGCCGAATTATCATTATTGCGAAGTCAGATTAATCCGCATTTTTTCTTCAATACATTAAATAATCTATATGCACTAACAGTTAAAAACTCTAAGCAAGCTCCAGAGGTTATTCTTAAATTATCTGATATGATGCGTTATACCATTTATGAAGGTGAAAAAGAAACCGTGCAGATTGGTGATGAGATTGAGTATCTTAATAACTATATAGAACTGCATAAAATTCGCTATAAAAAAACCGTAGATATTACCTTTAAGCATGAAATTGATTCCAGTTTATCTATAGCGCCATTAATGTATATTATACTTTTAGAAAATGCCTTTAAACATGGTATTGAAACCCTTACCGAAAATGCCTATATTCATATTAATTTATATGATGACAAAAATACCATCTGTTTTGACATTGAAAACAACTACGATCCCAATGAAATAAGCGAAACCAAAGGCATCGGACTCACAAACCTAAAACGGAGATTAGCGTTATTATACAAACAGAAACACGAGTTGACGATTAATAAAACCACTAATAGCTATAAAACCACTTTAAAAATTTCAAAACATGCTTAACTATATTATTATTGACGACGAGCCTTTAGCTCACGAAATCATTGAAGAGTTTTGTAGTATGTTGCCGCATATTCAGTTACAAAAAAACTGTTATAACGCAATGGAAGCCATGCAGTTTTTAAATGAAAACACGATAGATTTTATGTTTTTAGATATTAATATGCCAAAATTGAAAGGCTTAGATTTTTTAAAAACACTCACAAAACCACCAAAAACAATAATAACTACAGCTTATAAAGAACATGCTTTAGAAGGCTTTGAGCTAAATGTTGTCGATTATATTTTAAAACCTTTTAGTTTTGAACGTTTGGTGAAAGCTGTAAATAAGGTTTCAGAAGCACAAACAACAAAAACGATTATTAAAGAAATTTCTAGTGCAACAGATAGCACAACTCGTTTTTTTGTAAAAGGAGACAAAAAACATCATCAAATTGACTTGAACGACTTGCTATATATAGAAGCATATGGAAACTATACTAAACTATTTCTTAAAGATGAAATGATTGTAAGTCATGAAAAAATATCACACTATGAAGATTTATTAAATGCTTCTAAGTTTTTACGCGTTCACAAATCATTTATTGTTGCTATTGATAAAATAAAGTTTATTGAGGGGAATCGTATTTTAATTAGTGAACATAAAATACCAATTGGACAGACATACAAGAATAGCATTAATAGACTATATGGTAGTTAATTCGTCATATTTTTTACATTATCAAAAGTGTGGTTTATTAGAGTATTATTATAAGCTTTGTTTTAAAAATTTTGTATTCTAAATAATGTAAACAAAAAGATTAGCTATATTCACTTTCGCTTTTGCGAATATTCCTTATAAAGACCAAAATAATGGACGAAAAAAAGAAATATAGAACATTTGAAGGCGTTTTTACGCCATCATTATTAACCATTTTAGGGGTGATAATGTATATGCGTTTAGGCTGGGTTGTTGGTAACGCAGGTTTATTTGGTGCTATTGCCATTATAATTATAGCACACGTTATTGCGGTTACTACGGGTTTAAGTGTTTCGTCTGTGGCATCAGATAAAAAAATAGGTGCTGGTGGTATTTATTATGTATTATCTCGAAGTATGGGCATTCCTATTGGAGGTTCTATTGGTATTGCCCTATATGTTGGTACTGCTTTTTCTATTGCTTTATATTTAGTAGGATTTGCCGAAAGTTTAAACGGCTATTTTGGTTTTGGAATGGCTATTAATGATATTCGGTTAACTGGTACACTTGCGTTAATATCACTTACTGTTTTAGCTTTAATTAGTACGTCTGTTGCACTAAAAATGCAGTTTTTTATTCTGGCAGCCATTGTTATTTCGTTGATTTCTGTTTTTTTGGGAAGCAGTGATTATGCTCCTGAAACCTTACATTTATTTTCTGATCCAAGCTCAGTACCTTTAGAAGTGGTATTTGCAGTATTTTTTCCAGCTGTTACAGGGTTTACAGCAGGAATTGCTATGAGTGGTGATTTAAAAAATCCGAAAAAATCAATTCCTCTAGGAACCTTATCGGCTATTGGTGTAGGCTTACTAATTTATATTGCACTTGCTGTTTTTATTGCTTTTAGCGTTAATTCTGAAGTCTTAAAAACAGATTATAATTTTTTAATGAAAATAGCCTTATTTGCTCCAGCTGTGGTAGGAGGAATTTGGGGAGCTACCTTATCGTCGGCTTTAGGTGGTATTCTTGGTGCTCCTAGAATTTTACAAGCCATGTCTATAGATAAGGTAACACCTAAACTATTTGGTAAAGGAAAAGGGAAAAACGAAGAGCCAGTAAATGCCTTGTTTATGGTATTTATTATTGCCGAAGCTGGTATTTTAATAGGTGAATTAGATGTTATTGCGCGCGTGGTATCTATGTTTTACCTAACGGCATATGGTTTTATAAATATTTCTTATTTTCTTGAAAGTTGGGCGAATCCAGATTTTCAACCGTCATTTAAAATTAAACGCTGGATTGGTTTACTTGGGTTTATAGCTTGTTTTACAGTTATGTTTAAACTAGATATGATGGCTATGATTGCTGCCTTTGCTATTGTAGCAGCCTTATATTTTGGATTACAACGGAAGGAAGTCAAGTTACAGTCTAATGACGTATGGCGAAGTGTTTGGGAAAATGTAGTAAATAAAGGTTTAAAAAAAATAAATGCGCAAGGCGATGATGCAAACCCAAATTGGAACCCTAATATTATATTATTTAGTGGTCAAAGCAAGCATCAATCTTACTTACTAGAGTTGTGTAAAACGGTTTCAGGCAGAACAGGCATTGTTACCAATTTTAAACTTATTATAGAAAAAGATAATTTTAAGCCATTAAAAAGAACAGAACAAATTGTAAGAGATGATACCTTTAGCGATCTTGGTATTTTTGCACGACAAGTAAAAGTTGATAATATATATAATGGTATTACTAATATAGCTACCACTTTTGGCTTTTCAGGTGTTGAGCCTAATACCATTATGATGGGATGGCCAAAGGGTTTAGAGAATTCTGAGGAATATTCTAAAATGACTCAAACCTTATTACATTTAGATTATAATTTATTGTATCTCGATTTTGATAATAAGACAAAGTTTGGAAACTATCAAACGGTAGATTTATGGTGGCGAGAAACAGATAGTAAGAATGCTGAAATGATGTTGAATATAGCTAGATTCATCATTGCATCTCCTAAATGGAGTCATACTAAAATTAGAGTCTTGTTTTTAAATAATAACAATGTTGATAGAGATATTATATATTCAAAAATTGACGAACTCGTTGATAGTTTAAGAGTTAATGTAGAAATAAAAATCATTAATAATGCTGTAGAGCAAGAACCGTTTTATAATATTATATCACAATATTCAGCTAATACAGATTTAACTCTAATTGGTATTCCTAATTACAAGATTGAAAAGCAAGCAGAATTTGTACTTAAAACGAATAATTTATTTGAAACCATAGGTTCTACCCTATTGGTAAAAGCAGCTAATAATTTTAATGTACTTGATTTAGATTTTATTAAGGATTCATAGTGCTATTTGATTATTAAAACTTGTTTTTCAGCGAATTAAGTATTCAAATGTAATTAGACTTCAAACAAACTATTTCAAGCCTCAAAATAAATCAGAATTCAGTGTAAAATTATAATACGCGTATTAGTATCTTCGCGCGCATTATGTGGATGTACTTAGGACTTTTAGCGGCTTTATTTTTAGGATTACATAACTTATGTAAAAAACATGCTGTACAAGGCAATGAAGTGTTTCCTGTGCTTTTAGGAACTATTTCATCTGGATTTTTATTACTTCTCCCCTTTTATATAGGTTCTGTATTCTACCCAGAATACATGATTAAGATTCAGTTTTATATTACCAATATACCATGGAAAACCCATGGTTTTATTTTTATAAAATCTGCTATGATGGCAGCTTCTTGGTTATTAGCATATCAAGCCTTGAAACATTTACCAATAACTATTGTAACACCTATACGATCGGCAGGTCCTTTTTTTACCTTTATTGGTGCTATTCTTATTTATCAAGAAAAGCCTAGTTTTTGGCAATGGATAGGTTTCTTTCTTATTATTTTCTCTGTACTATTATATTCTAAAATAGGCAAAAAAGAAGGCATTCATTTTAAAAGAAATAAATGGATATTTGCTATTATAGGCGCTACCTTTTTAGGAGCTTCTTGTGGTTTATATGATAAATTTTTAATTCAGAATTTAACCTTAAACCCGCAAACATTACAATTCTGGTTTTGTTTATATACCGTACTTATTTTACTGATTATAATGACAGTAATCTGGTTTCCCAAAGCAGAAAAACGAAAAGCTTTTAAATGGCGTTGGTCAATCCCTTTAGTTGGGGTTTTGCTGCAAATTGCTGACTACTTTTCATTTAAAGCTTTACAAGATCCAGAAGCTTTAATTATGTTACTTTCAGCTATTAAACGTAGTCAGTTAATTATTGCAGTCGTTATAGGAGGTTTGATTTTTAAAGAACAAAACAAACGAAAAAAATTAGTGCCATTAGCAGGTATTATGTGTGGTGTATTTTTGATTTTGTATACATAAAGCTTACAAAATAGTAACTCTTACCTTCTTCTTTTTTAAGCGCGTATTATTTAATTTTTCTACCAGTTCTTCAGCTAGTGTTAACGGAATGCCTACAAAGGCACAATCAGGTTTTAATTCAATTGTTCCTAATTGATCTTTGTTAAGACCACCTTGTTTAAAAAACATACCTGCAATATCACCTTTTGAAATTTTATCTTTTCGTCCGCCTGAAATAAATAAGGTTTCCCAATATTGTGGTTTATGCGGTGCTTTTTTAGAAATATTAATGCCATTAACATTTTTTATAAATTCAGGTAATAACTGGTTTTCCCATTTTAATATATAGGCAGTTCCTTTAGCATTAACTCTAGCGGTTCTACCGTTTCTATGAATAAATTCTTCTTCATGACGAGGTAATTCATAATGAATAATATAATTCAGTTCTGGAATATCTATACCTCTTGCTGCTAAATCGGTTGCCACTAATACTTGGCAGGTACCGTTTCTAAATTTTATTAAAGCACGTTCTCTGTCTTTTTGTTCCATACCACCAGAAAAGCAAGCATGACTCAATTTATTTCGTTTTAAAAAACGACTCACTTCTCCTATGCTATCTCTTAAATTACAGAAAATAATCCCTTGTTCGTTGCCAATATGTTGCATCAAACTCAACAAGGTTTTTAGTTTATTTTTGTCTGGAGACACCACTGTTTTAATGGCTAACTTCGATTCTTTTTTTGCTTTTAAATAGTTGATTGTAGTTGGCTTATCCAACCTTACAAAACCAGGAATAGTAACACCTTGTGTTGCAGAGGTTAATATGCGTTTATTTACACTAGGAATTTGATCTATAATTGCTTTCATTTCTTCCTCAAAACCATCCTCTAAAGACTTGTCAAATTCATCTAAAATAAGTGTTTTTATACTCGCTTTAGAAAAGCGATCGCTATTAAAATGATCTAATATTCTACCAGGTGTTCCTATTAAAATAGCTGGGTTGTGTTTAATTTCAATTTTGTCTTTAGACATGGGTCTACCACCATAAACCGCATTAACTTTATAACCAGAACCAATAGAGCGAATAACCTGTTCTATTTGAATGGCTAATTCTCTTGATGGCACCAATATTAAAGCTTGAACTTCAGTAGAATCTAACTTTAAAGTTTTTAATAATGGTAACGAAAACGCCAATGTTTTTCCTGTGCCTGTTGGCGATAATATAATCGTGTTTGTTGTTGTTTCAATAACAGAAACAGCTTCCTCTTGCATAGGATTCAAGGCTTCGATATTTAATTTTGTTAAAATATCGTCTTGAGTTTTTATTGGGTTTGCCATACTATTTATTTCTTCTTTTTCTTTTTAGACACTTCTGGTTTAAGTACTACCGTACCCGTTTGCGCTAAGTAATTTGCTAATATTTTATCTACGAGCTCCTCTTTTGTTAAATGATGAAAGATCGTTTTTATTTTTGCTTTAAAATCTTCTGAAACCTCACGATTAGGTTTGGTTTTAAATATTTTTTTAGCCCATAACAAGCCATTGTTTTCTTCAATGCTCTGTGCATCAGCTTTTTCAAAGGTTTTAAAAACAATGCCTAATTCTTGTTCAAAATCAGCAATATCAACAACTTCTTCTTGTTGCAATATGGTTAATGAAAGCCCCTTTGCTCCTGCTCTGGCTGTACGTCCGCTTCTATGTACATAAGCATCATAGGTATCTGGCAAATGATAATTAACAACGTATGCTATATCTTTTACGTCAATACCACGCGCAGCTAAATCCGTCGCCACTAAAATATCAATATGACCTTCTCTAAACTGCCCCATGATTCTATCGCGAATACCTTGCGATAAGCTACCATGTAACGCACCAGACGAGAATTTATTAATAGCTAAATTTTTTGCTAATTTATTAACGGCTGCTTTGGTTTTACAAAATATAATACCACGTTGTCCTTCTTTCTTATTTAAAAAATGAAGTAATACGTCTAGTTTTTCTATTGGTTCTACAACCACATATTGATGATCGATTCCTTGATGACCTACAGTCCCCATGTCTGCTTCAATCTGTACCACATGTTTCGACATGTAATTCTGAACCAATTGCTTGATAGCTCCGGGCATTGTTGCAGTAAATAGCAAGGTGCGTCTCGATTTTGGGATGCTTTTAATAATAATATCCAAATCTTCTTTTAAAGCACTCACCATTTCATCGGCTTCATCCAGCACTAAATACTTTAAGTCTTTAATGTTGATAGCACCACGTTTTACTAAATCGACTAAACGCCCTGGTGTTGCCACTACTATTTGAGTTGGTGTTTTTAAACGCTCTATTTGAGGCTTTATAGGGATACCACCGCACACAGCTGCTACAGAAATAGCTGGACTATTGGTTGTAAACGATACTAAATTAGCGTGTATTTGTTGTCCTAATTCTCTTGTTGGTGCTAATATTAAGGCTTGCACCGTAGTATCTTCTGTATTTATTAACTGTAACAAAGGCAATCCGAAAGCTACCGTTTTACCAGTTCCTGTTTTTGCTAAAGCAACAACATCTTCTTTTTGTTTCAATACAACAGGAATGACTTTTTCTTGAATATCTGTTGGAACAGAAATTTGTAAATCGGCTAAACTTTGTTGTAATGAAGTATGAATTCCTAAATCAGAAAATAATTTTGACATAACGTAATTTTGTGCAAAGATAATGACACTTTCATAGGGAATGGCGTCAATTGGTTTATTATTCTATTTATTGGTTTCGATTGCGCTCTAACTGATAATGTGCTACAAATAAAACAAGACATAAAAAAAGCCCATCAATAACGATGAGCTTTCTTTTAAACTTGAAAGTATATGTATTAGATAACTTTTACGTTCACTGCGTTTAATCCTTTGTTTCCTTCTTGAAGATCGAACTCAACAACATCGCCTTCGCGAATCTCGTCAACTAATCCAGAAATGTGTACAAAATGATCTTTATCTACGCCTTCTTCAGTGATAAATCCGAATCCTTTAGAATCATTGAAAAATTTTACTGTTCCTTTACTCATTGTAATGTAATTAAATTTATAATATTTATTGATATGCAAAGGTGATGCCATTTATTGGACATACAACATATTAATTCACTTATTTTCAATTCATTATAATTCATACAAGATAGTCAAGGGGTTACAGTATAATTTTTTAATGCTTAGCAAACCCTTATTCCGTTTTTTTAATTAAAGGCTTACCTACTTTTAATATGTCTCTTCCTGCTACATCATTAATAATAGTTGCAGCCATCATATACCAAGCGCCCAAAGCACAAGCTATTAAAACATAAGCAGCCAAAGAAGTTACTTCTGGAAAACCAAAATGCGCTAAGTCTAGTAAAATAAAACCAATAGTTAAAGTGGTAAAAGTAAATATCATAGCAGTATGAATAAATAAAGATCCTACCAAGAAAATCATGGTCAAAAGTGTCCAAGCAATTAAATACATGCCAACATCAGTTTTTGAAGACGGATAAAGATCAAAATAATTTAACAACCAAATAACTCCTAAACCAATCCAAAAGGCACCGTAACTTGTAAAGGCAGCAAAGCCAAAATTATTGCCTGTTTTTTGCTCCATAAAGCCAGCTATTAATTGTGCTAATCCTCCAAAAACAAAACCCATAGCTACAACAGGGCCTAATCCGCACCATCCTAAATTATGAAATTGTAATAATAATGTTGTTAATCCAAATCCTGCTAAACCTACAACTGCAGGGTTTCCTAATTTTATAGTATTCATGTTTGTAATTTAATTTCAAGCAAAATACCTTCATTTAATTGGCTTTATTAATGATATTTATCAGTTAAAAAAAGCTTTCTAGTATTTGACACCAATAGATTTTAAAATTTATAAGTAAAATTCAGTAAAAACTTTAAGTTATCTGCAGCTTCATAACTAACAACATTCCCTTTACTGTCATAAGCTGCTATATTTTGAGCAGAAGCACTATAATTTACATAAGAATATTCTATTTCGGTTCCTATGCTTGTTCTATTAGAAATAAAGACTAGTCTAGGAGACACTCGCATCATGTTTTTTACGTTTCCCCATCGTCCTGTATAACTAGTAATATCTACTTTTTTTGTAGCACCTAAGTTTTCAGAATAACCAGCGAAAACACCTGCTACAAATGTTTTTCCAATGGTATTAATATCTAACCAAGAGGTTATGTTATTGTATGGTGTATACTCTACAATGCCTTTAGCAATTTGGTCCTGTGTGTAGTTTTTTTCTATAGCTGCATATCCACCCATCATAACAAGGTTGTCATTATTTTGACCATAAATTCCATAGGTTTTAATAGTGAGTTTTTTCAAAGTTATTTTAGCAAAAGCTAAAGCGGTATTAGAATTTACTTTCTGTTTGGTAATATAATTATTGGTGGTTATAATTTCTGGACGCAATGTTTTGTGTCCTAACCCTATACCTCCAATAAAGTTTTCGGTTTTATAATGTATATGAAGATGAAATTCTGGAATTAATGAGTTAATTTGAGAATCTGCTGCACCTTTATTTCTAAAATGTCCATTTGTTAATTGGGTCAAACTCATGGTTATTTTTCCTGAATTATAAGTAAATCTAAATTGCGGATTTCTAGCAAGTGGATTGAATGGAGATCCAGAGCCAAAGGAAACGGTTCCTGGATAACATTGTGGTAAAAATGTAGGATGCCAATATTGCCCTACTAACAACTGTGATTTAGTCCAATCTAGCTTTAAAAAGGCATGCCTAAGCCTGAAATTAAATTTTGAATCGGCATTTACACCAAAGAAATCACCTTCTATCATTCCTGATGTTTTTGCACCAAATGCCACAGGACCAGTAATTTTTGCTCTAATTCTTGAATTGATACCTATAAAGTTAAATGATGGCGTTTTATTAATGTCATTACCTTCATTATCTAACAGAATGGGTTCTGGCGCCAGTACAAATAAACCCTCGCCTCTTGCAGAAACACTTTGTCTAGTATTTATGCTAGCGTCGTTACTTATGTATCCGCTAAATTTGATAATAGATTGCAATCCTTTTTTCTGTGCTGTCATCAAAAACGAGATTGATAACATAAGTGAAAGTGAGATAACACTAACCGTTTTTTTATTCTTCATATTTATTACTAACTCAATAGGTATTATTTGCTTTTTTTTTGAAGAAGCAAAAATACTTTCATAATTAGCAGTATAATATGAGTTTTATCAGTTCATGCTATTGTATGTTTATTAAGAAGCTTTGATTTTGTTTTTAAATAAAGCCCAACAATACATTGAGCTTAATTATTAAATATGTTTCATAGTTTAGTATAAAATAAAATCTTCTTTCTTAAAACCATTATTAAATTTAATGTCACTAAATGTATATACACCAATAGGTATATAGCCTCCTTCTTTATTAGGCATAAACCCTTTACGTACCGTAGAAATTAAAATACCATCCACTTTTTCATAAGTTAAAGTCATTTTTAGTATTGGTTTGTTAATGCCCCAATCTGGTAATGAGAAGAAAAATTGATCTACTAAATGCGTCTTCGGGTTGAAATATAGGATGTATTCGTCATTTTTCTCTTTTTTGGTAATATTGGCATCATAAATTAAGCTTACATTATTATATGTAATGTCGCCTACTTTTTCCGTTCCTAGATATTTGTAATTAGTACCTGGATCTTTTAATTTATACATCATAGTGAACCAATAAAAATTTACTTTACGTAAAAAGATAGTGCCACCAATGGCTTTGGCATCTGTTATTTCTTGTCCATCTAAAGTTAATGCAGGTTTACCATCAACATACGATTGTATAGCAATCCCTTTTTTACCAGGTAACACATTTAAATCATGTTGCACGTAAGACGCCCAAGAATGCTCGCCATGAAATATATGACGTTCTGTTGATACATCTTTTCCTTTTTCAAAATTATCATATACATAATGAAATTGAACATCTTTTTTAGCTGCTAATGTTTTATAACCACCGTTTACAGCAACTAAAGCATCTAATAATTCGGCAGATTTAGCATCTGTATTTTGTGAGCTAATTGAAAGTGTAAATACGAGTGAAACTAAAAAACTAGCAAGCGTACTTTTAATTTGTGAATTCACGTTTATAGAGGTTTTAAGTTAATAATTAGTTTAGAAGTCGATATTAGTTGTAAAACTTACAGTTTTGAGATTACTATTATGGTCTTGAAATATTGGTGTTTTCGGCTTTATATAAATCTTCAGTTGCTTTTTTAAGATTTGCCTCAGGTAAAAACTGATCGCTTATAGTTAAAATCGCGTGTATATTATCACGCAATCTATCTAACTTAATAGCTTCTGGACTTATAGCGGTTTGTAGTAAATGAAGCGCCATATCTGATAAAAGTAAACGTTGCTTTTCTAACCACTTTTCATCTCCTTGCTTTGCAGCATTATTTAAATAACCCGTTTCAACTTGACTGTGTAGCTCCCAACTTGTTTTTAATAGTTTTAATTTATCTTCTTTATTCATCTTCTTTCATATCATTGCTTTATTACAATACGTTGCTTTTTCAAAATTTCTTATATTCATTGAGATAATTGGAACATTAGGAAACATAACTGTTAACGCTTCAATTATTTTTTTTGAAAGACTACTTTTTTGATTAATAGTGCGGCCTTACATAATATTTGCGAATATGTGAATAAAACTGTCTTTATCGTTTCCGATATTATAATACTTATATGGATTAATTCGTACTTTGATGTCTCCTTTGTCAAAAAGATTTGTAGATTCTGCAGTATCATACACATTTTGCATGATATCTTTTGGAGATTTTAATGATATTATATTTTCTGAACAATCTATTATAAAATGTGGCATGATTACTTTTTTAAAGTTTAAAACTTATTATACTCTTTCAGAATTTAGACGTATTTATATTTAATTCCAAACACCAGTTGCTGCTGTTTCTTTTGCGTATTGACTAAAATCTTTTGGCTTTCTTCCTAAAACAACTTCAATATCGTTGGTGATTTCAGAATTAGTTGGGTTACCTAAAACTTCAGAAAATAAATATTCAATCAACCATATAAAATCTGCAGGAATCCCTTGATCTTTCATAGCTTTCACATAAGCTGACAAACTAATTGGAGTAAAGGTGATTGCTTTTCCTGAGGCAATAGAAACCTCTTGAATAGCTTCTTTAAAGTTTAAGAGTCTTGGTCCTGTAAGTTGATAAATTTTACCATTATGCATCTCATTTAATAATGCGGCTACAGCAACATCTGCAATATCATCTGTGTCAACATAAGGAACTTTAGCTTCTGCTTGTGGTAATGCTACAAATCCTTCTAATATAGGTTCTAGAAAAAAGCTTTCACTAAAATTCTGATTAAACCAACTTGCGCGAACAATGGTATAATCTAATCCAGAATGAATAACTACTTGCTCACAAAGCTCAGCTTCTCTTTCACCTTTGCCTGAGAGCAATACTAACTTTTTTATCCCACAACGTTTTGCTTGTTTTGTTAGTTCTTCTATAGCTTCTAATGCTCCTGGAACCGCTAAATCTGGTTGAAAAGTGATATACACTTTATCCATACCTTGCATGCTTTCTGACCATGTTTCAGGATTACTCCAATCAAAAATAGGTGTTGCATTTCGAGAGCCAATGCGTACATTATGACCCAGTTGATTTAATTTTTCGACTACTTTACGTCCTGTTTTTCCTGTTCCTCCGATTACTAAAATGTTTTCTTTCATGATTTTGTTATTTATTTATTATTGTTTAAATATTGTTTTTTGTTATTTGAATAAGGCTCATTATAAGCAGAATAAATGATGCTATTGCGCTTAATGTTCTAATGAGATGAAATTGATTCCACTTGACTTCAAAGTTGTTTCTAAGAGTTGTTAATTTTTCTTGAGATGCAGTTCGTAAATCTGGTTTATCTAACATTTCATTTAGAGGTACGTTTCCCATAATGGTAACTAATACAATTCCTAAGAAGTATATTAATACCGCTAAACCTAATAGACAAACAACTGAATTTGAAGTGTTTTTGAATACAAACAAATTGATGATTCCTAGTATAAAAGGACCAAAAAACACTATAAAAAATATAGGGTTTAAAATGGTTCTATTCATTTGTTGAAAGGACATTAAATATCCGTAATCATCCAGTCTTCCAATACCAGGAGTAATGGCATTAGACCATGTAAAACACAAGCCTGCTGATAATCCTGTAAGTACTATTAATAAGCCTAAACTGATATGTTGAAAAGTGAATTCCATAGTCTTAAGATTTTATGTTTCTTAGTTTAGGATAAACACGCGCATAAAAATATAATGCTGCTACTATTAGAATTTCGAAAGCGATGATCCAGAAATCTAACGCAGTAAAAAAACTATAGTGGCTACCACCATTTGGTATTACAAAAAGTGGAACCGTAATAAGTGCATCTAATGCAGCAGCAGTTATAAGTATAGTCTGCCCTATTTTAAGTCCGTGAGTGTTTCGGTCTTTTTTGTAGTAGAAAGCAGAAGTAAACCACACCAAAGGCATAATGGTAATAAACAAGACCACGTTTACCTGTGTATCTGCATTTTCCAAAAGGGGAATAGCATAAGAAATTGAATATAATAGGAATGCAATAGTCCAAAGAATAAACCCTGTTAAAATGGCTCGTTTTGTTTTCATGTCTTTATATTTAAAAGTTACATGGCAAAACTATAGCGTAAGAAAAAAAAGAATTTGTTTTAAAAGGAGAAAGAGTTGTTCGAAAAGGAGCTTACTTGATTTGACTAGGTCTGTAACCAAACTTTTTTTCGAAAGCATTAGAAAATGAGCTCAAGCTATCATACCCAACATGCCATGCGGCTTCTTGTACGGTAGATTCCTCATTTCGAATCATTTTATGAGCCATTGTAAGGCGTTCGTTTTGAAGATATTTAAAAACAGGCACCCCAAAAAAAGCTTTAAATTCTTTTTTTAAAGTAAACGTATTCAATCCTATTTGTTTAGAAATTTCATTTAAAGACGGTGGATTATCTATATTTTTCAATAAAAGATCTTTAGCCTGAATCAATTTTTCGCGTTCGGGTAATTTTATTTTCTCTGTTTTTAAACTTGCTAATTCTCCGAAATAATGAGAAAGTAATGTGGTGATTTGACTTCTGAAAAACATCATTTTAGTTTTTCCTTCATATTGAATATTGAAAAGAGAGCCTACAATACGATGCATTTCCGGTGTCATTGTAAATCGAGGTCCTTCTACATAATAATCTGAAGGGTTTACAAGTTGATTAAGCATATCTCCAAATAGCTCCCCTTCCTGATTAGGAAGTTTATCTAATAACTTAGTAGTTGTAGTTATTAAGATGCATTGTAAGGATTTATCAGCAGAAACAGAATGCTCAAATTCTACGTTTTCGTCTGCATAAAAGGAGAGTGCTAATCCTTTAGTTTGTTTGTAAGATTGCTGTTTTTCTCCATACTTTATATTTAAATCTACATTACCAGAACCATAAAACGCGACAGCAATAAGAGGTTCTTCGAAAAAACATGAATCTACTGTAGGTGTATTTACTTGGGCTTCTTCAACCAAAATAGTAAAATTATTGATGTCTATAATATCTCTGGTCATAGAATTTATTTCAAAATATTATAAGATCTAAATTAATATATAGTAAAATATCCTGTTGTTAGTATATTTTTTCCTGCCCATACTTCAACACGATAATTTCCAGGAGACCAATAAGAATAGCTTTCATTATAACCATAGCCATTCCATAAAATGGCTACTTGCCAACTTTTAGGAACTAAAAATTCAAGTTTTGGCGAGCCTAAAAGTGTGCCATCTGGATTAAAATATTTTAGAGTTAAATCGGTTGTAAAATCGGTTTTATTGTAATTTGGATTAGCAAATTTTATATTAGTAAATACCTTTCTTGTATTATTTCTTGAGAACCTATTAGTAAAGACTTTGTCTTCAGGCGCTTTTTCTCCTCCTTCAAAAAATTTAATTTCTGAAATTTCTCTTACAACTTTTCCATCTGTTATATAAAATGAGGCAGATCCTATTTCATAACCTTTAATACTGGCATTAACATAATATTTACCTGTCTTCCAAATTCCTGCTTTATCATATCCAAAACTTCTAGCAACAAAAGTTTCACTCTTTGTTTTAGGAATAGTAGTTTCAATATTTGTAGTACCAAATAATAGCCCATCTGCAAAATGATAATCTAATTTAATATTGATGGGGTTATCACTTTTATTATAAAGATCATTTTTAAGCTTAAAATAAGTGCCTATATGTGTTGCTTCACTCTTAAAAAACGAATTCCTAAGCATACTTGTTCCTTCTAAATGCTCGTAAAATGCCATGTATTTAACCGTTACATTTTGTGAATAAGCTGCAACAATATTGATAAGTAGAAAGAATATAAAGGTGGTAATTTGTTTTCTTTTCATAAGACTTGTACTGCTTTATAATTTTGGTTTTACATTTCCGTTATAACGTATAGAATTTCTAGAGGAGCTATTAAGTATCATTTCACAATTTAAACTAGGGTAAAGTTTTATAAATACATTAAAATTCTCATTATTACTTTTAGCTTTAAACTTGATATCATAACTTTGATTTTTATTTTTAACCGGTTTATAATCTTCAATTAAGCCGTTAAATTGTATAGCTGAATCTGTTCCACCATAATCTACCTGCATTTGACGTTCACCAAAATAAGGTAAGTAAGATGTAATACTATCTCCAGAAATGGTTAAAAAATTAGCATTTCCTATTAAACTTATACTTCCTGCCGAACTTCCTGGTTGCATAATACCAGAATTTAAAACTTGTTGCATAGCATTTGTTACTTGCGGATATACCCAATCAGATTCTATAGTGAATTGTTGATTTTTAATTAATATATCTAAAGCTTCAATTTCTGTTTGTGTCACAGAGTTTTTTGATGCTCTACAAGAAAAAAAGAAGCATCCTATAATAACAACACTATAACTTATTAGTTTCATTTTAAAATTTTATTACGTTCTAAAATACAAAACATATGGCATTTTTAATAGAAAACTGATGAATTGTATTTATTTTTCTATTAAGAACTCATACTTTAGCATGATAATGAATTTAAAACAAAAGCAGCTTCAATTACAGTTTCAAGGTTATTTAAACACCTCATTACTTTGGAAAACACATGAGGTTTTTGGCTTGAAACAATTAGAAATAAGTAAACAAAGACATTTTGTTTTTAATGACATAATTCCTGACAATTTACGATTAGGAAAACGCGTAGAACGCTTTGTTAGTAGAGAAATTGAAAAGGATGACCGCATAGAGGTTTTGCTAGAAAACACTCAAATACAGAACCAGAAACTAACTATTGGAGAGCTTGATTGTATTTTAAAGTTTAATGAAACACCTATTCATTTAGAAATTATTTATAAGTTTTATTTGTATGACCCCACTATAGGGGCTACTGAAATTGAACATTGGATTGGACCAAACAGAAATGATAATCTACTAAAAAAATTAACAAAATTAAAAGAGAAGCAATTACCGTTACTATATAACGTACACACGAAACCGTATCTAGATGCGTTAAATTTAAATGCTGAAAGCATTTTACAACGAGTTTGTTTTAAAGCACAATTATTCATACCATACAATACAAGTGCTGTAGATTTTAAATTACTAAATAAAGGCTGCTTAAAAGGATTTTATATTCCTTTTTCTGAAATAGAACAATTTACTTCTTGTAAATTTTATATTCCGAACAAAGTAGATTGGTTATTAGAAGTTCAAACTCACGTAAATTGGTTGTCCTATACCTCTTTTGTTGAAAAAACAACCATTTTAATAAATAAAAAAACAGCACCTTTATGTTGGATAAAATTTCCTAAAGGAGCTGTTCAAAAGTTTTTTATTGTGTGGTGGTCTTAAACACCAAAACTATATGTTACTACTGATTTAATATTGTATTTTCATTTAAAATAATATCTTTTGTTGCCACATACATATTATCTTTTTTATTAAGTTTTAACATACTCATAACAGCTTTTGCTCGACATGCTAAAGTTAAGTCTGGCAATAATGGATCATCATCAAAAAAGAATGATGTTAATTCATATTCTGATTTTCCAGGTTCTTTAATAGTACGATGTATTTGTCTTAATTCCTTAGACCGTATAAACTTCCCAGGAATAAATGTATAAAAAGTGTATTGTCCGTCGGAATTGGTTTTTATCCAACCTCTATGTTTTATGTAACGCTTACGGTTTTCATCTCTTTTAAGGTCATAATTTCCATCTTCATCAGGTTGATGTATAAAAAGTATAACATTACTAGCAGGCGTTTTTCCATCACTTTGATAAATAGTTCCTGTAATTTTAAGCTTGTCTGTTTTCGTAGCGAAATCAGGGATAGTATCTGTATTATTTAGTTGTTTTTCAGAATAATCAAAGACAGCATTTCGTTTCTTGTAGTTTACCGGAATATCGTTACTAGTACTTGCAGATTCTTGTGCAATAAGTGTGCTAAAACTTATTAAACACGCAAAAAACATTAGGGGCGTTAGTTTTTTCATGATAGTATTAATTGTTTAATATTCTCAAAACTAAATCATTATATTATCTCTTCCTAAAAAATCTTATGAACTATAAAATATACACGATGAAATGATAAAATCTAGATGAAATGCAATTAATAAAGAAATATTATAAAAAAGAATATACTATTCTATTTATTTATAACTAACGAATCAAGCACAGCACCACCCATAGATGCAATTGTTTTTAGTTTAAGTTGTCTTCCTTCAATATTTATAAGTGTAAAATGCCCCCTATGAGCCGAAGCTGCTACAATATCTTTATCACATTGCCCTGGGTTCCAATCTTTTTTTAACTTCCCTCCTGCACCTGTAGTAATTTGTATAAAACCATCTTTTATATCGGCGTATTCATTTAATGGCTTATTATATTTTTCAATAACATTTCCATTTTTATCAAAAGGCATAAGTCTTTCATAAGTATGTGCATGTCCGTTTAAAACTAAATCAACGTTGTATTTAGTAAATAACGGATACATATCAACCACAGCTTTATATTCAGGTTTGTAAGTACAACTAATGCCGTTATGATGAAAGTATACAAATATCCAATCATATTTATTTTGTGCATTTTTTAAATCGTTTTCAAACCATTTTAATTGATTTTTCTGATCGTACATATCTCCACTTCTGGTATCCAATGCAATAAAATGAGCATTGCCATAATCATAATAATAATAATGTTCATTATTAGGAAGTTTCCATTCAGTAGTAAAATTAGTATCAGGATTGACATGCCAATCATGATTTCCTAAAGCAGGATAAAACGGGATGTTTTTCAGAATAGGTTCCATAGGCTTAAAAAGATAAGCATCTGCAAAAGAACTTTCCCCGTCAGGGTAAATAATATCTCCTAACCCAAGTCCAAAATCAGGTCGATCCTTCAAATTATGTATTTGCCAAGATGTAATTTCAGGAAACCCACCTTTGTATACAGGTTCTCCAATATCTCCCATGGCATAAAAGGAAAAACTAGCATTTTTTTCAACAGGCTCCGTTTTAAAAAAGTACTCTTCACCCGAAGCTAGTAGTTTTTCATCAGTATAAATAGAGTAATAATATTTTTTACCACGATCAAGACCTTTTATAGTAACAGTATTTCTTGTTTTAAAACTATCTTTTAATATATAACCATCAGCTGTTTTATTCATAGCTTTAGAGGTACCATATTTTACTTTAGCATGCTCACCTTTATTTGTTATCCATAAAATACTTATACTGTCTTTAAAAGCATTTTGTAAATATGGTTGGCGTACCAACTGTACGGTATTTGTTGTATTGTATGATGGTTTACAATTAAAAACCAAGAATAAACAGGTTAGAATTGTTATTAATTGAAGAACATTTTTAGTTGGAAATCGCATAATTTAAATTTAGAAAGCAAAGATAAAATCTTCTTTATTACGCTAAGGTTAATATACTGTTACTTAACATATCGATTTTTATTTCTAATAAATTCAATGAAAAATATAATAATGATAATGAGTAATAAAATAATTATAATACAATCATCTTAATCTTTTTATCTAAAGCATCTCATTTAACGTTTTAAACCAATCGTCAATATTCATTTTATTTGTATTTAACGCTATACTTCCATTCCCGTAAGGTGCATAAACATTTTCATTGGTTACCGAAAAGAAACCAACAGTTGGTGTTAATGACGCACTTGCTAAGTGCATCACACCATTATCTGCTGCTATAAAAATAGAGGTGTTATTTATGATGGCTCCCATTTCTCGAATGTCTTTACTGTAGAAATTTGGTGCTTTGAAGTTTATTTTTGAAATGTTTTCAATAGGTAGCATTTCTATAATATTATAATTAGGAAACTCTTTTTGTAAACGCTCATAGAAGGTTAACCACCAAGCTTCAGAATAACACTTATCTCCTGTGGCATTGGTGTATATACAAATGGTTTTTTTATCATTTTTAATAATTTCATCTAAAATTTTCTTACCATTAGAAAGTTCAGAATCGTTCAATTTTATATCTAACAAAGGAACTTGATTTTCATTTTTAGGAAACCCTATTTTAGCTAAATAATCTCTTAAATTATAAACAGGATACTTTGAAATGTGTTGGTAATCTTTATGTAGCTTCGCAATATCTTCATTTGCTTCACCAAAAATTTTTATGGATGCTTTGGCTAAGTTTGTTAATAATCTTCCTGAAGATGAGTTTTTATCACCATTAATTACTAAAT
Organism: Thalassobellus citreus; assembly: GCF_044385915.1. Lineage (NCBI taxonomy): Bacteria > Pseudomonadati > Bacteroidota > Flavobacteriia > Flavobacteriales > Flavobacteriaceae > Thalassobellus > Thalassobellus citreus. The sequence continues at coordinate 189,932 of NZ_JBISCC010000130.1, read as the reverse complement.
CATAGGTTTCTTTTTTTATTGATAACCATGATTTCGCATATTTCAATAAGTTACTAAATGGTTTTCTAGGAAGTTGAATTATTTTTTCAACCTCTGCATAATTTTCAAAAACAGGATATGCAACTCCGCCTTTTACAAACAAATCTATTTTACAACCCGGAAACGTATTAATCACTTCTTGTACAATAGGTGTTAATAAAAGTTGATTACCTAATCTATGGTTAGGTCTAATAATTAAAACTCGTTTTATGTCTGATGCATTAAGAGATCCTATTTTTGGTTCAGAATAAGAACTCCCAATATTTTTAGTAAGACTGTGCGTGATTTTTCTTCTTATACTATTAATACGTTTTGAAAAACTCATTATAAATGCTGTTATATAAAGCGTGTAAAAGTACAAATACAGATGATGGTAGACAAACACAATACATGTACTTTAAATTATTTTTTAGAACTATATGCAACCTTTTAGTTTTTTACTTGTCTATAATAGTAACTTAAAAAATAAAACTATTTTTAAGACGAATTAAAGCTAGCATATTTTAATTGGAAGCTAACATTTTATATACACATAAAGACCTTGTTGAAAACAGCAAGTTAGGTGATAGAAAAGCACAATATAAATTGTATGAGCTTTATGTTGACGCTATGTATAATATTAGTATGCGTATGATGCATATTAGAGAAGATGCAGAAGATGTTGTACAAGATAGTTTTGTTGAAGCATTTAACAATTTGTCCTCATTTAGATATGAAAGTACATTTGGTTCATGGTTAAAGCGCATTGTAGTGAATAAAAGTATTAATTACTTGAAGAAGAAAAAAATACCCGTTGTGCCAATTGAAAATGAAATGTATCATATAAAAACGGATGATATTGAAGATGACGGTCCAGCAATGGATATAAAAAAAGTTATTGCAGGTATAAGGCTTCTGCCCTCGGGGTATCAGCAAATAATAAACTTGTATTTAATTGAAGGATATGATCATGGTGAGATTTCAGAAATATTAGATATAACAACATCTACTTCTAAATCGCAATACCACAGAGCAAAGAAAAAATTAATTGAAATTATAAAGACATTATGATGGATGATTTTGAAAAAAACATAAGAGAAAATAGATCTCTTTTTGATGAACATAAAGCTGATAGAAGCAAACTTTGGGCAAATATTGAATCTAAATTAAATGAGCCAGAGGCCAAACCAAAAGTTATAAGCTTATGGAATAAACCTATGTTTAAAGTGGCTGCAACCATTGTTATTGCTCTTGGTATATTTTCTTTAGTAAATACCATAAATACTGCTGGAAGTGATGAACAGAATAGTTTTGCTAATCAAGAATTAAATGATATTGATGCGCACTATAAAGGTTTGGTAGCCTATCAAGTTAAATTGGTTGATAACAACACGCAATTATCGGCTAAAGAAAAGAAAGAGTTTCTATCATTTATTGATGAATTAGATGTTGAATACGAAGCACTAAAATTAGAACTAAATAAGAATTTAGATAGTGAAGTTATTTTAGAAGCAATAGTAATAAATTATAAAAAAAGAATAGAGTTAATAGAGAACTTATTGAAGCAAATTAATAGTTCTAAAAACATAGAAGATGAAGAAGCATATATTTTATAAAAGAATAACACTACTAATTTTAGTATTGGTTAGCTACACAATGCAGTCTCAAGAAATAGTAACTAAAAAAATTGAGAAGACCTTTAAAATGACGAATGCAGGTGAATTGCATTTAAATAATAAATACGGTAATGTAATAATTTCTGGTTGGGAGGAAAATAAAGCAGCCGTGGTTATTGATATTAAAGTAAACAATAAGAAAAAAGAAAATGCAAAAGCACTTATTGACAGGATTATTGCAGATATAAAAACTGCTGGAGATTTTGTGAGTATTACCTCTACAATATCAGAAAAAAATACCAGCTTTTTTTCAAGATATTTCAATAAAGTTAATCCGTTTGAGTTTGATAAAAGTAATGTTGAAATTAACTATAATGTATACTTACCAATTAATGCAGAAATTGATGTTACCAATATGTTTGGCGATATTATTATTGATAATTGGACAGGTAAATTAAAGGCTAATTTAGAACATGGTGATTTATGGATTAATGATATTGTATCTAATGCTAAAATAGATATGAAATTTGGTAAGCTTAGAGCAAAATCCATTACTTACGGAACAATAAATTTAAAAAATGGAGACATAGATATTACAAAATCTAAAAATTTACTATTAAGAACTAGTGGTAGCAATATAGATATTGATACAGTTACTAATTTAGAACTCTACTCTAGTAAAGACGAAATAGCTATAGAACATGTTGAAGATATTACAGGTGAAATTTATTTTTCAAAAGTGACGACTCAAAGTATTGGAGACAAAATTAGTTTACTAATGCGTGTTGCAGAATTAAGAGTATCAAAAATAAACCAGCCAGATGCCATGGTTGATATTAATCAAGAATCATCAGATATTCATATAAACATTACGGGGCTGTCATTTAAGTTTAATGCTACATTAGAGCAAGGTTTATTAAGGCTACCTAAAACATTTTCAAATGTTAAAAGTAAAGTCATAAACAAAAGCGAAAGACTTAGAGAAATTACAGCCAACTATGGCAGCTTAAAAAAAGGCGTCTTTTCTTTTGCAGGGAAAAAAGGTGTTATTGTTTTAAATGAATAACATTAAAAATTCACTCATAATTTTTCAAAAACAACTATTTACATGCAACCCTTTTTTAATTGTGTTGTCTATAATAATAACTATATAAATTAACAATAATGAAACAATATTCCATTTTTTTAGTTCTACTATTTTTTAGCTTAACTAACTTTTTAAATGCTCAAGAAGAATCAAACACCGATTATATTGAGTTTAACGATAGAAAAAACACAGTGCATGGTGTATATGTAGGATTAGGCATGTATACTGGTAAAATACACGGTGCAGATACGTATTCAGCCGATTTAAAAATTGCTTATGTTGCAAATCAACAATTTGAAGTTGGTTTTGTTGGAGTGGGCTTTTATTCCGATTTAAATAATCAAGGATTAAGCGTTTACGATAGAGATTTAGTTGGTGGATATGGTGGGTTACATCTAGAACCTATATTATTTGGTAAATCTTTATTAAGTGTATCATTCCCTGTGCTTATAGGTGGAGGCGCTGTCGCTTTATTAGATGATAAAGATGTTGAAGATAATATTGTTGTAGAAGATGATGAATGGCAAGCTGTTTTTGTCGTAGAACCTGGTATTAATGTCTTATTTAATTTATCAAGATATGTACAACTAGAAGCTGGAGCTAAATACCGTTTTTCTAGTAAAATAGATTTAAATCCTGATTATGACTTTAATAATATTAATGGCTTTTCAGCAGGTGTAGGTATTAAAATTGGTGTGTTTAATATGGGTAGAAACCGATACAAAAAAAATATAACTGATGAAAATTAAAACACTAAGTGATAAGATAAATTCTGTTCATGTTATTTCAAAAAACAATAAAGTATTTGTAAAATCGGAAGCGAACGAATGGTTTCCTATAAATTTTCAATGGATTCCAATTACAAAGCTTAATGACGCAATGAAATAAATATAAAGACGAATTACATATGACAGTAATGATAAAATCATATACCAATATGAATCATTAAATAAAAAAAATCATCAATCAATTAATCAAAAACAATCATAATGAAAACGAACAGACTATTATCTATTATAGCCATTATAGGGCTAACTTTAAACTCATGTAGTGTAGACTCCATAAGAGTTTCAGCAAATGATACAATTACTTATAAGAACATTCCTGTTTCAGATTACAATGCTATTGAAATTTCTAACGATTTTAATGCTTATGTAACATTCTCTGAAACTGAAGAGTCTATTGAAATTGAAGCAAATGAAAACCTTCAAAGCCTAGTAGTTGCTACAATTAAAAATAATAAGCTTACAGTAAAATTAAAAAACAATATACATATTAAAGGCTCAGCAACTTTAAATGTTTATATCACTACAAATTCTATTACAGATTTTAAAGTAGCAGCAGATTCAAAAATATATCTAGAAAATGCTTTAGTTGAAGATGATGTGAAAATTCAGGTTACTGCAGATAGTTTTTTCTCTGGTGAAGTAGATATCTATAACTTAGAACTTAAGTTAGCAGCTGATGCTAAAGCGGATTTATATGGTAGTGTTTCTCAATTAAAAACGAATCTTTCAGCAGATGCTAAACTTTCTGATTATGATTTAGTTGTAGAAGATTTAATAATAGATATGGCAGCAGATTGTGATGCCAATATAACTGTAACCAATACTATTGATATTGATGCTACAGCAGATTGTGTTTTAAGATATAAAGGAAATGCAGATATTATTCATCAGCATTTAACAGCCGATTCTAGAATTAAAAAAATGGATTAACTTTTAGTTCTTCCCTTATACCAAACATTCAAAACCATACCTCCTATAATCAATGCGATACCTAAGAGATTCCAAAACGTGTATATTTCACTAAATAAAAGGACTCCTAAAGAAGCTGTAAAAATAACTTCAACGTATTTTATAGGAGCTATTAGGTTTGTTGTAGCACTCTGGAAAGCTTTGGTCATAAATATTTGACCTATATAACCAAATACACCTAAACTAGATAAGAATAACCATTCTGTTCCTTTAGGTGTTACCCAATTGCCTATGGAAAGAACGCCTCCTAAAACAGTAGCAATAACCATAAAGTAATTAACAATAACAACAGGGTGTTCGCTATTACCTATTTTACTTATAATAACGTAAACTAAACCACTAAGAACAGATGCTAGTAGCACAAGTAATAATCCTGTAGAATGTAATTGTGTATCTAAGCCTTTTAAAACAAGCACTCCAAAAAATGAAATAATAAAAAACAGCCATTGCAATGGTTTTATTTTTTCACGTAATAAAAGAACAGCAAAAATAGCTGCAAATATTGGTGCTAAATACCTTAAAGATACTGCGGTACCAACAGATAGATACTTAACAGACATAAAAAACAATAACATGGAAGTTGCTCCTGTTATAGCTCGCAAAATAAGAAGTTTACTCTTTTTTGCTATAATTGGAATTTTATTTTTTATTAGAAATCCAAAGGTAAAAAACAGCGAACCTAAAGATCTAAAAAACACTATTTGATACGAGTTAACATCCTTTAAATACTTAACCGTAGCATTCATACATGCAAATGCTAAAGTGCTAATTAGCATGAATTTTATAGCTTTTTTAGCGTCCAATACTTCTAGGTTTAAATTTTCGCTTAGAATTAATAAAATAAACACCTGTTAACAGTACAATTGCTGCAATTATAGATTGTGTTGTAATGTGTTCATTTAAAATCCACCAACCTAAAATTAATGCAATAATAGGATTAACATACGTAGAGGTTGCTACTTTTTCAGGGGAAACAACTTGAAGTAAATAATTAAAAGCTGTAAACGCAATAATACTTCCAAATATAATAAGTCCTAACATAGACCATTGTACATTAGTACTCCATGTAGAAGGCAAAGTCCAAGTTTCTCCAAAACAAACACTTGCTATTGCTAGCATAATACCACCAGTAAGCATTTGGTAACCAGTATTAACAAAATAATTTGAAGGTAAATTTGCTTTTCCAACAAATAAACTACCGTAAGCCCAACTAATCATGCAAACAAAAATCATAATCATTCCAGTAATTTGACCTTCTTGACTTATGAGTTGTTTTTGACTTACCAAAAGATAAATACCTATAAAACCTAAAGCGACACCTATATAAGACATCGCAGATATTTTTTTTCCTTGCAGAATACGCATTAAAATAAGGACTACTAATGGTTGTGCAGAAATTTCTAAAGCAGTAAAACCACTATCAACATATTTTAGCGCCCATACAACAACACCATTTCCAAAGGTTAAAAATAGGAACCCTGCAATAATGGTGTTTTTAAATTGCTCTTTAGTAATTGAAATATTAACCTTTAAAATTTTGGCAATAATAAAAATAATAATGCCAGCTACTATAAATCGTATAGATGCTAGTTTAAAAGGAGGTAATTCTGTAACCGCTATTTTATTAAGTAAATAGGTTGAGCCCCAAATAACATATATTGCAAAAAAGGCTAATGCAATTGTAATTGTTTTTCGAGATACACCCATTTTAAAAAATAAGGGTTAATAAAATATAATTTCTAATAGAAAATAATTAAATCTTTTTTACACGAACGGCATTCATTCCTTTTTGTCCGCGCTCTAATTCGTAAGTAACTTTGTCGTTTTCCTCAATAGGTTCAAGGATGCCACTAACATGTACAAAATATTTTTCTTGGTTGATGCTATCTATGATAAAACCAAATCCTTTAGAATGATCGAAAAAAGAAACCTTACCTTCTTTGTTTGCTGGCTCTTCTTCTTCTCTATCTTCTTTTTTAGGAATTCCTAATTCAATACTTTCAGCTTCAACTTTTTCACGCATTGCTGGATCTGGTGGCGTATCGGTTAAATTTCCATTAAAATCTACATAAGCAAATTGAATACCTTGTGGGTTTTCTTTAGCTTCAGCTTTACGAGCTTCTTTCTTTTTTTGCTTTTCCTCTCTCTTTTTTAAGCGTTTTTTTTCTTTTTCTATTTTGTTAAATGTTACTTGCGATTTAGCCATTGTTTACGTAGAATGTTTTTTAAATTTTAGAACGTAAAGATACGCCTTATTTTAAGGATGGAATAATATTATTTAAGCTAAATTACTAAGTTTCTTATTCTTCTGGTGGATATCCAAAAATTTGTTCGAATACTTCATCAAAATTAGAGCGCAAGTAAGCATTTAATTTCTTTCTATAATCGCCTCGTAGCCATTCAACAAAGTTATAAGTGCTTTTGCTAATACATTTAGTATAGCGTTGTATTCTAAAGTCTATATCGTCACCTAACATTTTAGCTAAAGCTAAAGCATCATATACATCTTCACTGTTTTCTATACATATTTTAGCATGTTGTGCTATAGAACGTTCTAAAACAACTTTAGATGATTCCCCATTTCTTATAGAATCAACGTATGTTTTTTGAATATCGAAATAGACATCTTTAGAATTTGAAAACTCAGCACGTAATTCGTCTGGCATTTCATATCTAAAATTGCTTTCTAAATCTTCATCACTTAAAATAGCATCTAAGTAATAATTTGGCGATCTAAATATACGTTGCCAATCTAAATCGTCTCCCCAAGGACCAAAACGGTGGAAGTTATTACCTAAATCGAGTACACTAAATGTTTTCTTGTTTTCTAAAACACGAGAACCACGACCAATCATTTGGTAATAAAGTGTTAACGACTTTGTTGCTCTATTTAAAATAATACAATCTACCGTTGGCTCATCAAAACCTGTGGTTAAAATACTTACCGATGTTAATATTGCATCTGGTGTTTCTTTAAACCATTTTAATATCATGGCTCGTTCTTTTTTACTGTAGGTATTATCTAAATGAGCGACTGGATATCCAGCTCTTTTAAAGGTATCGTATACATGAAGCGATGTGTTAATACCGTTATTAAAAATTAATGTTTTCTTGCCTTTTGCACGTTCTTCGTAAGCTTGTAACAACTTAGAAAGCATGTCGTTAGCTGTATATAAATCTTCAGATGATTTTACCGTATAATCACCATTAGCACCAACAACTAAAGATGTTAAACCTACATTGTAAGAGAACATTTCAGCACGTGCTAAAAATCCATTTTCAATTAAAGATTCTATACTTTCACCTACAATTAATTCATCATAATTATCGGTCATAGGCAGCTCCATACTAGAACTTAGCGGTGTTGCTGTAACACCAAGTATAAATGATTGACTAAAAAATTTAAATAATTTAGTAAATGAGTTATAATGCGCTTCATCAATAATAACTAAACCAATATCAGAAATATCAAGTTTATCATCATTTAATCTATTGTTTAAGGTTTCAACCATAGCCACAAAACAGCTATAGTCTGCTTGATCACTTAAATCTGCCTTACTATCAACCACTTTATTGTGTACACCAAACTCTGTAAGAACCTTAGAGGTTTGTCTACATAATTCAATACGGTGTGTCATTACTAACACCTTTTTTTTGTGGTGTTTAAGATACTGTCTTACAATTTCAGAAAATATAACCGTTTTTCCTCCCCCAGTAGGTAATTGATATAATAAATGATAATCTGCAGGAGATTCTTCAAATGCGGTGAAAATCTTATCAATAGCGCCTTTTTGGTAACTATATAAATCTTTGCCTTCTTTTCTTTCTTCTAATTCGGTTTGCGAAATGGACATGTATCTTAACTTTTAGTAGCGTGCAAAAATAACATCTTTAAAGGGTTTTTAACGACTATTTTCTATTAAAATTTTTAAATGATTTAAACTAAAGTGAAATATTAAATATGATTATGCTTCTTAAATTATTTTAATACAAATTATTACAATAGAACTAAACTTATTTATATTTTTATCTTTTCTAAATTATTAACTGAATTATGCATATAAACGACAAGACAGAAATTAAAGCGTATCAAGCGTCTGAACAACGCTACGACACCATGACTTATAAAAGATCTGGAAAAAGCGGTGTACTTTTACCAGCTATTTCGTTGGGCTTATGGCATAATTTTGGTTTTGTTGATAGTATTCAAAATGCGAGAGATGTTTTGCGTTGTGCTTTCGATTTAGGAATAACCCATTTAGATTTAGCAAATAATTATGGGCCTCCGTATGGTTCAGCTGAAGAAAATTTTGGAACTATTTTTAAAAAAGATTTTCAAAATCATAGAGACGAATTATTCATAGCTTCAAAAGCTGGTTATGATATGTGGTCAGGGCCTTATGGAAATTGGGGTTCTAGAAAATATTTAATATCGAGTTTAGACCAAAGTTTAAAACGCATGGAACTCGATTATGTCGATGTTTTTTATCATCATAGACCAGATCCAGATACGCCTTTAGAAGAAACCATGGGAGCATTGGCAGATATAGTGCGACAAGGAAAAGCCTTGTATGTTGGTATTTCTAATTATCAACCTAAAGAAACCCAAGAAGCAGCAGCTATTTTAAAGCGTTTAAATACACCATTTATATTACATCAAGCACGTTATTCTATGTTTGATCGTTGGGTTGAAGACGGCCTTTTAGATACACTTGAAGAAAACGGTGTGGGTTGTATTACGTTTTCACCATTAGCACAAGGAATGCTTACAAATAAATATTTAAAAGGAATTCCTAAAGATTCTAGAGCAGCTAAAGATTTAACGTTTTTAGATGAAGCAACTGTAGGAAATAATATTGAAAAAATTCAAAAATTAGCTGCTATTGCTGAAGCACGTGGACAAAAACTATCGCAAATGGCTATTGCTTGGATTTTGAGACAACCACAAGTAGCATCGGTGTTAATTGGAGCTAGTTCTCCTAGTCAATTAAAAGAAAATGTAAAAGCGTTAGATAATTTAGGTTTTACTGATGAGGAATTAACATTGATTGATAAAATAGTTAGCTAATTTATTTCACAAATTTCTGTGTTCCAATATTTCCTAAATCATCTTCAATTACAATAAAATAAAATCCTTTTTTTAAGGTTTCTACATTTATTGATTTGGTTTTGTTAAGTTCATTCTCTTGAACCAGCTTTCCGTTTAAATCGAATATTTTGGTTGTAAGATTATTTTTTGATGTATTGATGTTTAGTTTGTCTTTTACAGGATTTGGATAAATTGAATAATTTAATGTTTCATATTTGTTAGTTGAAAGTTGACCATTCCAGAAAGTAGCTTCATCTCCATTTGGTGAATAAATATATAGGTAACATGAATCGCCACTAAGTAGACATGCTATTTCATAGTTATAATTAGTTGTAGCCTTAAAAAAACCAAAATACAAATTTTCAAAATCTGAATCTCCTAAATTACCACAAGTAATTAATGTCGTAGATGTGGAAATAATTGTTAAGGATCGATTAAATTCATCTAAACTAAATAGACCTTCCTTAGTATTACATACCGAAGTATCAAAAGTTAAATTTGATGATTCATTAAAATTTAAAACAATTCGATCACCATTGTCATCAGTTTGTGTTTCATTAATGGTGTTTACATTATAAGTCGTATTATCAATTACTAAACTCTCTAAAAGCCATGAACCAGATAACGGATTGTATTGAGAAAACCCTAAAGACGAAATAATCAAACAAAAAAAGATAAGGTAACTGTTTTTCATAAAACAATATTTTCATTACGCTAAGGTAATAAAAATATTACTCTTTCATAACAATAATAGTTGCTTTTACTCCAGTGGCAAGATTCCATTGGTTAGCAGATACTAAGTTTCCTGCATCATCAACAACTCTAAATTCCGCCGTATTAGGACCAGACGATCCTTGATTTAAGGCTAAAAAATCTATTTTATTAAATCCAGGTTGTAAATCTAACTTAAAACCTTTGAAACCTCCAGACAGAAACACTCTTGCATGTATAATATCATCATTTACAAGAACTTGTATGACATCGCCATCAACGTATCCGTGATCTCGATAAACAACATTTACAAATTTAGCTTTACTTTTAAAATCTCCTAAAAATTGATCGGTTGAACTACCATTGCGTTGTTCTACCTCTTCAGGAGTTAATTTTAAGTTTTCAATATTTTTATTTACTTGCTTTACATACAGCTCACCAGGATTTCCAAATTGTTCTTTTGGAAACATAGAAAACTCTTTTTTAGGTAAATTCAGGTTTGTTGATACTTTTGGAGTGTTTAAATTATCAATATTTTTTGGTGTAATTGTTTTAGGAGATATAGCAATATCTGCATCAATAGAGTCTTTAGGACTTTCTATTGATGGTATTGATATCGATTTATTTCTACTATCTATTTGTGTAAAAGCAGACAGTGTAAAAATAATGAATATAAAAAATGAAAAGTAATACTTCATTGTTATTAGTACTTCTTTAATTATAAGTGCTCGTATAATTAACATCAAATATAATTCTATATGATGAAAACATCAACCATGCATTAAGTATTTAGGAAAAAATTAATACAAATACCGTTCCTAAATATTATTTTACCCATTATATATGATCTTTTCGCCTACCCTATGCTTATAAAAACTGTTAAAATTTGTTAATTCATTACTTTGTTATGCATAGTACTGTAACAAAATTGATTTTATGTCGTCTATCTAGTATAAATCAATTAAAAACAATCAATTATGAGAACTTTAAACAACAACCAATTATCAGGAACACTATTATCAACTAAAAGTAATAACTGGAACAACAAAAGACGTTATAGATAATATAACTTCTATTTTAAACAAAATTTTCATCAATCAATCAATCAATCAATCAAAAAAAACAGAAATCATGAGAACATTAAACAGTAATCAATTAACAGGAACACTAAAAACAACAAAAAGTAATCAGTGGAACTTTAAAAGACGTTACAGATAATTAACATCTTTACTAACCAAAACCTTTAATCAATCAAAAAAAATGAAACCAATTAATAGAATATCTAAGCATATAAACACGATGACTCAAGAAAACTTGTTTACAGGTAGTCGTGTATTAAATTTTCAACCATCACAAACTCTTATTTGGAGAGGTTCAAAACGATATGCTCATTAATTAATTGTCAGTTACTTATGGTATTGTTTTTGTGAATAAGGATTCATATTAACATTTAAATCTATAATTATGAGACAATCAAGACTAATGCCCGAAGTAAATGCAGGCTCTATGGCAGACATTGCATTTTTATTACTCATTTTCTTTTTAGTAACTGCAGCCATCCCTAAAGATAAAGGGATTACGAGAAAACTCCCTACCGAATGTCCGCCAGGAGTTATTTGTGATAGTAAAATAAAAGAACACAACCTTTTACGAATTGTAATTAATAGTAATGATAACATTATGGTAGAAAATGAAATCATTAAAATTGAAGCATTAAAAGATGTTACAAAACAATTTTTAGATAATAATAAAGATGGAAGCTGTAATTATTGCAACGGACAACAGTCTGAAAAGGCATCAGACAACCCTAAAAAAGCTGTGATTTCACTACAAAACGATAGAAACACGAGCTACAATCAGTTTATAGCTGTACAAGATGAATTAACAAAGGCGCTTTTTGAATTAAGAAAAGAGTATACTAAAAATACTTATAACAAACTTCCAGAAGATTTAACGGCAAATGAATTAAAAGAAGTTAAAGAGGCTTATCCGTTTATTCTATCGGAAGCTGAAACTAAATAAATTACTGCACACCCTAAATATATTAAACCCGCAACGTTTTTATAAACCTTGTGGGTTTTTAATTAATAAGCCAAAAGATCTTTTAAAGCAGTTTCAAATTTGTTTTTAGAAAGATATTGTTCTTCTAATTGAGATGCAAACGGAATAGGGGTTTCCATGCTTGCTACACGCTTTACTGGCGCATCAAGATATTCAAAACAATGCTCCATGATACCTGCTGAAATATCACTCGCTATACCTCCAAACAAAGAGTCTTCTTGTAAAATAATTACTCTTCCTGTCTTTTTTACCGAATTATAAATAGTATCTGTATCTAAAGGTTGAAGTGTTCTTAAATCAATAACATCAGCATTAATTGCTCGATTTTTATCTAAAGTTTCTAAGACCCAATGAATTGCTGCTCCATAACTTATTATAGTGACATCATCACCTTCATTTAAAACAGAAGCTTTACCAAATGGTAAGGTATAATAATCTACAGGTACGTCTTGACGAATACTTCTGTACAACCCTTTATGCTCAAAAAACAACACAGGATTTGGGTCGTTAATAGCTGTGTTTAATAAACCTTTAGCATCATACGGAAAAGCTGGATACACCACTTTCAATCCAGGTGTTTTAGTAAACCACGCTTCATTGGTTTGTGAATGAAACGGACCTGCAGCAACGCCACCACCACAAGGCATTCGTATAACAACATCGGCATTTTGATTCCATCTATAATGCGATTTTGCTAAATAGTTTACAATAGGATTAAAGCCCGAACTCACAAAATCGGCAAATTGCATTTCAACAACACTCTTTATTCCGGCAATAGATAAACCCATAGCGGTTTCAACAATGGCCGATTCGCAAATAGGTGTATTTCTAATGCGATCTTTACCAAATTCATCAACAAAACCTTTAGTAATTTTAAAAGCACCGCCATATTCAGCAATATCTTGTCCCATAATAACTAAGTCTTCATGCTGTTGCATACTTTGTTTTAGGCTTTGAGAAACAGCATCAATAAATCGTATTTCCTTTAATTTTGAATTATTTTCAAACACCTGATATTCAAATTCTTGAAACACACCATTTAATTCGATAGTTTTATAAGGAATAATCATTTCCTCATTAAAGGCAACCTCTAAATGTTCATTAATTTCACTCACAATAGCTTCCTTTATAGCAACTTCATCTTCTTCATTTAAAATAGCATTGGTTCTTAAAAAGGATTGGAAATTAATAACAGGATCTTTAGCAGCCCAAGTATCTAAAAGTTCTTGAGGCACATATTTTGTACCACTAGCCTCTTCATGACCACGCATTCTAAAGGTTTTAAATTCTATTAAAACAGGACGCGGGTTTTCGCGAACACTTTCAGCTATAGCTTTAATTTTTGTATAAACCTCAATAATATTATTTCCATCAATAATATGAGATTCCATACCGTAACCTATACCTCTATCGGCAATGTCTTTACAATTGTATTGTTCTATGGTAGGTGTCGATAATCCGTAGCAGTTATTTTCTACACAAAACAAAACAGGAAGTTTCCAAACAGATGCTACATTTAAAGCTTCATGAAAATCGCCTTCACTCGTACCTCCTTCCCCTGTAAAAACAGCGGTTACTTCGTTTTTATTTTTCAATTTTGAAGCTAAAGCAATACCATCTGCTACACCTAGTTGAGGCCCTAAATGCGAAATCATACCCACAATTTTATATTGCTGAGTTCCAAAATGAAAAGAACGATCTCTCCCCTTTGTAAAACCCGATGCTTTACCTTGCCATTGTGCAAATAACCGATACAAAGGAATATTTCTAGTTGTAAAAACACCTAAATTTCGGTGCATAGGCAATATGTATTCGCTATTATTTAAAGCCATAGTAACCCCAACAGCAATAGCTTCTTGCCCAATACCAGAAAACCATTTGCTTATTTTTCCTTGTCGTAATAAAATAAGCATCTTCTCCTCTATCAATCTTGGTTTCAGCATGTTTTTGTACAACTGAATTAAAGTATTGTTATCAAGAAGACCTGTATTGTATTCAATATTAAACGAATAAGACCCTTTTTTCATGAATTTGCAATAATATCTTATCAAATATAACAAAAATGCAAATATGATATTAAAAGTTCTATAAAATTGAAAGTGACAAAATTTACAATGTTTTTGTACATTTGTAATCCATTCAAATTAAATTATTTCGCATGAATATTATTCCAAGTGTCAATTTAAATGATTTCATTTCTAACGATTCTAATAGAAAACAAAAGTTTGTAGACGCTATTGGTAAAGCTTATGAAGAGATTGGCTTTGTAGCATTAAAAGGTCATTTTTTAGATGAAACTTTAGTTGAAAATTTATACAAAGAAGTGAAAAACTTTTTTGATTTACCTGTTGAAACAAAACAAGCCTACGAAATCCCTGGAATTGGAGGGCAACGTGGTTATGTGTCGTTTGGAAAAGAAAGCGCTAAAGGTAAAAAAGAAGGCGATTTAAAAGAGTTTTGGCATTTTGGTCAATATATTGAAGATGATGATAAATTAAAAGCCGAATATCCAGATAACGTTCTTGTTAAAGAGCTTCCTGAGTTTAATAAAGTTGGAAAGGAAGCTTACCAAATGCTTGAAAAAACTGCAAAATATGTATTACGAGCTTTAGCCTTGCATTTAGGTTTAGATGAAATGTATTTTGATAACTACATTCATAATGGAAATTCTATATTACGACCTATTCATTACCCACCTATAACACAAGAACCAGATGAAGCTGTTCGTGCAGCAGCACATGGAGACATTAACTTAATAACGCTTTTAATGGGCGCGCAAGGAAGAGGTTTACAGGTTCAAAATCACGAAGGCGAATGGATTGACGCCATTGCAGAAGCTGATGAACTTATGATTAATGTAGGCGATATGCTTTCTAGACATACTAACAATAAATTAAAATCGACTATTCATCGCGTTATAAATCCGCCTAAAGAACTTTGGGGAACATCTCGTTATTCTATTCCGTTTTTTATGCACCCTATAAGCGATATGAAATTAAATGTTTTAGACGGTTGCGTAGATGAAGAAAACCCAAAAGCATTTGAAGATATTACTGCTGGTGAATTTTTAACGGAGCGTTTAATAGAATTAGGATTGATAAAAAAATAATTTAATGGATTTACAAGACCAACTAAAAAACCTATTTCCAGATCATGTTGAAGAAGAAGTTGCTGAAAATATTGATGATGCTTCACAAATATGGATGCAAGACGATCCTTTGATTTGTAAATACGAAAAGCGCAAAGGCAAGCCTATTACCATTATAGAAGGCTATACAGGTGCTAACGAGGATTTTAAAATTCTTGCTAAAGAAATAAAAACCAAATTAAGTGTTGGAGGTAGTTTTAAAGACGATAAAATAATTATTCAAGGTGATTATCGCGATAAAATTATGCAGATGCTAAAAGATAAAGGTTTTTTAGTTAAACGTGTAGGAGGTTGATTTTATATGGATAAAAAAACACTTCATATAACAAATGGGACCGTTTTAACTAACTTTTTGAATGAATTAAACGTTGATGGAGATAAACTTACTTGGCAAGAAATGCTTTGTGAAGGACCAACTACAGAGCAAGTATATTCAGAAAAATTCATTGAACTTAGAAAGACATTTTTTAGCTCTCATTACGATATAGATCTAGATATTTCAGAAATAAATGGAGAATTAGACAAATTAAATCATATAGAAAACTATTCTGAGATTGTACTTTGGTTTGAATACGATTTGTTTTGCCACATTAACCTAATAGCAGTTATTAGCTTAATTCTGCAAAAAAAGATAACACTTCCTTTATTTTTGGTAACTAGTGGAAGAGTTAGAGGAAGTAAAAACTTAAAAGGTTTGAGCGAACTAAACTCAGGTAATTTACTAAAGCATTATCGAGATAAAGTAAAACTTACTCCCGAAGATATAGATTTAGCAAAAACTATCTGGGGTATTTACTGCGGAAAAGACCATAATTTACTAAAACCTTATATAGTAAAAAGTTCTTCTTTTATTTACCTAAACAGCTGTTTAAAAGCTCATTTAGAGCGTTTTCCATACACTAAAGATGGCTTAAATAATATAGAGCGTAATATTTTAGAAATTATAAGAGATACTAATATAAAATCGTATCATCATTTATTGGGTTATGCGCTTAACTACCAAGGTTATTATGGTTATGGCGATTTACAAATATCTAGAATTATAGACAAGCTTAAAATTTTCATTATCGAAAGTGATGAAAGTTTAAAACTAAACAGAAAAGGTTTTGAAGCTTTATTAGGCAAACACAACTTTGCTAAAGAAATTGATAATAACATAAAATACGGAGGTGTTTATAAATTCGATTTTCAATTCAATAAAAAACTGAACAAACTTGTAAAAACAATTCATAATGCCAATTAAAGAATCGGAACTGATATTAAACCCAGATGGTAGTATTTATCATTTAAATTTAAAACCCGAACAAGTTGCAAAAACTATTATTCTAGTTGGCGATCAAGATCGTGTTGAAAAAGTATCTAAACATTTTGATACTATTGAATTTAAAACTCAGAAAAGAGAATTTAAAACACATACAGGAAGGTATAAAGGAAAACGAATTTCAGTTGTTTCTACAGGAATAGGTCCTGATAATATTGATATAGTTTTAAATGAATTGGATGCACTTTTTAATATTGATTTAAATACAAGACAGCCAAAAGAAACCCTCACAAAATTAGATATAATAAGAATTGGAACGTCAGGGTCTTTACAAAAAGACATTCCTGTTGATGCATTTGTTTTAAGTACACATGGCTTAGATTTAAATGGGATGCTTCACTCCTATCAAATAGAAACTATTAATAATCCAGCTATTGAAGATGCCTTTATAAAACATACTAATTGGGATGCACAAAAGGCTAGACCTCTTGTAATAATAAATAGTGTCGATTTAGAAAAAAAGCTAGAAAGCGACATAAGCTTTAAAGGTTTAACTGCTACTGCTGGTGGTTTTTACGGCCCTCAAGGTCGCGTATTACGTTTGCCAGTTCAAGATGCTAGTTTAAATCATAACATGGATACATTTAATTTTGATGGTATAAGAATTTCAAATTTTGAAATGGAAACTTCTGCTATTTACGGTTTGTCTAAACTTTTAGGACATAATGCCGTATCTTTAAATGCTATTATAGCTAATAGAGCTACTGGAGATTTTAGTAAAAACCCTAGAAAAACTATAGAGAACCTTATTCTATATACATTAAATAAAATTGTTGAATAATCTAGATTGATTACATGAAGAACGTAAAAATAGGTGGTGTACCAGAACATTTTAATTTATCATGGTACCTAACCTTAAAAAATGGCGAATATAAAGAAGAAGGTATTAATTTACGTTGGCAAGATTACCATGGAGGAACTGGTGCTATGTGTAAAGCGCTTCGTGAAAAAGAAATAGATATTGCAGTTATTCTTACCGAAGGTATTATTAAAGATATAATTGCAGGAAACCCAAGTAAAATTGTGCAAACTTTTGTGCAAACACCTTTAAATTGGGGTATTCATGTGGCTCATAATTCACCTTATAAAAACATTGAAGATTTAAAAGGAACAAAAGCTGCCATAAGTCGATATGGCTCAGGATCTCATTTAATGGCCTATATTAATGCTCAAAATAATGAATGGGATTTAGAAAAGGACTTAAACTTTGAAGTTATTAAAAATTTAGATGGTGCCGTCGAAGGTTTAACCAATGGAGCAGCCGATTATTTTATGTGGGAGAAATTCACGACAAAGCCATTGGTAGATAATGGCACTTTTAGACGTATTGGTAATTGTCCGTCTCCATGGCCATGTTTTGTTATTGCGGTTCGCGAAGATTTTATCGAATCTAATAAAAATGAATTAAAAACTATTCTAGATATTATTAATAATACAACTTTAGACTTTAAGGATATACCTAGTATAGATAAAACCATAGCTAACCGTTACGAGCAGCAACTTGAAGACGTTCAAGAATGGTTAAGCATTACAGAGTGGTCTCAAAATTTAATTGCTAAAAAAACCATTATGAATGTCCAAAAACAATTATTTGCTTTGAATATCATTCCTGAGGTTGTTGAATATGAAAAGCTTACTTATAAGCTTTAACTCCATATTAAAGAATATTCGAGTCCTTAAATAAATGTTAATAATTTAACCAATTATATCAATACAATATTAATATTTCTATTTTTGATTTTTAACAAAAATTACACATGAAAAAACTACTATTATTATCTGTAGCAATAGCTATGATTGCTTGTAAAACAGAACCTAAAGACTATGTAACATTATCTGGTAAAATTACAGATAAGAATAGTGATTCTATTGTTATAAGAACACGTACTTTCTCAAAAACTATTAAAGTAAATGAAGATGGTACTTTTAGCGATACTTTAAAAGTAGAAGCAGGATTTTACAACTTTTTTGATGGAAATGAATCTACAAATCTATTTCTTAAAAACGGATATGATTTAAATATAAATTTAGACACTAAAGAATTTGATGAATCTTTAGCATATTCAGGAAATGGAGCAGAAACTAATAATTATCTAGCAAAAAAAGCTTTATTACAAGAAAGTCTATTTAGTGCTGCACTTTTTGATTTAGAAGAAGACGCTTTTACAAAGAAAACAACAGAAATTAAGGATGAGTTTTTAAATTTATTAGAAAGTTCTAAAGGATTAGATTCTTTAGTTGTAGCTCAAGACAAAGCTAATATAGAAAATTTACCACAAGGACTACTTGGAGCATATAAACAGCAAAAAGCAAGAACAAATCAATTTGCTGATTTTAAAGGAAAACCATCGCCTTCTTTTGAAAATTATGAAAATTACAAAGGAGGAACGACTTCTTTATCTGATTTAAAAGGCAAATATGTATATATTGATGTTTGGGCAACTTGGTGTGGACCATGTAAAGCTGAAATACCTTCATTGAAAAAAGTTGAAGAAGCATACCATGGTAAGAATATAGAATTTGTAAGTATTTCTGTTGATAATGGTAGAGGTTTTCAAGGGAAAACACCAGAAGAAAAAATGGCTGCATCAAAAGTAGGCTGGAAAAAAATGATTGCAGAAAAAGAAATGGGAGGTATTCAATTATTTTCTAATGACGGTTTTAAATCAGATTTTGTACAAGACTATAAAATTAACAGTATCCCTAGATTTATATTAATAGATCCAGCTGGTAATGTGGTTAATGCTGATGCACCAAGACCATCAAGTCCTAAACTAATAGAAGTATTTAATTCATTAAATATTTAGAACAAACATATCTAACAAAATAAAAATACCGCTTTATAGCGGCATTTTTATTTTAATTACTTTTTTCTTCTTGTGAAGCTTCATCAACAACTTCTTGAGGTGGTTCTGGCTGCTTAAATAAATCAATATAAGCTTCTCCAAGATATTCAATAATATGACTTGCTATTAAGCTTTGATATCCAAAATATTCAACAGCTATATCGGCAGCTCTTCCGTGTAAATAAACACCAAAAATGGCGGCAGATAAGTGATCATATCCTTGAGAAATTAATCCTGTTATAATTCCTGTTAAAACATCTCCACTACCAGCTGTAGCAAGTCCTGGATTTCCCGTTGTATTAACATATAGTTTATCTTGATATATAGTAATACTATTAGCTCCTTTTATTACAATAATAACATCATACTTTTTAGAAAATTTTTTGACTTTACTAAGTTTATCAAAATCATCATTCCAGACACCTATTAAGCGTTCTAATTCTTTAGGATGTGGTGTTAAAACAGTTTGAGCAGGTAGTAATTTTAATAAGGTTTTCTTTTTAGAAAGTATATTAATACCATCGGCATCAATAACCAATGGTGTTTTATTAGTTTTTAAAAACGTTTCAAAAGCTTTTGCAGTTTTAGAATTAGTTCCTGCTCCTATTCCAATACCAATAACGGTTGGTTCTATTTTAAATTTTATAGCTGTAATTTTCTCTTCATCTACATCAGTAATAACCATAGCTTCAGGAAACGACGATTGCAAAACAGTATATCCGCATTTTGGAACAAAAGCAGAAATTAAACCTGCACCAATAGATAAAGCAGCTCTACTAGCTAAAGTTACAGCTCCTATTTTTCCGTAGCTCCCTCCTATTATTAAACTATGTCCAAATTGCCCTTTATGAGAAAACCTTTCTCGTGGTATGTACATTGGTAAAACATCATGCTTACCAATTAAATCTACTTCTGTAGTAGTTTCAAATAAAAACTGAGGGTCTAAACCAATATCTAACACTTCCCATTGCACTGTATATTTAGCTGTTTCAGGTAAAAAGAAAACTAATTTAGGTGAAGCAAAACTTAATGTGTAACCTGCCCAAACAACAGCGTCTTCATCAGTTATAGCAGTATCTGTACTTAAACCAGATGGAATATCAATAGATAAAGTAAAAGCTTTAGTTTCTCTAAAATGCATAAATAAGGCTTTAACCCAATCGTCTATTGGTCGGTTTAAACCTATTCCAAAAACAGCATCTACAATAATATCATCTGGTTGTATTACTGGCTGTATTTCAAGAAAATCATCGGAACAACTTAAAAGTTTTGGCCATTTTTTAGTGACGTTTTTAATACGATCATAATTAATTAAAAAGTCTTTAGAACGCTTGTCACTACAATTAATAATATAAGTATTTACGTTATAACCGTGTATAATTAAATGTCTTGCTAGTACTAAACCATCACCTCCATTATTACCAATGCCACAAAACACATGAATAGGCACTTGAGCTCCCTGCATGCGCATATGAATCCAATTAAAAATTTGTTCCCCAGCACGTTCCATTAAATCGGTTGAGGATATATTTTGCCTTTCAGCTGTTAGCGCATCGCCTTTGTAAATTTGTTCTTTAGAAAATATCTTCATTAGTTTTTTTATTGATTTTTCAATACTTAATTATATTCTTCTCTTTTTTTAAATGAAATTAGCTTCAATATAAGAATACTGTAAAAAAAAAGTTTTAGTTTTTTTATAAGGCTAAAAGTAATACTTTTGATTTGTATTATTATAGATATAATGAATCATTTAATCCAAAATACAAGCATCATTATTCCTTTTTTCACAAAAGGAAACACGTCTATTTTTGGAACAACTACAATTACTAGAACCCTTTGGGGTTGCTAACTATATACTCTTCGGGCATTCTTTGTAATTATACCAATTACAATATTTTAAATTATTATTTCAATTATCAATTCATTAAAAAATGAAGGTTTTAAAATTTGGAGGAACTTCAGTAGGATCCTCAAAAAATATAAATAACGTTATTAGTATTTTAGAAAAATATGCTAATACAGATTCTGTAGTATGTGTCGTTTCAGCTGTTGGAGGTATCACAGACAAACTACTTTTAGCTGGTAAACAAGCACAAAATAAAGAGACAAATTATATAGACACTTTTAATCTTATTAAGGATATTCATTTTACTATTATAAATGAACTCAATCCTAATGAAAGTAATACCATTATAGAGTATGTTGATGGAAAATTAAGTGATCTTAAAAATTTATTAGATGGTATTTATTTAATAAATGAATTATCACCTAAAACATCAGATAAATTAGTGAGTTTTGGAGAATTGTTATCTTCGTTTATCATTGCTGAAACTATGAAAAATCGTGGTTTATCTGCAGATCGTAAAAACTCTCACGAATTAATGATTACCAATTCTAATTTCACAAAAGCTGAAGTTAATTATAGTATCACTAATAAAAACATTCAAGATTATTTTAAATCAGTTTCACAACAAATTACAATTCTTCCTGGTTTTGTTTCAAAATCGGTTGTTGGAGAGCAAACAACTCTAGGTCGTGGAGGTTCAGACTTTACAGCTGCTATTGTTGCTGCCGCATTAAACGTAGAGCAGTTAGAAATTTGGACAGATGTAAGCGGTATGTTTACTACCAACCCAAAACTAGTAAAACAAGCCTACCCTATTGATAAAATATCGTATCAAGAAGCTATGGAATTGTCGCATTTTGGCGCAAAAGTATTATATCCTCCAACAGTTCAACCTGTGTTGGATTTACAAATTCCTATTCATATAAAAAACACTTTAGAACCAGAAGCGGTTGGAACTATTATCTCTAATGATGAAACAAACTCCACGTCTCCAGTGAAAGGTATTAGTAATATTTCAAATATTGCTTTACTTACGCTACAAGGAAGTGGTATGGTGGGTATTCCTGGTTTTTCTAAGCGTTTATTTGAAACCTTATCTCAGGAGAAAATCAATATTATCATGATTACACAAGCCTCTTCAGAACATTCTATCTGTTTAGGTATTGACGACAAAGAATCTGATGCTGCTAAAACAGCTATTGATGCTGCTTTTGAGAACGAAATTGCTTTACATAAAATAGATCCTATTATTGTAGAAAAGAACCTTTCTATTATTGCTTTAGTGGGTGATAACATGAAAAACCACCAAGGTATTAGCGGAAAAATGTTTAGCACATTAGGTAAAAACAATATTAATATTAGAGCCATTGCTCAAGGCGCTTCAGAAAAGAATATATCTGCTGTTATTTCAGAAAATGATGTAAAAAAAGCACTTAACACGTTACACGAGCAGTTTTTTGAAGCTAAAACAAAACAACTGAATGTATTTATTACAGGTGTTGGTAATGTTGGTGAGAAATTAGTAGAACAAATACACCAACAACGCAAATACCTTAAAGAAAATCTTAAAATCAACTTAAGAATTGCTGGATTATCTAATTCTAGAAAAATGATTTTTGATGAAGGAGGTATCGACTTAAAAAATTGGAAAGACCTTTTAGCAAATGGAGAAACAGCTACTTTAGATGGCTTTTTTGATAAGACAAAATCATTAAATTTACGCAATAGTATTTTTGTTGATGTTACCGCTAATAAAGATGTTGCTAGTTTATACGCAAACTATTTACGAGAAAGTATTGGTGTTGTTGCTTGTAATAAAATAGCCTGTTCAAGTGAATACGAAAACTATAAATTATTAAAACGTTTATCACTTAAATACAATGCCCCTTACCTATTTGAAACCAATGTTGGTGCTGGTTTACCAATTATTGATACATTAAACAACTTAATTGCTTCTGGCGATAAAGTAAAATCTATTCATGCGGTATTGTCGGGTAGTTTAAACTTTGTTTTTAATAATTTTAATGATACAACCAAGTTTCACGATATTGTAAAACAAGCTGGAGCTGAAGGTTATACCGAACCAGATCCTAGAATTGATTTAAGTGGTGTAGATGTTGCTAGAAAAATACTGATTTTAGCAAGAGAAAGCGGAATGGAAATGAATTTAGAAGATATTGAGAATACACCTTTCTTATCTGAATCAGGCGTAAAAAGTGATACTGTTGATGATTTCTATGAAACTTTAATAACAGATGAAGCACACTACCAAAGTTTATTTGCTTCCGCGAAAGCGAATAAAAGTCAGTTAAAATATGTAGCTGCTTTAAATAACGGAAAAGCGAGTGTGAGTTTACAAGAAATTCCTGAAGGACATCCATTTTATAATTTAAAAGGAAGTGATAATATCGTGATGTTTTATACAGAGCGTTACCCAGAACAACCTATGATTATTAAAGGAGCAGGTGCTGGAGCCGATGTTACTGCTTCTGGATTGTTTGCAGATATTATTAGAATTGGAAATGATTAAAGTATGAACGAAATAAAAATATTTTCACCAGCAACTGTTGCTAATGTCGCGTGTGGCTTTGATGTCTTAGGCTTTTGTTTAGATAGTGTTGGTGATGATATGGTCATTAGAAAAACCGACAAAAAAGGGATTTATATCACCAAAATTGAAGGTTTTGATTTGCCATACGAAGCAGAATTAAATGTAGCTGGTGTTTCGGCATTGACTATGTATGAAGATGCTAAACCCGATTGTGGATTTGAAATTGAAATATACAAAAATATAAAACCAGGAAGTGGTATTGGTAGTAGCGCTGCAAGTGCTGTTGGAAGTGTTTTTGGAATGAATGAACTTTTAGGACGCCCATACAATAAAACGCAACTTACTGAATTTGCCATTAAAGGAGAAGCTATAGCAAGTAAATGTGAACATGCAGATAACCTTGCGCCTGCTATGTTTGGAGGTTTTACATTAGTAAAAAGCTTAAAACCGATGGAGATATTACAAATTCCTGCTCCAGATGATTTGTATGCGACTATTATTCATCCACAAATTGAAATTAAAACATCGGAGTCTAGAGCTGTTTTACCTAAGCAAGTTTCTTTAACGGATGCGATTACGCAATGGTCTAACTTAGGAAGTTTGGTACATGCATTACATACAAGTGATTATGATTTAATTAAAAATTCACTTCACGATGTTATTATAGAACCACATAGAAGTAAGTTGATTCCTCATTATGATGATGTTAAAGCTGAAGTATTAAAAGCAGGTGCTTTAGGGGCTTGTATCTCTGGTTCTGGACCTTCAATTTTTTCATTAAGTAAAGGATTAGAAACCGCTAAAAATGTGGAATCTGCCATGAGAAGTGTATATATTAAAACAGGCATTGAATTTGATATTCATGTTTCCAAGATTAATGCTGAGGGGATTAAAATAAAGTAAGACAGAAGACAGAAGATTGAAGACGCGAAGGGAATCGCATCATAAAAATAAAGTTAAGAATAACTAATAAACAGATTCCTGCCTACGCAGGAATGACAACAAAATGAATTACTACAGTTTAAACAAACAAGCACCAAACACATCTTTTAAAGATGCTGTTATAAAAGGATTAGCTCCAGATAAAGGATTATACTTTCCAGAAAGCATTACACCTTTACCAAAAGATTTTTTTGATAATATTGATAATTTATCATATTCCGAAATTGCATTTGAAGCCATTAAGCAATTTGTGTCTCCTGAAATTCCTGAAGCAGTTTTAAAAACCATTGTTGAAGAAACCTTATCATTTGATTTTCCTGTAGTAGAATTGAATAAAAATATTTCTACTTTAGAGTTATTTCATGGTCCAACCATGGCATTTAAAGATGTTGGAGCACGATTTATGGCGCGTTGTTTAGGTTATTTTAATAAGGATAATACTAACGAAGTCACTGTTTTAGTAGCAACATCTGGAGATACTGGTGGAGCTGTAGCAAACGGATTTTTAGGCGTTAAAGGTGTAAATGTCGTAATACTCTACCCTAGCGGAAAAGTGAGTGATATTCAAGAAAAACAACTAACAACATTAGGTCAAAATATTAAAGCTTTAGAAGTTAACGGTACATTTGACGATTGTCAAGCTATGGTAAAAACGGCTTTTTTAGATGATACTTTAACTAGCAAAATGCAGTTAACATCTGCAAACTCAATTAACGTAGCACGTTGGTTACCACAATTATTCTACTTTATGTTTGCTTATAAGCAATTACATAACAAATATGAAGACATTGTGTTTTCTGTACCTTCTGGTAATTTTGGTAATGTTTGCGCAGGTATGATGGCACAACAATTAGGCTTACCAATTAAACATTTTGTAGCCTCTAATAACGCTAATAATGTAGTAACTCGTTATTTAATTTCAAAATTATACGAACCAAAACCTTCTGTTCAAACCATTAGTAATGCTATGGATGTTGGTGCTCCAAGTAACTTTATTCGTATTCAAGAAATTTATAAAAATAATTTTGAGAGTTTAAAAGAAAATGTATCGTCTTATAGTTTTTCTGATGATGAAACTAAAGAAGCTATGTTAGAAATTTATAATGACTATAGCTATGTAGCAGATCCACATGGTGCTGTAGGTTATTTAGGTTGTAAGTCTCATTTAAAAGAAAACCCAAATACTCATTGCGTATTTTTAGAAACAGCGCATCCTACTAAATTTTTAGATGTAGTTGAAGAAGTTATAAAAGAAGAACAACCTTTACCAGAACAAATACAGGCAGTTATGGGAGAAGAAAAAGAATCGGTTGTAATTTCTACTTATAATGATTTGAAACAATTTTTGCTAAACAAAAAATAGCAACTATCTATTATTTAAAGTCTATAGCTAAATTGTCATTTAGCTATAGACTAATTTACTTTATTCTTATTCAAGTGTTTTCTAAGCAATTATAATAATCTTTTGTAATTTGCACTAAGTTATTCTTTACAGCTTAGTTTAATG
This sequence comes from Thalassobellus citreus, assembly GCF_044385915.1. Taxonomy (NCBI): domain Bacteria; kingdom Pseudomonadati; phylum Bacteroidota; class Flavobacteriia; order Flavobacteriales; family Flavobacteriaceae; genus Thalassobellus; species Thalassobellus citreus. Next base: position 163,432 of record NZ_JBISCC010000130.1, on the reverse strand, counting down.
AAGTATAGACATACTATTGTATTTCGATTAGCACTTTTTTTCACAGGATTAATTATCTTTTCAATCTTGCTTTCAGGTTATTTGGTATTTAAAAAATCATCCAATGTGATTATTGAATACTCTAAAAATCGGATAGTATTTGAGTCTGAACTTGCTGAGCAAGCTTTTTATGCTTTGTTAGGAGAAGTTTCAAATGATATTGCTGTAATAGCTTCAAGTCCATCTTTACAAAATTATGTACTTGATTCTTCGTCTAAAAAAGCAACAGAAGACATTAATCAATTATTTAGCAGTGTACTTAAAAATAAGAAATCATATTTTCAAATTAGATATATAGGAACAGAAAATAATGGAAGAGAGATTATCCGTTTCGATAAAATAGATAACAAAATATTAAAATCTAATAATTTACAAGAAAAAGGAGATCGAGATTATTTTAAAGAAGCCATTAGTATCAAAAAAGGGGAATTCTATTTTTCTAAAATCAATTTAAACGAAGAGCATGGAGTCATCAGTATGCCCTACACACCTACATTAAGAGCAGCAAGTCCAATTTTTAATGCATCAAATAATATTATTGGAACTGTTATTATAAATGTAGATTTAAGCAAATTTTACAATATTCTTAATAAAATATCTAACGAAGAATCTCAGCTTTATTTAATTAATTCTGAAGGCGAATATTTATACGCTCCTGATAAGGACAAAGAATTTGCTTCTCAAATGGATACCTCCCATAATTTTTATACAGATTTTAATGTTGACGCTCAATCAATAACAAACTCTGATAACACAGCTGATAATTCAACAAAAACATTCAACAATGATCTGCTTAGTTACATCAAAGAATTAAATTATTTCCAACAAAAAAGAAAGGTTTATTTAATTTCAACTTTAAAACAGAAAGTACTACTAAAAAGTGCACAATCTGTTAAAAAAGATAGTATTAAAACATTACTTTGGGTGTGTTTAATTTCTATTTTAGTTTCATGGTTCTTTGTTAACTTCATTTCTAAAAAAATTAATCAAGTTACTAAAGCTATTAGTAATTATGATGAAGGAATAGCTATAAATATAGACCTTCCTGTAAATAGAAATGATGAAATTGGTGTTTTAGCGAGAACATTTAATAAAATGAAGACTAAAATAGACCAAAACTTAAAAAAACTTAATATTGCTCTTGAAAAAGAAAAACAAGCAAAACAGCAGCGAGATGAGTTTTTACAAAATATGAGTCACGAAATGCGAACGCCCCTCAATGCCATTTTAGGACTTAACCAATTACTACGTAAAAACACACCATTAGAGTCTCAATTACCAATAATTGAGGCATTGGAGCGTAGTTCTAATAATTTAGCAGGATTGGTTTACGATGTCCTAGATCATAAAAAACTTGTTGAAGGCAATTTAAATATTGAATATATTCCTACTAATATAAGCCTACTTTTAAATGATATTTATTCTAGTTATCATTATGAAGCCATACAAAAAGGACTGACTTTTGACATTGAAATTGATGAACAACTTAAAAATGACACTTTTCAAACAGATCCATTACGTTTTTCTCAAATTGTAACAAACTTAATTGTAAACGCAATAAAATTCACTTCAGAAGGAACTATAAAATTACATGCAAACCTTTCTCTTACAGATCCAAAACTTATAACAATTAGAGTTACAGATACAGGAATTGGCATATTACCTGAAAACATTGACAAAATAAACAATCGCTACTTTCAAGAGAACAACGATTTATCAGGTCGCTATGGAGGTTACGGACTAGGTTTATCTATTGTTAAACAATTAACCAATTTGTTTGGAGGTACTTTTAATGCAAAATCAAAGAAAGGTAGCGGATCAGAATTTTACGTTAACATTCCTGCCATTCCTTCAAGTTCAATAAAAAACAGTAATTCAGTAAAAGATATCATTCTACCCAAGCTAGAGAATTCATATAAAATTCTTCATATAGAAGATGATACATCTACATTAGAATTAATGAAACATATTCTATCGGATAACCAAATTAACTTAAAACAAGTTAGCAAATTAGTTGACGCAAAAGCGTATTTAGCTAAAAACACTCCAGATATAATTCTTAGCGATTTATTGTTAAACGAAACCCAACTAAAACCAGAACTTAAAAATTGGATAACCACAAAAAACATAAATTGCCCACTCGTTTTAATTTCTGCTTTAGAACCAGAAGAAATGGCAACAATTAGTCCAATATATTTTCAAAAACCCTTTGATATAGAACACCTAAAAGACTTTATATACTATACTTTAGGAGCTAATGAATTCTCAGTACCAGATTTTTCTAATATATACAGCAATTATGACCATGATATTAATAAAATAGCAAAAGTACTTAATCTAGTTATTGAAGAATTTGAAACTTACTTAACACGAATTAAAACTTCAATTGTAACAGAAAATCAGACAGATTGGGAAGCGATATTACATAAACTTATAGCGCATATAAACAACCTAAAATTAACCTCTCTATCAAATGTACTACCCAAAAAGGTTAACACTTTAAATGAAAAAGAAAAGCAGAAAATATATAACACATTTGCCTATTACCTGTGTTGTTTCAGATTAGAAAAACGTATTAATTTAAAAGGTTAATTTTTTTCAACAATTCTTTTTCATAACTCTGACTTACAGGAATGTGTTCATTATTAATTTCTATAAAACTGTTTCCTATGGTAGTTATTTTGTTCAAATTTACAATGTATGAACGATGCACACGTTGAAAATAATTTGGTAATTTAACTTCTAAATCTTTCATAGTCATTAGTGTTAATATTTTTTTGTCTTTAAAAAATACCGAAATATAATTGGCTTCAGATTTAAAATAAATAACCTCCTCTAAATCAATTTTAACCAATTTATTTCCATCCTTAACAAACAACCTATCCTCCTTATTTTTATGCTTTGAAATAAAACTTTTAACCTTCTGGAACCCTTTAAAAAACCTAGGAAAATTAATTGGCTTCACTAAAAAATCAACAATTTGATTATAGTTATAAGACTCGAGTGCAAAACCTTTATTGGAAGTAATCATTATAACAGCAGCATTTTTATCTACAATTTTCAGAATGTCTTCCCCTGTAATATCGGGCAAATTGTAATCTAATAAAATAATATCAAAATGAGATCTGTTTAATATATTTATTGATTCAAATCCAGAAGTTGTCGTTACTACACTGGTAATATCATCTATCTTGCTGCAAAAATGCTCTAGTAAGTCACACATTAAAGGATCATCATCTATTATAAGGCAAGTCATAGTTTTATCAAATAAATTACATGTTTCATCAAGCAATATAGCTAATCCGTACAATAAAAAAACCTAATAATGAACAAAAGGTTATAATTGAAGTATAAAAACATATAGATTATGACACGTTTTATATCCAGTATAAATAAAAACAGATTATTAGCTATTAGTATTGGTATCATCTATTTGTGGTTTGGAGCACTTAAGTTTTTTCCAGAATTAAGTCCTGCAGATCAGCTAGCTAAACAAACTATTTCTTTTTTAACTATTGGAATACTCCCTGAGATGTTTAGTATTATCACCTTAGCAATTATAGAAGTAACAATAGGTTTATGTTTATTGTTTAATTTTCAACTAAGAAATGCTGTTATTGCCGCTATACTACATTTAATACTAACATTTATACCTGTATTATTTTTTCCAGACATCTCGTTTTCTAAAGCACCATTTGTACTAACCTTAGTTGGACAGTATATTTTAAAAAACATTGTCATTATAAGTGCCTTACTCCTAATTTATCCATTAGATAAATACAAAGTAAACATCTAAATATTTATTAAGACAAAACTTATAATGGCACATAAAAAAAGCTACTTATAATACTTTAAAAACAACCAACTTTCTAATAATAACCAGTATAAAACCAATTTACATGAAGAAAAAAAGGATACTTTTAGCAATAGTCTTTGGTGGCTTATTTTTGTTAAGTTTTCAAGTGATAAACAATAAACTTCATTTATTACAATCACCTGGAGCAGTAATTGAAGATTATGTTGAGCCTGATTATAATTTAGGAGCAGGACATATAGACTCATTAATTCCATATCCAAACGCAAAAAAAGGAGAAAGAACTCCATTTGATTTATGGCGCTACGGTGGTAAAGGAAGTAGTTCTTTTACAACTCCAGAATTACCAATGTCTTGGGAAGAATGGGTTAAATTTCATGAAAAACAAAAACCAGAATTAATGGCAGATGTTAGAAAGTACATGAACTCTCGATTTGATTTTAATGGAAAAACTCATGAAGGCAAAGTAATGTCTGGTGGAAGAAAAGCTATTATGAAAGGTCCCATAGCTAAGTTACCAAAAGGTATTTCGTCTTATGAAACTTTAGCTAATTATTCTGCAGAAGAAATCAGAAACAAGGATTTATTTCCTTTCAAACCTTTAGCACATCCTTTACATTCAACAGCTCATATGCTTTTTCCTGATAGCTGGAATAAAGCTCATCCGGAACATGATAGAATAGATGTAGATCATGATTTTCCTGATACATATCTTCCTGAATTTCCGGCACCAATGTTTTTATCTAATCATAAAGAGCTTGGTGATGTTACTAAAGGTAGAGAAATTACTCTAGCAAATTATTTTGAGATTTTTAATGGATTGATTACTCCTGAACAAATGGAGGGGCTTAATGAACTTTTAACCCCTACTCCTACCACATGGTTTAACCATACACAACATAGAGTAACTTTAGAGCCAAGTGCAGGAGTATCATGCTTTTCTTGCCATGTTAATGGGCATACTAATGGTGCTATTGAATTAGGACCAGATAGTAGACCAAATCTTGCTAGATTAAGAGTTGACACACCTACCATGAGAGGAAATTATAATGCTATGCAATTAGCTTCGAAACGCTCTATTAGAAGTATGGATCATTTTGCTGAAGTTGAAGAATATTTTGATGGCGATCCAGGAATGCAACAACACATTGGACAAAGAGGTTTACAAAGGTCATTATCAAATAGAATGGGAGATTTTAATGCAATGCTAGATTATCCTCCAGCTCCTAAATTAGACGCTATGGGAAACTTAATACCTAGCAAGTCTACTAAAAAAGAATTATTTGGAGAACAATTATTTAAAGGAAAAGCAAAATGTGCAACTTGTCATTATGGTCCAGCATTTGCAGATGATTATTTACACGATTTAAAAGTAGAACGTTTTTATAAAGGCAGACCTGAAGGCCCAATAAAAACATTTGCTCTTAGAGGCATTAAAGATTCTCCTCCTTATTTACATGATGGAAGATTACCTACATTAGATGATGTTACCGAGTTTTTTAATTTAATTTTAGAGTTAAAACTAACCAAAGACGAAAAAGAAGCTATTACAGCATATATGCTGTGTTTGTAATACATCTTGATTATTAATTTTTATTTGAGGCTATTTGATTTAACAATTAAATAGCCTCTTTTTATTAAACTTTAATTTGTCAAATTTATACCATCAATGTTTGACTTTATTGAACAATACTCTATCTTCGAATATATTCAGTATAAAATTAAATTAGTCAAATTGAAAAACTTCTATTTCATAATTTTATTAGTGTTATGTTCTTGTTCTCAAAAGAAGAATAATCAATTATTACCTGAAAGTGATTTCTGTGCAAACATTCATAGAAATGATAGCTTAAGTCTTACTTCAGAATTAAAAGATATTTCTGAAAAAATGACCACCAAAACAGGTGTCTATGTTTTAGAAGACGGTGCGGGATCAATGGTAGCTAGAGCATGGTTATCTGAATATTCTGAAAAAACTATTGATATTCAGTATTTCATTTTTTCAATAGACAATATTGGCTTGATTGCTTGCGATTATTTAGTTAGAGCAGCAGATAGAGGCGTAAAAGTTAGAATTCTTTTAGACGACATTATGGTTGATGCAGGAATTGAAGATGTTTTAGCGTTAAATTCCCATAAAAACATTAGCATAAAAATATATAATCCAGGTGTTAATCTAGGTAAAAACATTTTTTCTAAAATTAAAAAATTTACTACAGATTTTAGATCAGCAAACCAACGTATGCATAATAAAACATTTATTGTAGACGGAAAGGTAGTAATTACTGGCGGTAGAAATATTGCTGATGAGTATTTTGATTACGATCATGAGTATAATTTTAGAGATAGAGATGTTTTATTAATTGGAAAAGAAACAAAACGTGTTAGTGCTTCTTTTTCCGAGTTTTGGAATAATTCTTTGAGTGTTCCTATAACAGATTTAAGTGATAATACCGATAATATTGAGCCATATAATTTTGATAAGCTTCATGAGTATGCTTGCAATCCTGAAAATTTTTGGCCTCAAGTACGAACTAGAATCGAAAACCTACCAACTGTTTTTAGAGAATTAAAAAAATCAGAAAAACTGGTTTGGGTCGACAATGTTTCTTTTGTTTCAGACTTACCTGGTAAAAACGATGGAACAAGTGGTTTAAAAGGAGGTGGAATTTCTACAAGTAAACTCATTGACTTACTAAACACAGCTAAACACGCTGTTGATATTCAAACCCCTTATTTAATTACAACAGAATTAAGCAGAAACTTATTTAAAAACGCTATTAAAAGAGGCGTAAAAATTAGAATATTAACTAATAGTCTTGCTTCAACAGATAATACAGAAGCTTTTAGTGCTTATCAAAGTGACAGAGCCAAACTTCTAGAAACGGGCGTTGAAATATTTGAATTCCGTCCTGATGCTGCAGAACGTGTTAGTATAATGACTGATGAATTACATGAAACTTTAGAAGAAAAACCTATTTTTGGTTTACATGCCAAAACAATGGTTATAGATGGAAAAACTACGGTAATAGGGACTTTTAATCTTGATCCTAGAAGCGCTAATTTAAACACAGAATGTATAACTATAATAGATTCTGAAAAAATTGCTAAAGGTGTTCTAAAAGGAATGAATAAAGAGTTTAAACCAGAAAATTCATGGAAAATAACACCAGATTTTAATCCAGATTCAGAAGTGAGTCATTTTAAAAGAATAAAAACTTGGACTCGTAAGGCATTACCAAAGTCAATTCTTTAATTTACTTTGTTGCAGTAAATGGGGCTTCTAGAAATCTTTTTATCATTTTAGAAATCTTTTTATGAGACTTTTTGGCTGGCATAAAACCTATAACACAAATATGTTCATTACCACTCATACCTTTAACTTCATATTTTCGTTCTTTCCCTGCTCTACCAAAACTATAAAGATCCATATTATGTAAGTTGCCTTTACGTATTTGCCTATGGTTTTCATTTGGCGCATCATCATCTGGAGTTTTAGCCAGAAACAGAACATTTTTCACTTTTGAGTCTCCTAAATAAAACCATTCTGGTGTAAAATCATAAAACTCACCACTAGGTATATGCTTTTTTCCATCTGCAGTTACAAAATAATCTTCAGCATCAGCCTTCCCTCCTGCTACACCTTCTAAAAGAAAGCAATAATCACCTTGAGATTTAAGAACTTTAATTGCTATATGATTAGTAAAAAACCAATATTGGAATGTAAATGTTTTGTTAGACGATTCTAAAATAACATATTCACCTTCGGTCTTATTATCAACAATTATAGTACTAGATCCACTATCTCTACCTGCATGACCAAAATTACCAACGCTATTTGGAAAACCACGAAAATTACCATTTGGTCCTGGTTCTAAATAAGAAGCTATCCAGTCATTACCTTCATTATCAATAAAACTTTTAAAACCAGAAACACCATTATCTTTCTCAAAATATACTGTTCCCATTGGCATTTCAATTTTATAACAGCCCGTTCCATGCCATTCAACCTCAGTAAGTTTTACTTTTTTTTCTTGAGAAAAACTAAATATTGAACAAACAAATAAGGCTATAAAAAAGATTTTAGTATTTCGAATATTTATCATGATTTATAAGTTTTTTATAAATATATCATAAGAATTAATAAGATCAAAGTTAACGTATATATTTCGTTTGTTTTTCTTTTTTTTCGTTTGCTTTCTTTTCATATCTTAGCAAAACTAAATAACAAATAAGCTTATTTGTATTATAAATATGTATTCATAAAATAAATAAAGGGATAAAAAAATGTCTAAACAAAAGTTAAAAAAAGCAGTCAAAATGCTGCTTATGGGAGTATTTTCTTTGATGCTTTTAACACAATGTAGTAATGCTAAACAACAAAAAGTAAAGCCTAGAATATTAATTAGTACAGATATTGGAGGAACAGACCCTGATGATTTTCAATCTATGATTCATTTATTAATGTACGCCGATCTTTTTCAAATTGAAGGATTAGTATCTACTTCCTTTAAAACAGGAACTACACAAGATATTCTTGACATGATTGCCCTTTATGAAAAAGACTTAGATAAATTAAAAAAACATGCACCAGAACTTCCGCTTCCAGATTCATTAAGAGCTATTTGTAAAGAAGGTGCTAAAGTAGGCGCAACTTATAAAGGTTATGATAGTCCTACTGAAGGATCGGAATGGATTATAAAATGTGCAAAAAAGAAAAGTGATCAACCTTTATGGGTTTTAGTATGGGGTGGTATAGAAGATGTCGCTCAAGCTTTGCATGATGCACCTGAAATTGAAAAAAACATTAGAGTTTACTGGATTGGAGGGCCAAATAAAAAATGGGGACCTAATGCCTATGCTTATATTGCAGAAAACCATCCAAACCTTTGGATGATTGAATCAAATGCCACATACAGAGGTTGGTTTTTAGATAAAGAATCTCCAAAAGATATTACAAATGCCTCATACTTTGAAAACCATATAAAAGGAAATGGTGCTATGGGAGTAGATTTTAAAAAACGCTATGGAGGTCATATAAAAATGGGAGATACTCCTTCACTTGCGTATGTAATGAATGGTAATCCTGATGATCCAACTAGTGAAAGCTGGGGCGGTCAATACACTCCAATTACTCATAGTTCTAGATCTATTTTTAATCGTAATACAACTATTGCTGATACCGTAAAAGCTTATGGTATTCAAGAATGGCGTTTTAAGGGGCCTGAATTATCAATTCCTCAAGACTCAGCTTGTTTTACAGTAACTATTTCAAAACAAGTTTGGCCAGGTTATTATTTAGGAAATAGTACTTATGGCTTTCGTTATTCTTCAAAAAAACCTGAAAAAGGAAGTTATTTAACATCGAGTAAAATACCAGAATTAGATGGACAACATGGTGAATATGTTAGTATTAAACCTTGGCCAGGAAAAGAAGATGCAGACGATTATAAACTTGGACCAAACTGGTATGGAGACATGCCTAACCCTGAATTGTTCTTTGGCGTACAACAAGGTGCTAGAACGATTTCAAAACACAGAGAAGCTTTTTTAATGGATTGGGCTAAACGATGGGAATGGATTAAAAATTAAGATTTTTTTCCCATTTGTTTCCAAATTCATATTATTAATTTGTATCAAAACCAACTAAACCAATTAAATACATGACAATAAAAACTAATAAGATTTTTCTATATATTTTATTCTTTTGTGGAATATGTCTTGTTTCAGCTCAAGAAAAACCAAGAGTTTTTGTTTTAACAGATATTGAAAATGAACCAGATGATGCCATGTCTATGGTTCGTTTTCTAGTCTATGCCAATAATTATGATATTGAAGGATTAGCTGCTACAACTTCTGTGCATCAACAACATGAAGTCGCAACCTATCGCATCAAAGAAATTGTTGAAGCTTATAGTAAAGTAAGAGACAATTTAGAAAAACACGAACCTGGTTTTCCAACAGGAGATTATTTAAAATCTATAATTACTGAAGGACTTCCAGAATATGGTGTAAAAGCAGTAGGAAAAGGAAAAGATTCTCCTGCTTCTGAATTGCTAATACAATCGATTGACAAAAACGATACAAGACCATTATGGGTAACTGTTTGGGGTGGACCAAATGTATTAGCTCAGGCACTTTGGAAAGTGAAACAAACACGATCTGTTAAAGAGGTTGATAAATTTATTTCAAAAATTCGTGTTTATACTATTTCAGATCAAGATGATAGTGGTCCTTGGATACGAAAAGAATTTCCAAACTTATTTTATATTGTAAGTCCTGGATTTAATGATGGTGGTGGTTATCATCATGCAACTTGGAGCGGTATTAGTGGTGATTTTTTTCATGCGCGCTGTGATGGTGCCGACTTTACCATTGTTTCAAATGAATGGTTAGAAAAAAATATTAGAAAAAAAGGACCGTTAGGAGCCGAATACCCACGTTGGGATTATTTAATGGAAGGAGATACGCCTTCATTTTTATCATTAATTAATAATGGATTAAATGATCCTGAACATCCAGAATATGGTGGCTGGGGAGGTCGATACGAATTATACACGCCACGTTACCGCAAATGGCAGCTTTATCCAGAAAGTAGACCTATTTATTCTGATGCAGAAGATGAAGTATTAGGTATAGATAGTCGTTGGCATCTAGGAAATCATGAAACTATTTGGCGTTGGCGTGAGGCATTTCAAAATGATTTTGCAGCAAGAATGGATTGGACAATCAACACCTTCGACAAAGCCAACCACCCTCCTATTGTTAAAATTGGCCATGACATAAATTTGACAGCAAAAATAGGTGATCGCGTTAATTTAAGCGCAAAAGGTTCTACAGATCCAGATGGAGACGCCCTGTCATATAAATGGTTTTACTATAAAGAAGCCGGAACTTTTTCAGTTTCAAGTGCTCGTAGTGGACAACCCGTTGAAATTCAAAATAACGATCAGCAAAACGCTTGGTTTACAGTACCAACAAAACGATTAGGAGGTGATGGTACAGGAACTATGCATATTATTCTAGCAGTTACCGATCATGGTTCTCCACGTTTAACACGCTATCAAAGAGTTATAGTTACAATAGAAAAATAAAAAGTATAAAGATGATAGATATTAATAAAGTATTCTTTTTAAAATTTTCTCTCTTATTAGCACTAATAATTACAGGCTGTAAGAATAATGTTGACCTACCAAATATGTCTGCTCACATCCCTTTTGATGAAGGTGAAGGTATTGAAATATCAGAAATGATTAGTGGAACTAAAGGTTTATTAAACAATACAAATGCAGATTCCGTATGGGTATCGGGTGCTTTAGGAAGCGCTATACATTTTGATGGAGAAGATGACCATATTATTATACCAAATAATTCAGCATTCGATTTTGGTGATGAGGATTTTTCAGTTTCCTTTTTGTTGAAATGGCCAAAAGGAGTAAAACCTTACTATGAACATTTACTAACTAAAGGAGATTACCAAGCAAGTGTTGAAGGAGAAACAGGAAAACGCTGGGAAATAACATTTGTTGGTGGTAGAGGCGTTTGCTTTAATATTGATGATGATATTAATAGGTCTTCTCTATTAGCACCTCTAGATGCATTCACAACCGGAGAATGGGTTCATGTTGTAATGGTTCGTGATACGAAAAACAAACAAATAAGAGCGTACGCAAATGGAGTGCTTCAAAAATCTATAAAACCATACGATAAATACTATGATGGTATAGATAGAGTTGGTAATATTTCCAATCCACAAGATTTGTATATTGGTGATGCCAGCCGTTTAGATAACCCTTTTCTTGGTGAATTAGACGATATTAGAATATACAAAAGCGCTTTAACAACTCAACAAATATTAAGTATTTCTGAACAATCCGGAATTAAGGTATCTGCAGAAGCTATAAGCTCAAAAATAAACATATCAGAAAAACCACGAATTATTGTTACTAGCGATGGTGAAATAGACGACGAGTGCTCCATGGTTCGATTTTTATTATATTCAAATGAATGGGATGTTGAAGGTATTGTTACTTCTAGCTCACAATACCATTGGCGTGGACATAAATGGGCCGGTGATGATTGGATTGATCCTTATCTTGAAGCCTATACAAAAGTGTATCCTAACTTAATAAAACACAGTAAAGAGTACCCAACTCCAGACTATTTAAAATCTATTAATTTTCTTGGTAATGTTGATGCAGAAGGTGAAATGGACTCTATTACTCCTGGTTCGCAACACATTGTAAAAGTACTTTTAGATGAATCAGACAACAACCCTATTTGGCTTCAAGCTTGGGGAGGTACCAATACCATTGCCAGAGCTTTAAAAACGATTGAAGAAGAGCATCCTGAAAAAATGGAATCTGTTGCTAAAAAATTACGTTTTTTCTTTATTTGGGAACAAGATGACACTTATCAAAAATATATACGTCCGCATTGGGGGAAATATAATATTCAAACCATCATATGCGACCAATTTTGGGCTGTTGCTTATCAATGGGATAAAATAATACCTTCTGATAAAATAGATTATTTTAAATCTAATTGGATGAAATCAAATATTTTAGAAAATCACGGACAACTTTGTTCTTTATATGAAGCCTATAAAGGTGGAAATGATAATGAAGGCTTTAGAGCAGAAAACCATAAAAAGAAAGATGATTTTAGATCTGAAGGTGATTCTCCTTCATTTATATATACTATTCCAACAGGATTAAGGTCTTTAGAATCTCCTTCGTATGGAGGTTGGGGAGGTCGTTATACCAATGTTAGAGAAAATACATGGCTAGATCCTGTTCCTGATGCTAATTACACCTATCCCGAAGGACGATGGTATACAAGATCTGCATTTGGACGAAGCTATATGCGTGATACATATCCTGAAAATCAAGATGTAATGCACGAATATTTCAAACCAATTACACGTTGGACAGATGCTTTACAAAACGATTTTGCTGCACGTGCCGATTGGTGTGTAAAATCTTTTGAAGATGCTAATCATAGCCCAGTTGTATTACTTGATCATCCTTTAGATAGAAATACTAAAGCAAATAAAACCGTGAAGCTTAAAGCTAAAGGAACTTATGATCCTGACGGCGATGAATTAACTTATAATTGGTGGCAATATGAAGAAGCTGATACTTATAGTGGAAGTGTTCAAATTATAAATGCTGATAAACAAAACGCTTCCTTTATTGTTCCAAGCGATGTACAAAAAGGAGATACTTTTCATATTGTTTGTGAAGTAACTGATAACGGTACACCTCAAATAACAAGATACCAACGTGTTATTTTAACAGTTCAATAGAATTAAAGATGATAACAAATAAAAAACAATACATAACAGTATTTAAAATGACTTTTATAGTCTTCTTTACATTTTGTTATCCTCAGCTTCATGCTCAAAATGATACATATAAATTGCATTCTAATGTAGAATATGGACAAACATCAACCGAAAAGCTCCTACTTGACATTAGAGAACCAAAAGAAGATGGAACATTTCCCGTTGCAATTTATGTTCATGGTGGTGCTTGGATGTGGGGAGACAAAGCCAATCCTGATGATGCACCTGCCTTAGAAATGCTAACAAAAGCAAAATTTGTTTCATTTTCTATTAATTACCGTCTTGCTCCAAAACATCGATGGCCAGCATGCCTAAATGATGTTGAAACGGCTATTCGTTGGGTAAAAGCCAATGCAAAAAAATATAAAGGCGATCCTAATAAAATAGTCCTTATAGGGTATTCTGCAGGTGGACAATTAGCAACCTTTGCGTCTACAGTTGTTGATGAAAGCATAAATGTTCAGGCTGTTATTGGATATGCACCTTTAACCGATTTTGTTCAAGAACTTCCTAAGCGAGGCAATATACTTGGTAGTGCACAACGTGGGCTATTAAACCGTCCGCAAGAACTAACTCTAGAATCTCTAGGCATGTTAAAAGCCCTATCCCCTATTAATTATGTTCGCCCAGGACTTCCTCCATTTTTACTAGTCCATGGAGATGCAGATAATTCGGTACCATACGAACAATCGCTTTTATTTCAAACAAAACTAAGAACTAATGGCGTTCGTTGTGATTTAATTACCATACCTGGTGCGCCTCATAGATTAACAAAATGGAATGATTTCTTAAAGAATTATGATGAACAAATAATCACTTGGTTAAAAGAAGTTATTGGTGAATAACATATAATACAATGAATTTTATAAACTAAAATTGGACACATGAAAAAAATTAGCTTTTTAATTATTCTAATAATAACATCTGTTTCTAGCAATTTATTAGCACAATCGCCATGGCAAGACCATGGAAAATTAGAAGCTTCATCTAACGGTCATTATATTCAACATGAAGATGGTAATCCTTTTTTATGGATTGGAGATACAGGTTGGGGTATGTTTCAACAACTTACAAGAGAAGAAGTCGACCAATATCTAGACAGCAGACAAGCTTTAGGTTTTACAGTCATTCAAGCTGTAGCACATTGGTCTCCGCATGGAGGTGGTTTAAGCAGAAGTCCTGATAATGCAGTGAATGCTTATGGTCATAGTCCTTTTACAGGAGATGAAAAACATCCAAATACATCTGAACCACTCGTTGTTAAAGGTGGTAGTATGAATGCTCCTAATGATTATTGGGATCATGCAGACTATGTCATTGAAGCAGTAAAGAAACGTAATATGTATTTAGCCCTTTTACCTTGTTGGGCATCTCAACTTGTTACGGGTACTCATGAATATACTGCTGAAGAAGCCAAAATTTATGGTGCTTTTTTAGGCAAACGCTATAGCAAAGAGCCTCACATTATTTGGGTTTTGGGAGGAGATACCAAAGCGCAGTTTAGTGCTTATGACAAAAATCAAAAATTTAGCGAATACGATTATCGTGATGTTTATAGGTCAATGGCTGAAGGTATTGTAAATGGTGTTACAGGTAAAAAACCTGCTTGGAACGAAAAACATGCAGCTTGGGATGACGTTTTCTTTACATACCATCCAAATGGAGATGCGCCTTATGGCTCATCACAATGGTTTCATGACGATGTTTGGCAAGATGTTAATGGTGTAGAAGTTTGGAAAGAAGTTAATGATGTATATAGAACCATGTTAGATGACTATCAATTAACAAGTCCCGTAAAACCTAGTTTATTTCTAGAAGGATCTTATGAATATGGAACTTACAGACATGATTGTGGTTGGGTAACTCCTGTTCGTGTTCGCAGACAATTTTATCAAACGTACTTTGCGGGTGGCGCAGGACATACATATGGAGCAGCTCCAATTTGGGCAATGAGAGGTAATGAAGGTGATTATAATTGTGGATATACCTGGCAAGAAGCATTAAATTTCCCAGCAGCTAAACAAGTATCGGTAATAGGAAAACAATTTTTAAAAGATCATAACTGGTATGAATGGATTCCAAATGGTAATGTTATTTCTGGAGTTGGTAAAAATGAAAGTTTAAAAACAGCTGTAACTACCAAATCTAATGATATGGCATTGGTATATTTTTCAAATAACTCACATTGTAAGGTTACTAATGTTTTAAATAAAAATGCAGAAGCCTATTGGTTTTATCCTAGAAATGGCAAAAAAGAAACCGTTACAGTATTTAAAGAAAATGAGTCTAGAATAATGGCGCCTCCATCAAAATGGGAAGATGCTATATTAATACTTCGAATTCAAAAATAAAATTAAAAAAATAAGATTACATTTAAAGATGAATAAATCAATATACTACATATTAGTTCTTTGTATAACCTTATCAAGTGTTGTTATTAATGCACAAGAAGATCAAACAGGTAGAATTCCACAATATGAAATTCCTTACACATATCCTTCAGAAGAAGGCATTAAAGACGTTTTAAATAGAATTAAAACTTACTACGAATCAACAAGTCCACAAACCATAATTGATGAGAAAACGGGAGAAGAAATCACCAATTTTTCAAAATTCAATCCTAATGCTGTTCCTTCTAAAGGTTTTTCAAGTGAGTGGTCGTATACACATGGCGTAGTTTTATCTGCATTCAGCTATATTGAAGATGTTACTGGCGATAAAACATTCTTTTCTGATAACATAAAGTTTTATGATTATGTTGTTAAACATTTACCCTATTTTAAAGAAAATAAAGATAAAATTAAGAAGACTAAAATTGGTGGTTGGGGACGTATTTTGAATTTTCATGCTCTCGATGATTGTGGTTCTATTACTGCTGCAATGATTAAAACCTATTTAAAAACTAAAAACGATGATTATTTAGAGTTAATCAATCAAACTGCAGATCATATTTCAAATAATCAGTTTCGTTTAGAAGATGGTACACTAGCTAGAAACCGCCCACAATACAAGTCTGTTTGGGCAGATGATATGTATATGAGTGTTCCATTTTTAACTAATATGGGAGTACTTACTGGCGATAATAAGTATTTTGATGATGCCGTAAAACAAGTGCTTCAAATGGCGAAACGCTTATACATTCCTGAAAAAGAATTATTCGATCATGGTTGGAATGTAACGTCTGGCGATTATGACCCTCGTTTTTATTGGGGACGCGCTAATGGTTGGGTGTTAATGTCTATGGCCGAATTGCTTAGTGCATTACCTGAAAACTATAAAGGAAGAGATGAAATTTTACATTTATATCGTTCTATGATACGTTCATTGGCGAACCTTCAAGGAGGTGATGGTTTTTGGCATAATTTACTAGATAAAAATGATACTTATACAGAAACATCGTGTACCGCTATGATTACTTTTGCAATAGCCAAAGGTATTAACGAAGGTTGGATAAACCATGTTTACGGACCTGTAGCCATTACTGGTTGGAATGCACTTCAAACACGAGTGCTAGAAAATGGTGCTGTAGATGGTACCTGTGAGGGCACAACCTTTGCTCACGATAATAGCTATTATTATCATAGAGGAAAAAGTATTTATGCAACCCATGGTTATGGTCCTACACTTTATGCTGGAGCTGAAATGATTCGTTTGTTACAAAATGATAACATTGAAGTAAAAAAAACTAAAGCTAATTCTCGTAATAGTACTTTTCATTATTTATTAAAAAGTGAATGGCCTAAATAAAATTGAATAATTATATCTTTATAAGATGAAAATACTTGTAATAGAAGACGAACCTGAAATGAAAGGATTGATAAAACAATTCCTTGAAGGCGAAAATTACGTTGTGGAAGTTGCTGATAATTTTAATTCAGGTTTAGATAAAATTGTATCCTATGATTATGATTGTATTCTACTAGATATTACATTACCAGATGGTAGTGGACTCGATTTATTACAAAAATTAAAAACCTTAAAAAAAGCCGATAGTGTCATTATTATTTCGGCAAAAGATTCTATTGAAGATAAAGTAAAGGGCTTAAACCTAGGAGCAGATGACTACCTTACCAAGCCATTTCATTTAACAGAACTTAATGCAAGAATAAAATCTGTAATACGAAGAAAAAAAACAGACGGACAAACTTTTTTAGAATTAGAGAATGTTAAAATTAATATTGAAGAACGTTCAGTGCTAATAAATAATGAGCGGGTAGAACTCAATAGAAAAGAATTTGATATACTTGTTTTCTTTGGCATGAATAAATCTAGAATTGTAAGCAAATCGGCTATTGCTGAAAATATATGGGGCGATTATATAGACCAGTCAAATGATTTTGATTTCATTTATTCACAAATTAAAAACCTTCGTAAAAAGCTTCGTAACCATAGTGCAGAAATAGATATTAACTCCGTTTACGGAATGGGCTATAAACTGGTTATTAAATAAAACATTCATAACTAAACCTTCAATACATAGAAAAATAATAGATATAAACAGATGAAACTAATAAACCACACCTTGTTAATTCTATCTGTAATATTATTTACAACAGTTGGTGTGTGGGCATTTCTTTTTTATTCGCAACTATTAAGTCAGGTTAAAACGGCTATTGATGAAGGACTTACTAATCATAAAATTGCTATTATAGACAATTTAAAAGATGATAAAACAATTTCTGAACAGCTAGATTTTTTAGACAAAAGTTATATTATAAAAAATGTAAACGAAGCATATGCGCTTCAAGTAAGAGACTCCTATAAAGACACATTAATTTTTTCAAACCTAAAGCATAATAATTATGAAGCACGTTTATTAACAACAGCCTTTGTAGCTTCAGATGGTAAATATTATGAGATGAAAGTACTCTCTCATGAATTAAATAAAGGAAAATTAATAAAGAAAATAATTACCTCGCTTCTATGGCTATTTTTACTTTTAGCATTAAGCACGTTTATGGTTAAAAAGTTTGTATTAAAAAACACTTGGAAACCATTCTACCAACTATTAAATTATTTAAACAATTTTAGATTAGACAAAAGCAATTCTCAAGAATTATCTAAAACTAATATCGAAGAATTTACTTTGTTAAATGAATCTGTTCAAAAATTACTGAATACGAATGT
Source organism: Thalassobellus citreus (assembly GCF_044385915.1). Classification (NCBI taxonomy): domain Bacteria; kingdom Pseudomonadati; phylum Bacteroidota; class Flavobacteriia; order Flavobacteriales; family Flavobacteriaceae; genus Thalassobellus; species Thalassobellus citreus. The sequence continues at coordinate 145,106 of NZ_JBISCC010000130.1, read as the reverse complement.
TGATATTTTTAATAGTCAAAAACAGTTTATTGAAAACGCGTCTCATGAATTGCAAACACCTATAGCTATTGGCATTAACAAACTTGAATTACTAGCTGAAAGCCCCGATTTATCTTCTGAACAATTAAAAAAAATAGGGAATATTATTGAATCCTTTCAACGATTATCTGGATTAAACAAATCACTATTATTACTTTCCAAAATAGAAAACAAACAGTTTATTTCTAAAGAATCTTTAAATTTTAATGACATATTAAGCAGAATAAAACAAGATTTTTTAGATTATTCTGAATTTCAAAAAATTAAAATAACTTATCTAAATGAAGGTGATTGGAATTTTAATATGAATAAAAATTTGGCAGAAATACTTATTGTAAATCTTATAAAAAACGCCATTATTCATAACAAAAAAGAGCATGGAGAGGTTATAATTAAATTAACTTCATCGTATTTTACCATAGAAAACACTAGTGATATTCCTCGTATAAATGCTAATAATTTATTTCAACGATTCAACAAAAATACAAATAGTAAAAACTCAACAGGATTAGGATTAGCTATTGTTAAAGCAATTGCAGAAGTGTCTAATTTATCAATTACTTACTCATACAACAACAATCATATTTTTAAAGTAATGAGCAAATGAAAATATTAAAACTTATTCTATTTTTTTTAATCGCTACTACGTCTCTTTGTGCTCAAATTAAAGTTAGTTGTGTTGGTAATAGTATTACTGAAGGATGGAATGGAAACCCATCATATGTGCCAATACTTCAAAAATTACTTGGATCAGATTATATAGTTGAAAACAATGGTAAAAGTGGCGCCACTATTTTAAAAAAAGGAAACAAACCTTATAGCCAGCAACATGCTTTTACAAGAGCAATTAATTCTAATGCCGACATTATAACTATTTTGCTTGGTACAAACGATACTAAATCTAAAAACTGGGACCATTATAGTAGTGAGTTTAAATCAGATTACGTGTCATTAATTGACACATTACAATCTAAAAACAAAAATGCTAAAATATTTCTAGTCATCCCCGTTCCTGCTTGTAAAGAGAATTATGGTATAAGAAATCATATTCTCAATTTAGAGATTCCTATAATTAAAGAAATTGCAAAAGAAAAAGAATTATCTATAATTGATGCTAATACACCGCTTCTTTCAGATTGTAACTATTTTAATGACGGCGTACACCCAAATATTGAAGGAGCAAATGCTATTGCAATGCTGTTATATAAAAGCATAATCAAATAGATTTACTTTTTTATTACATATTCTTTACAGTTTCATTCCCATTTGTTTCCAAATTCATATTATTTATTTGTATTAAATTATAAATGATAGATGAGCTACATGACACGAATAATAGTAATTATTGTATTTGTTTTTTTTGCTATTAATACATTTTCACAAAATATAGATCAAAGCAAAGTCCCTGCTGTAATATTGAATACTTTTCAAATAAAATTTCCAAATGCAGATGATGTGCATTGGAAAAAGGAAGACAAAAATTACCAAATTAAGTACAAGGTTAATAGTAAACCACATATCGTAAAAATGGACTATAAAGGATCTGTTTTTGAACACTCTCAAGATTTATACGTTAGCGAAATACCTCAATTAGTTTTAAATACCATTAAACCAAGAATTACCTATTTTGATATTGAAGATGCAGACAGGTATGAAAAAGGAAATAGAATAGTATACGAGATAAAATTTAGAATTGATGGAAAAAACCATTACTTCTGGGTAAACGAAAAAGGAGACTTATTAAAATACAGAAAGGTATTGAAAGATAGTGAAATCCCTTTAGGAATCATGAATTTCATTAAAACCAAATACGGAAATATAGATATTAATTATTCTAAATATGTTGAAGAAGGAAGTGAAATAATATATATAGTTGATGGCGAAATTAAAGACAACGACCATAATTTTAGGTTTGATGCTAAAGGAAATATTATCAAACTTATTATAGAAATTAACAAGTCTGAGATTCCAAATTCTATAATTAAAACCTTATCAACTTCCTATGACGGTTATGAAATTCGTAATGCTGATTTAGTAGAAGAAAATGGAGAAACAGTTTATATTTTAAAGATAAGAAAATCAAAAAAACAAGTATACGTAACCTTTAATGCTAATGGCAAAATATTAAAAGTTAAATAATAAAATACAACATGCAAATAGCTAAATATATATCAATACTTATATTTACCCTAACAACAACTTTAGGTTTTACTCAAAATAAAGCTTCTAACTTTTTTAATAAAAAGTGGAATCATGTAGCAAAAAACATGCCTTCAAAATGGTATGGTTCAAATGAAGCAAAGTTGATTGCAGAAAATGTATTAATTGCCCAAAAAGACATTGGAGGGTGGGAGAAAAACAAACCTCATCATCATAACATTTCAGAATTAGAAAAAAAAGAATACATTAAAAATAAATATAAAAAAGGAGGCACATTTGATAATGGATCAACAATTACCGAACTTATTTTTTTAGCAAAAGTATATTCTCATAATCCAGATGAGCGGTACAAACAAGCTTTTATAAAAGGTGTAAATTATATTTTTATGGCTCAATATAAAAATGGTGGATGGCCTCAATATTTCCCTATTAAAAATGCTAAAGAAGAAATTCTTTTAGACCATACCGAACCATACTCAATGCATATTACATATAATGATAATGCCATGGTTAATATTATGATTTTTTTAAAAAACATCTATAATAACAATCAAGTATTTACTTCTTTAAAATTAAACAAATCAATAAAAAGAAAAGCAAAAAAAGCATTCTCTAAAGGGATTGCATGCATCCTAAATACACAAATAATTGTAAAAGGAAAACGAACCGTATGGTGTGCACAGCATGATGCAAAAACACTTGCTCCTGCAAATGCAAGAAGTTATGAATTAGCATCATTTAGTGGTGCGGAATCAGTGAATATTATATTATTATTAATGGAAGAAGAATCACCTTCTAATAAAATTATCGCATCAGTAAATGGAGCTATAAACTGGTTTAAAAATCACAAAATTAAAGGTATTAAAGTAAAAGAAGAAATTCAAACAAATGGAAAGCGTAACAGAATTGTTGTTAAAGATGAAAACGCTTCACCATTATGGGGCAGATTCTATGATTTAGACACTGAAAAACCATATTTCTGTGACCGTGATGGAATAAAGAAAAAAACGCTAGCCGAAATTGGTTATAATCGTCGAAATGGATATAGTTGGTATACTAATGCTCCAGAAAAAATATTTAAGAAATACCCTGAATGGCTTGCTAAAATTAATAAGTAGCCAGTTAGCTAATAGCAAGAGATAATAAACTAAAAACAAATTTAAAATGAAAAAAGTAATTTTTAGTATCATATTAATGCTAATAACATTTAATTTTCATGCGCAACAACTAGCCTTTCCAACAGCAGAAGGCTATGGAAAATATACCGTTGGTGGACGTGGTGGTAAAGTTTTTGAAGTGACTAATTTAAATGATAGTGGTGAAGGAAGCTTAAGAGCTGCAGTTGAAGCATCAGGGCCTCGTACTGTAGTTTTTAGAGTTTCTGGAACTATTATTCTTGAAAAACCTTTAACAATTAAAAATCCGTATATCACTATTGCAGGTCAAACAGCCCCAGGTGACGGGATTTGCTTAAGAAAATGGCCATTGGTAATTGGAACTAACGAAGTTATTATTCGATATATTAGAGTTCGATTTGGTAATGAATCTGGTTCAGATGCTGATGCTGTCTCAAGTAGATATAATAAAAATTTGATTCTAGACCATGTTTCAGCCAGTTGGAGTGTAGATGAAACCATGTCTATTTACCATTGTGAAAACATAACCGTACAATGGTGTCTTATTTCTGAAAGTATGTTTAATTCTAATCATATTAAAGGATCTCATGGATTTGGAGGCATTTGGGGATCTAACTATAGTAGTTATCATCATAACTTAATAGCAAATCATTCAAGTAGAAATGTACGCTTTGCTTCAGGAAGTGGTAATACAGATTATCGTAACAACGTTATATATAATTGGGGATACCAAAGTTCTTATGGTGGAGAAAACCAACAAAAAGGTAATGATAAATTTAATTTCTCTAACATTAATATGGTTGCTAATTATTATAAACCAGGACCAGCAACGCAACCAGGAAATGTTTCTTACAGAATAATAAATCCGTCTCGCCGTGATGTAGTAACTGATTATGGAAAATGGTATGTAGCTGATAATTTTATGAAAGGAAGTCCTGAAGTTACTGCAAATAACTGGAATGGTGGTGTTCAACCTCAAGGTGGTGATGCTGATATTGAAATATTAAAAGCAAAACAACCTTGGCCTGCTATGGAGATAAACCAACATACAGCACAAGAGGCTTATAAATTAGTATTGGATAATGCTGGTGCCATTTTACCAAAAAGAGATGCAGTAGACACAAGAGTTATAAGTGATGCTCGCAATGGCATTGCAACATTTGAAGGGGTTAGTTATAAAAAAACAAAAAAAGTTTTAGATACTTCTAAAAAAACAGGCATTATTGATTCACCTGCAGATGTTGGTGGATGGCCAGATCTAAAAAGCACCCCTGCTCCACTTGATACAGATCATGATGGGATACCAGATGCTTGGGAACTAAAGAATAAGCTGAATCCAAATAATGCTGATGATAGAAATAATTTAAGTAAAGATGGCTACACCATGTTAGAAATTTACCTGAATAGCATAAAATAAACAGAAACATATTATTATGAAAACACACATTTTTACTCTATTTGTTTGCTCATTATTTTTAACAACTACATGGGGTCAACAATTAGCATTTCCAACTGCAGAAGGTTATGGAAAATATACCGTTGGAGGACGTGGTGGTAAAGTATATGAAGTTACAAACCTTAATGACTCTGGAGAAGGTAGTCTTCGTGCAGCAGTAGAAGCTAAAGGCCCTAGAACAGTTGTCTTTAGTATTTCAGGAACCATTATACTTGAAAGTGATCTTCGAATAAATAATCCATATATCACCATAGCAGGACAAACAGCTCCTGGTGATGGTATCTGCCTTAGAAAGTATCCGCTAATAATTAATGCTGACGAAGTAATTATCCGGTATATTAGAGTAAGATTTGGTGACGAAGCGCTTAAAGACGCCGATGCCGTTTCAAGTAGGTATGTAAAGAACTTAATATTAGATCATGTATCTGCAAGTTGGAGTATTGATGAAGTTATGTCTATCTATCACGGTGAATATACAACCGTACAATGGTGTATTATTTCAGAAAGTTTATTCAACTCTAATCATCCAACAAAAGGCAACCATGGTTTTGGAGGTATTTGGGGCTCTAACTATAGCACTTATCATCATAATTTAATTGCAAATAACTCTAACCGAAATATCCGATTTGCTTCAGGTTGTGGTAATACAGACTATCGTAATAATGTGATATACAACTGGGGGTTTGAGTCTACATACGGAGCTGAATCTAAACAAAAAGGGAATGATAAATTTAATTTCTCTAATGTAAATGTAGTTGCAAATTACTATAAGCCTGGACCTGCTACAAAACCAGGGAAAATGACTCATCAAATTGCTGCACCATGGTCTCGTAATGGCGATAGTGATTATGGCAAATGGTATATTGCCGAAAATGAAATGGTTGGTAGTGAAGCAGTAACAAATGATAACTGGAAGGGTGTTGTTCCTGCATTAACAGCTATTAAAGGAGTGCAAGAACACAACCCGAATAATTTAAAAGCAATTCCAGGTTTAAAACTTAATAAACCATGGCCAGCTATGGCAATAAAGCAACAAACGGCAAAAGAGGCTTATAATTCTATTCTTGAGCATGTTGGTGCTAGTCTTCCTAAAAGAGACGCTGTAGATATTCGCATTATTGAAGAAACTCGCAGTGGACAAGCTACATATGAAGGTCCTTCATATAAAAAGCATTATGATGTTCCTGATACATCTAAAAATTGTGGAATTATTGATTCACCAAACGATGTAGGCGGATGGCCAGAATTAAAATCAGCCCCAATTCCTATTGACACAGATCATGATGGGATGCCAAACTTTTGGGAAATACAAAATGGACTTAATCCTAATAATCCAGATGATGGAAATAACACTGGTGATGATGGGTATACCATGCTAGAAATATATTTAAATACTATAAAATAAAACCATTTATGACTAAAATTATTAAGACATTAACCATTTTATTATTCGTTGGAGTTAACCTAATTTCAGCACAAGAAAAACCAAGATTATTTGTTCTTACAGACATTGGAGGCGATCCAGATGACCAAATGTCTATGGTTAGACTTATGACTTATTCTAACCAAATAGATATTGAAGGACTTGTTGCTACCGAGGTAAAAGATAAAGTTAATCCAGAACGTATTCAACAAATAGTAGAAAGTTATGGAAAAGTACGTAACAATCTAGAACTTCACGAAACAGGATATCCAGACGTAGAATATTTACAAAAATGCATTTCAAAAGGAATTCCAATTGGAGGAATGGATGGTGTTGGTGAAGGAAAGGATTCTCCAGGATCAGAACTACTTATTAATGCCGTAGATCGTAAAGACTCTAGACCATTATGGGTAAATGTTTGGGGAGGACCAAGTGTTTTAGCTCAAGCATTATGGAAAGTAAGTAACACACGTTCAAAGCAAGAACTAGCAAAATTTGTTAACAAAATTCGTGTGTATGCTATTTCCGATCAAGATAATAGCGGCCCTTGGATACGTAAAGAATTCCCTGAACTTTTTTATATAGTTACACCCGGTGCCAATGCTGGTGGTGGGTTTCATCATGCAACTTGGATTGCTATTGGTGGCGATAAATTTCATGGCCGTTTTGGTGGTGCCGATTTTGAATTAGTAACCAACGAATGGCTAGAACGTAACATTCGTAAAAAAGGTCCTTTAGGAAAAATGTATCCCCATTGGGAATACATGATGGAAGGAGATACACCTGCATTTCTTTATCTTGTAAATAATGGTTTAAACAATCCTGAACATCCTAATTGGGGAAGTTGGGGTGGTCGTTATGAATTGTATACACCAAAAACCGAAAAATGGTTTTATGAACCAGAAACGCGCCCTATATGGACCAATGTACAAGATGAAGTATTAGGCAACGACGGAGAATGGCATACCACAAACCATGCAACCATATGGAGATGGCGTGAAGCATATCAAAACGATTTTGCTGCTCGAATGGATTGGACCATTAAACCCTATAATAAAGCAAACCACCCTCCTATTGTAAAACTCGAGCACCCAACTTATATCAAGGCAAAAAAAGGTGAGCGGATTGATCTAAGTGCAATTGGCACAACCGATCCTGATGGCGACCTACTGTCATATAAATGGTTTTGCTATGAAGAAGCAGGAACTCGTGGCATGTCCAACTCTAGAACGGGTAATAAACACGATATTGTAGGTTTCGATCAGCAAAAAGCTTGGCTTAACGTAAAAACCAGCCGTGTAATGCCTCCTGGTACAGGAACAATGCATATTATACTTGCTGTTACAGATAATGGTTCACCTCGCTTAACACGATACAAACGCATTATTATTGATGTTGTTGAATAGATATATATTATTTTTAAAACAAAAGTATCATCATTGTAAATTATACATTCATGAATAAGCATTTTATTGGATTACTCATTTTTCTATTATTTTTTTCTGTTTCAAATTCTCAACAACTCGCCTTTCCTACAGCTGAAGGATTTGGAGCTTACTCAAAAGGTGGACGTGGTGGTCAAGTGCTTTATGTTACCAATCTTAATGATAATGGCCCAGGTAGTTTACGCTGGGCAATAGAACAAGAAGGTCCACGTACGGTTGTATTTGCTATTTCAGGCACTATAGAACTAAAGGAAAGACTTAATATAAAGAATCCATACTTAACTATTGCTGGTCAAACTGCTCCAGGTGATGGTATTTGTTTAAAAGGTGAAACCGTAAAAATTTTAACGCATGATATCATTATCCGTTATATACGTGTCCGCTTGGGTGATGGAAAACATGGTATTGGTAGTAAACAAGGTAAAGATGCCATAGATATATCTATTGGAACCAATATTATTGTCGATCATTGTTCTGCCAGTTGGAGCTTAGATGAAGCCTTATCTACTTCAAGTAAAAATCCTACGCTAACTAATGTTACTGTACAATGGTGTTTTATTACGGAAGGTTTAAATCCCGACAATCATGGTTACGGATCATTAATTCGTGGTACTCGAGGTGCTAAATACAGCTATTTGCATAATTTATATGCTCATAATCGTGGACGTAACCCACGTCCGGGTAACTATGACTCAAATCCACATGATGAAGATCCAAAAGGCTTACTATTAGATTTCAGAAATAATGTTCTATATAATTGGGGTGGTACACATCCTGGTTATAATGCCGATAAAAAAAGCGTTACCCGCTTAAATTATGTCGATAATTATTTAATTCCTGGAAAAAATTCGAAATCAACAGGAATTGCATATGCTACAGGTTCACCGTATAATCGTTCTTATTTTATGGGTAATTATTACGATAATAAACTTCCTAATAATCCTTGGGATGTTGTAAATTTTAATAAAAATTGGACTAAAAAGAATATTCAAAATTATAAACAATCAAAACCTTTTGAAACTGGTCCTGTAAAAATAGAAGACGCAACAGTAGCTTATCAGCGTGTTTTAGATGAAGGTGGCGCTATTTTACCTAAACGTGATGCTGTTGATAAACGAATTATAAATAACGTAAAGAACAGCACAGGTGAAATTATTAAAAGTCAAGACGATGTTGGAGGCTGGCCAGAATTAAAAACCAGCCCAATTCCTATTGATTCTGATAACGATGGTATGCCAGATAGATGGGAAATGAAAAACAAACTAAATCCTAAAAATGCAGCTGATAGAAATATAATTGGTAAAGATGGATATACGATGCTAGAAATATATTTAAATAGTATTTAATTATAAAGCCCTGCAAAATGAAAAAAATTACCGTTTACTTTTTATGTCTTTTATTTGTGTTCTCATGTTCGAATAGAAAAGATGTAATAAAGATAATGCCCATAGGTAATTCTATAACAGCAGGAGAACATTATAAATTTCCAGCTTTAGAAGAACGAACAGGATACAGGAAAGAACTCTATGAAATGCTAATAAAAGATGGTTATAATGTTGATTTTGTTGGGTCTCAAAATCATGGAATTAGACCTAAGGAATCTAAAAATTGGTATGATTGGAATTGTGAAGCCTACCCTGGATGGAAAATTCCAGATATTTCTAAACAGATAGAAATTGCTTTACCTGTTTACAAACCAGATATTCTTTTGGTTCATGTTGGTACAAATGGAAGCGATTGGAATCTTAAACCTGCTCAGGTTAAAGACATGCTAGATATGATAAATAATTATTCTGTTGATAATAACCATTCAATAACCATATTTCTTTGTTCAATTATAAAGCGGTTTATAAAAGAAGATAATACACCCACTACTCTATTTAATAAAGACGTTGTTAAAATGGTAAATGCAAGAACCAATGATAAAATTAAAATCATTTTAGTTGACATGGAAAATGGTGCTGGTCTAGATTATACTGATACCCCACCAGACACATCAGCAAACCCGCCTTATGAAGGTGGTGATATGTTGGGTACAAAATATCCAGAAACAGCCTATGACAAATACCATCCTAACGAAAAAGGTAATAAAAAGATGGCTGTAAAATTCTATAAAGAACTCATAAAAGAATTATAAGCTTCAACAAAATAATTCAATATTAGAATTAAAACACATAAATGTTATGATTAAAAATTTAGTGTTAATCTTTTTACTATATACACTAAAAAAAACATTTTTGCAACTAATAGTACAACGGTAATCAATCTTGTGTTGGTGATTGGCCCTCCTGTTATTGAAAAATAATAGAAAACATTAAATAAGTACAAAATGGGTTATGCCATAAAAAAAAGAGACAGATTTATAAACCTGTCTCCTTTTAATTTTTAAGATACGCTAATTTTAATGCACTAACTTATCTAATTGCAGTTTTAAATTAGGGTCTGATGGCCTTAATGCACTGTTTTCAACAATATTACCTTTAGGATCTATTAAAATAAATCTTGGTATAGAAGCAATATTATAGGCTTTTATAAAAGCTGAACTAAAATCTTTATCAGCCATGATTTGAACACCTTTAAGCTCCATATCTTTTACCATTTGTTTCCATTTACTTCTGTTTTTTTCGGTATCAACCGATATACTTACAAAGGTTATGTTCTTTTTACGGTATTCTTCTTCAAGTTTTTTTAAGTATGGAATTTCTTTTTTACAAGGACCACACCATGTTGCCCAAACATCGATATAAATATAATTTTCGCCTAATAAATCATCTAAACTTACAGATTTATCTTCAGGGGTTTTATAATTTACAAACTTTTTAGATGACGCACCTGTTGTTGTTGCTTTAAAAGTATTATATACTGTTTTTACAGTCTCTATTTGCGCTTCTTTTTTTGGATTGCTTGCCATGTATATTTTATAAGCATCTTCACCATATTTTGGCGTAATTTTTATTGTTCTTTTTGCTAACTCAGCAAGTTTTTCTTCTTTTATATAATCAGATGTTAAAGAATCTGAAACTGCATACATTTGTAATAAAAATTTCGATGGCACAAAATCTAAGTTATATGCTTCCTTTTTTTCTAATGCATATCCAGGTTTTCTACTATAACTCGCTATTCTTTTTTTAAGTATTTCAGAAAAACTATATGATTTCATAGTATAAAGAATCTCATCATTAAGAAATTTAGAATCGATAGAAAGCGAATCTTCTATTGATTTTGATACTGCTTTTGATGGTTTATTAGGTTGTGAATTCTTTTTAAGCATCATAAACTTCTCCTTGATTTTTGGATCCTTAAACATTTTAGGGTTCGCTTTTTTCATAAAGCTCATAAATTCTTTATTCCCTTTTAAATCAAGACCTCCAAATAACGTATAATTAAGCATTAAATAATTAGAAAATGCTTGGGTTCGTTTTTTTTCATTTAAAACAAAATTACGATCTAATGTTTCGTCTTCAATACTTTTATCAAAACGGTTAACGGTTTGCTTTACATAATTTTTATAATCGTTTAAACTTAATTCTAAGCTTTTAGAAATAGAATCTATAGCTAATGGTTTGTATTTAGGTTCTTCATAAATACGCGTATTAAGAATTTGATTTTCCTTACTTCCTTTACCCTCAAAACTTACCGTTTCTTTAGTATAATTTATGTTTAAATTAAAACCTGGAGCTAAATATAAAGTGGTGTTATTTAAGTTATAATAACCACCTTTTATTTTCTTAATATCAATTTCAAAGACATTGTTTACGGGAGTCACTTCTGCTATAAGGTTTCCTTTTGATGAAAGCCTTAATTTTTCTATGCTATTTGTAGTATCTGTAACATGAATATGTATGGCTTCGCTTTTACAGGAAGCAACAAATAATACTAAAGTATAGATGAAAATTATATTGATTTTTTTCATTTGATTTTATTTATTAATTTTTTTACAAAATACCTGGATATATTTTTAATAAAGATGCTATCATTTTGAATAGCCCTTAATAAAATCCCACTATTTTTGGATAACGGAATTTTAATAGATATGATATTTACTATGTTTAATAGGGATTAATGCAATATATAACGAGTGGATAAAAATAAAAAAGAGCGACTCTTTCGAATCGCTCTTGTAAGTTTATAAACAACAAATTAAATACTTAATTCATTAAATAGTGAAATCAGCTTAGAATCTGATGGACGTGGCGCTTCTGCATCTATAATATTTCCTTTAGGATCAATTAAGATAAAACGAGGAATACCATTAATATTATAATCTTTAATAAATTGAGATTTCCAATCATTATCTGCTAACAGTTGAATACCACCTAAAGCATCGTCAACAATCATTTTTTTCCATTTATCATGATTTTTTGCTTCATCAATTGAAATGCTTAAAAATTCTATGTTCTTATCATGGTATTGCTCTTCAATTCGTTTTAAATGCGGAACTTCTGCTCTACATGGTCCACACCAAGTAGCCCAAATATCTACATATATGTATTTCCCTTTGTTAAGAAGATCGTTTAGTGATAAGGTTCCACCAGCATTGTTTTCATAATTAATAAACTTTGGCGATATCGATCCTTTTCTAAGCTTTTTAAGATTGTTATAAATTTCGGTAATCTTTACATTATTGGCCTCATCTGTTGATTCCTTCATGTATTGATTGTAATAACTTTCTAAATCTTCAACTTTTGATATTGATCTTTTTGCAACAGAGAACAGCATTTGATTTTTAATAGTTGCATTCGATATTTTAGAAAGGACTTTGAAACCTGCTGAACCAAAATCTATGGAATCTTTTTCAGCTATCTTCTGTATTTCTTTTTTGTAATGCTTCTTAACTAATTGTTTATAGTCAGATGAAAAAAGATAGTCTGCCTCGTTATTATAGTCCATAGTTTTTAAAGCAATAGGTTCTTTAAAATCTATGGGTTCTTTAGATTGTCTTTTCTGAAAGCTATAATAAAATAACAACTTGTTTAAATATTTGTAATTTAAACTTCTTTTCTCAGCAGTCTTATATGATTCTGGAATACCATGCATTGTATCAATTACACGACTTAGGATTGAATTTAATTCTTTTATTTTCTTTTTAAAACCGTCCTCATCTAGTTTAATAAACTTTGCATATTCTCTCTCTTTTGTTCTTTTAAATAGTAAATAATTGCTAATTTCATTGCCCTTTCCTGTAATAGAAAGAGAATTATCAAAATCCTTCTCGTCTGCATTTATATTAAGCGACATGCCATTATCTAAATATAAAAAAACCGAACTTTTAGCTACCATTAATATATTTAGCCCACTAGCATTTTTTATAGTGTCATTAAAAGTACCATCTGCATTTACTACTATTTTTTTTATAGTTCCTATTCCTTCTTTTCCTAGTAATAATTCGTTAACACTATTATTCTTAATGTTACCAGATATTAATGTATAATCTACTGGTTGTTTTTTATTGCAAGCCAATAATGTAAAGGCTATCGCAAAAATAAAAAGTTGTTTTTTCATAAACATATTTTGTCACTATTCCATTAATCGTATACCATCCAAACAAAAGGCTGGGTCATATATCATTTTACCTGTATTATCAACATAAGACGATGACATTTTAAATAAAACTTTATCAACTTCTCCTAGTGAGGTTAAATCAACAGCAGTCCAGTCATTTAAAATAAAATTATACTCAGGATGTTCTGGATCTGTATTTGGTAATGCTGCTAAATAAAAATCAACATCTCCTGTTTTTGAGTCATTTAAATAGCCTTCAATAGATAGTTTTATATAACCTGTAGTTAAATTGTTATAAGCTTCTGTATAAGCATTTGTAGCTTCAGTTTCTGTTCCTCCAGCATTTCTTACAGCTTCGGCAGCAACTTCACCAGCTTCTCTTTTAGCTAATTCTGCATGACCAGTTAATTTAACAGCTTCTACTCCATTTGGTGCAGGCAGAGAAAATGTTCCATAACGTGAAGGTGAAGAATTAGGGTTTTTTATATTTCTTACTTTTGTACCAGTAATTAAATAGGCTTGTGTAGCGTTGTCAAAGGTTCTAGAATAAACAGAGCCATAAGACGCTAAAAGGAAGTTGTAACTTGTATTTGCAATTAATACATGTTTAACAACAGATGGTGTATTTAATGTAAAATAAGCATCGTTACCTCCTGCATGACCAATTAAATAGTTTTCTGTTCTGTTTGGGTCTTCAGTAAAAACACTAAATGCTGTAGAATCAATAGATTGTTGTTTTTCAGCATCTGTAATACCTCCTGGAGGTACGAAATCTGGACTTAAATTCCAAGGGTAAGATCTCCAGTTTTTATTTGATAATGCAAAGCCTGAATAATTCGTGCTTTCGGTACCAGAAACATTTACTGTAATAATTCCTGATTTGTCATCGCCAGCCGTATATGGAGCATTTGGTATTTTGTAGCTAAATCTATCTAGCGAAAGCTCATTAAAATCAATGTCGTTTGGATAAGGAATTCTTAAATCTACGGCATCATCTTCACAAGAACTTAAGCAAAATAAAGCAAAAATAGCAACTGTGATATGTATATAGGTGAATCTTATTTTCATAATGTTTTTAAATTAAATTATTATTCAGGATTTTGTTTCATCAAGAGATTCGCAATTAATTCTTGAGAAGGAATTGGGTAGCAGATCTTGTTTTCTTCAAGAGTTTTACCATTTTTAATAGTTTCAATCCATGGTTTTCCATTTTTCTTAAATCTAAGCGAAGCAAAAAATTCACTTCCATTTTCTAAAAAGGTTTCTAGAAAATATTCTTGGAAAATCATATCCATAAGTTCTTCTTGAGTAGAAGGGCTTAATTCAGATAGCACAGGATTCGTTCTTAAAGATCGCATTTCGTTTATTGGCGCAATTGCATCCATAACAGAAGCTCCTGTTCTAGCCAATAATTCTGCTTTCATGATATATAATTCTGGATACCTGAAGTAATACGCTGTATATTTTTCATCAGGAGGACTTTGTTGTAGTCCTTCATAACCTCCAAATCGGGCTACTTTAGACCATGTATGGTAATAGGTGTTATTATATCGATTTCCATCTCTTACAGGCCCAGTTACAATATCCCATCTAGGATCTGCTTTAAACCAGTCTAAACCAAATTCAAGTCCTGCGGTTGTTTGTTCGGGTGCTACAGGTAAGCGATCTCCATTTAAACTTACAAAACCTGAATAAGTACTTGAATTTCTAGTTCTAGCACCGTTATCGTCTAAATAAAGTGCAAATAAATTTTCATTGGAATCCCAAGAGTCTTGATACACCTTAGCTAAATCTTCTTGCATTTTAAAGTTTGAGCTCGTGTTTAAAACTTCATTAATTAGATTTAGAGCTTCATCAAGATCTTCTGTACTATCATTATAACCGCTTCTATATAGTATTAGTTTTGCTTTAATAACTTTAGCAAATTCTTTTGATACATAGCGAGGGCTATCATAGTTATTTAAGTTTTCTATAGCGTAATCAAGGTCTTCAAATATTTTAGCATAGCTATCGCCTATATTTAATCTGGCTTGTTGTACATTATCTAAATTAACAACTTCATCGCGATACATAATTCCGTAAGGATTTGCGTCATCTAATGACCACCAATGACCAAAATTCCATAAAATATTTGCATTAATCCAGGCTCGTAAACAACGCCCTTCTGCTATTACAGATTTATGCTGAGCTTCATCATTTACTACTGCTTCTGGTAAATTAGTGGCTCCAGTTATAGCAAAGTTAGCGTTATTAACACTTATGTAAAAATTATTCCAAAAAGCAAAGCCTTGAGTGTCTCCATTACTCGTAACAGGTGAATAGTCTAAATCGTAAAGTTCAGAATCCTCCCATCTTATAAAACCAGACTTTAAAGCTAAATCAACATAATATTGACCAGACCAAGTGTTTGTTGCGAAAGATTGATATACTCCACCTAATGCATTTTTAGCTTTTTCTAAATCATTGATTGCATTTTGGTCATTTAATGTGTAACTAGGTTCTTTTTCTAAATAGTCAGAGCAAGAACTAACTCCTAAAACTAGCGTTAAAAACGATATATAAATTATTTTTTTCATTTGTTTCATGTTTACTGGATATTAATTTTAAGACCAAGACTATAAATTTGTGCAGCAGGATATGTACTTGCATCAGCTGCCATACCAGACCCAACAGATGAAGATGTCCAGTTTCCTTGTGGATCAAATCCAGGGTATTTTGTAATTGTAAAAAGATTTGTTGCTTGAAAAGTTAAATCGATACCTTTAATAACATTATTATTAAATATATTTTTAGGCAATCTGTATGAAAAATTTAATGCATTTAAGCGTAAATAAGAAGCATCATGTAAAAAGAAATCTGAAATATCTCTACTACCAGCGAATCCAGGACCATCAAGTGATATTCTAGGGTATGATGCATCAAAAGGGCTATTAAGTATTGTACTTTGTCCTGAAATTAAGTTACTTATATTATAATTTCCAACACCTGACAATTCTGTTCTAGCTTGTTCCCAAAATCTTTTAAAACCATAAGCGTAAGAAAAAACAGCGTTAACGGAGAAGCCTTTGAAGGTGTATGATAAACCGAAACCTCCAAATCCTTTTGGTATAGAGCTACCAATATTCACTTTGTCTTCGTCGTCTATTTTACCATCATTATTTTGGTCAATAAAAATAAGATCCCCTTTTGTTTCTTCTGCATGGTGGTAATGGGTTGGTTGTCCAGTATCTGTTCTACCCTGTAAAGCTATAGCATCTTCTGCTGTTGTATAAAAGCGTCCAGCAGTTTGATAGCCATAAAATTGTCCTGTTTCACCACCTTCTTCTAATCTTATATATGTTTTAAAAGAATATGGAAATAATAATTCTTTAGCAGTATTATTTATTTTTGTCACTTTTGTAACATTTTTCGAGTAATTGAAATCAAGCGTTAAGCGTTGATTTTTTGTTCGAAGCATGTCATACTTAATATTAAATTCTAATCCTTTATTATTAATTGAAGCTACATTTGAATTCACATTTCTAAATGCGGCACTTCCTGGTAATTCTGATTTGTAAATTAACTCATCACTTTTCTTTTGGTATATACCAAATGATCCGTAAATACGATTATCTAATAAGCCATAATCAATACCTAAGTCAAACATTTCTGTTCGTTCCCATTGTAAGAGAGGATTTCCTACTGAACTTGGTTGAATCGCTGGTTGAGCATTATATATGGTTGCATTAACTTGGGTAATCCAGTCAAAGTTTCCTAAATTTTGAGATCCAGATAATCCTAATGAAGTTCTTAATTTTAAAAAGGACACATATTTTTTAATATTCGGAGATTGCATGAATTTCTCACTAGTAATTACCCATGCAGCACCTCCAGAAGGAAATACTCCCCAACGTTTATCTAATCCAAATTTTGATGAACCATCACGTCGAATGGTTCCTGATATAATATAACGATCGTCAAATTTATAATGTACTCTTGCAAATTGAGATATTAAAGCATTTTCGGTTTCTGTTTCATCAATAGAAGCTATGGTTGCTGCCGACCCAAAATTATTAAGAATATCGTCATCAGGAAAATTAGTAGCTTCTATACTATAGGTGTTAATCTTACTACCTTCCATAGAATACCCCATTAAAGCTTTAATATCGTGTTTTTTGTTAATTAATTTTGAGTATGTTAAAGTGTTTTCCCAAACGTTTACCGATAATTTGCTTTCAGCAAATGTTCGTCTTCCGTTTGTTACATAACGACTTCCAGCTCTTTCATATGTAGTATTTTGACTATCTGTATAATTATTGGTAAAAGCAGTTCTTAATTTTAAATTTTTAAGAAAATCTATTTCTAAGAAAGCAGTTCCATTAAAGGTAACCCCTTTACCAGAATTGGTATTTTTTAAAGTTGTATAAGGGTTTTCTGTAAATATATCTTGAGTAAAAAGAGTGCCATCGTCATTATAAGCAGGAATATCAGGACGAATGCTTCTTATTATAGATAGCATATTATCTTTGTTGTCAGTATCTCTTGTACTACCACTTAAGTTAAGTCCAAATTTTGCATGATTACTAATTTTAGTATCAAAATTAACACGACCTCCGTATAATTTATTACTACCCGTTTTTACAATTCCTTCCATATCTGTATGATTAAAGGATATAAAATATTTTGATTTTTCAGAGCCTCCTCTTACTGAAAAATCATATTTCAATGTTAAAGGGCTTTGAGTCATTTCATCTAACCAATTGGTGTTACCATCATAGTAAGCTGTTGGTAAAACTTCAAAATCGGTTGTATCGTATTCACTTGTGTTTAAATTATAAAAGGCTTGTTGGTCTAAATAATTTCTAGAAGTCCTTCCAAAACCTTTACTTAACGCACCTTCTCTTGCTGCTGCTTCCGTGAAGGCTTTATATTCATCGGCACTAAAATATTTAAAGCTATTAAAGTCAGTAACTTGAACACCTGCTCGTGTTGATACCTCAAAAATAGGTTTCATATTTGCTTGACCTTTTTTTGTTGTAACAAGAATAACACCATTTGCTGCTCTTGAGCCATATACAGCTGTAGCAGATGCATCTTTTAAAATGTCAATACTTTTTATATCATTAACATTTAAATTATATAATGTGTTATCTACATCTCCAGAAGTTGTTGATGCGTATTGCGGAACACCATCAATAACCCATAAAGGTTGATTGTTTCCAGAAAGCGAAGATGCTCCTCTAATAATAACACTTACAGGCGATGTTGGTGAAGCCGATTGAATTTGTACACTTACACCTGCCGATTTACCTTGTAAAAGGCCTTCAACACTAGATCCCATAGGCGCTTTCTCAATTTCTTCTGTACTTAAATTTGAAATAACACCTGTTGCATCTTTTACTTTTGAAGTACCATATCCTACAACAACAACTTCATCAAGGCGTGCAAGATCTGGTATCATTTTAATATCTAAAAATTTGTTTTTGCCAATTAAAACCTCTTGACTTTTGTAGCCCACATAGCTAAAGACCAATATTGTGTTTTCATTAAAATTAGTTGAAACAATTTTAAACTGTCCATCAAAATCTGTCGTTGTACCTGCTTGTAAACCTTTTATAATAACATTTACACCTGGAAAAGGTACTCCTTGTTCGTCATAAACAATTCCTTTAATAGCCTGTTGTAAAGCAATATTAGGGTTTTCTATTTTTTCAAGAGTTTTTTCTTTAACCATGATGGTTTGGTCTGACAAAAACTCACAAATAAAATCACCTTCCGATAAGGTTTTTTCTAATAGTTTATTAGCCTTAATTGTTCCTTTTTTTAATCGAGTTTTAGGATAGTTCTCAAACAAATTAGACCTGTAAACAAACGTGTAATTTGTTTGCTCTTTAATCATTTTAAAAACCTCGTCTACCGAAGCTAATACATCTTTATCAATTTTAATTTTGGCATCTTGCGATAATACATTTTTAGGCGTAAAGCTAAAAAGGGTTGTGCAAAAAAGTAAAATGAAAGTCTTCATGAGTAGAGTTAATAGTCTTTTCCGAAATAAGAAAAGGGTGTTCGTAAAAAATTTTTCCATAAATTTACATTTTGGTTAGTTAAAGAATTAATTAATCATTGTTTAAGGGATATAACTGGCTGTGAGATGTTAAGTTTGTATCCCTTTTTATTATTATTTTATTATCAAATTTTTATTGTTAAATGTGTATTCCATATCTGTAGTACTTTTAATAGCTTCTAAAATTTTATAAATAGACTGTTTTTTACTTAATGCTCCAGTAAATTCAATAGTTTTCATGTCATTGCTTACAATAGTAATATCTAAATCATACCATCTTGATAAAACCTTCATTATTTCATTTAATGGTTTGTTTGTAAAATTAAACATGCTATCTCTCCAAGCAATTTCGTCTCCTACTTCTATAGAGTAAACTTCAAATTGACTTGCGCTTTGTGACAGTTTTGATTGCTCTCCTGGAAGTAAAACTTTTTTATCAACATTGTTGTTTACAGCAACGCTACCTTCTATTAAAGTCGTTAAAATATCTGTTTCATCTTTATAGGCTTTTACATTAAATTCTGTACCTAAAACTGTTATGTTTTGTTCGTTTGTTTTTAAACTGAAACCATCACCATTGTGATTGCTACTTTTAGATACTTTAAAGTAAGCTTCTCCGTAAATTAGTTCTACAGATCGAGTTTCTCCTGCAAGAAACTTTACAGGATATTTTATTTTTGATTCTGAATTAAGCCAAACCTTTGTTCCGTCTGCTAATTCCATAAAAAATTGTCCGCCTCTAGGAACCGTTAAATAATTGTAATGGAGTTGTTTTTTTGTTTTTACTTTGGATTTACTATCATAAATCAGTTCTTCACCATTACTGGTAACAAAAGAGTTATCGAAAGACTCTCCTTTATTTAAACTAATAGAAGTTCCGTTAGATAATGTTAATGTAGCTTTATCTGTACCAATAGGAAAATTAGTAGTAACTACTTCTTGTTTGTTAGAAGTATTAGTATAAAAATACACACTACCTAATACAACACAAGCTGCAGCCACATATCGCATCCATATTGGAATACGTTTTCTTGATTTGCTTTTTATATTAATAGTTGGATTTATAGATGTTTGTAGTTTTTTATATGCTAAATCAATGCTTTCTTGGTCTGGTTTATTATTAAATAAATAAAATAATTTAACCTGTTTTTTAAATTTTTTATAGTTCTTTGGGTTTTCTAACCAAACGCGTAAAAGCTTCATGTCGTGGTCTGAAATTTCTCCGTATAAGAATTTTATAATTCTTTGTTTCATAATAAAAGTTAACTTTTCTATTGCTATGATGTTAAAAAGTTAAATTACCCTTAAATTATTTTGTAATATTGTCATAATTGTTAAAATTTATTTCTGTGAATGAGTATTTAGAGGGTATAAAGAAAGGTGATCAAAATGCTTTTAAAGCAATATTTGAGCTTTATTATACGCCTATTTTCACTTATTTAAGAAGTTTTACACGTGATGTAGCTACTGCCGAAGATTTAACTCAAGCAACCTTTGCTACTTTATGGGAAAAAAGAACCGTATTAGAAATTAAATCGTCTTTAAAAAGTTACCTTTATAAAATGGCGTATAATAATTTTCTTCAATCGTATCGCCATCAAACTCGAAAGGATAAATTAATTATTGATCTTACAGCATCGGCTTTTTCAGAGCATTATATTGATAATGAAAATATGGAAGCTGAGCGAATTAAACAATTAAATAATGCTATTGAAACACTATCTCCTGCTTGCAAACGCATTATTGAATTAAAGCGAAAAGGCGTTAAAAACACCGAAATTTCTGATCAGTTAAATTTGTCTATTAAAACTGTAGAATCGCATGTAAGAAATGCATTTAAAGTGATAAGGAAGAACTTTAAAGGCACTCATTTTTATACTCTAATTTTTAAGAATCGCTTTGCTTAAATAATTATATCTATTCCGAATTGAAATTACCGTAATAAAACGTGTTATTAGATAGAAAATAAAAAAATATGCTAATTTTAAAACATTAACAATACTTCTAATTTCTCTTTTAATTTAGGATCAGAAGGTCTAAGTTCATCAGAAGATACTAAATTTCCTTTTGGATCTATTAAAATAAAGCGTGGGATAGCTGCAATATTATAGGCTTTTATAAAGTCTGAACTAAAATCTTTATCAGCCATAATTTGAACGCCTTTAAGCTCCATATCTTTTACCATTTGCTTCCATTTGCCTCTGTTTTTTTCGGTATCAACCGAAATACTTACAAATTCAATATTTTTACCATGTAATTCTTCTTCTAATGTTTTTAAGTATGGTATTTCTTTTTTACAAGGGCCACACCATGTTGCCCATACATCTATGTACACATATTTACCTAAAAGATCGTTTAAACTTACCGCTTTATCTTCTGGTGTTTTATAGTTTACAAATTTAGCTGACGGCTTTCCTACAACCACGCTCTTGAAATTTTTATAGGTTTGTTCTACAAGTTCTTTTTGAACCTCAGTAGGATTTTGCTCTAAAAATAGTTTATAAGCCGCTTCTGCATGGTCAGGATTTACTTTTATAATTTGATTGGTATACTTTGTAAGGTATTCCTTTTTTATAGGATTACTAGTAACCTTTTTTAATACTACATCTCTTTTTAGAATACTTTGAGGAACATTATAATCTTTACCTTTTTCATTTCTTAAAGCATAGCCTTCACTTGTTATATTATTATCATATAAATAAGTATAACCTAGTGAGGACATACTATAAAGCACTTCATCATTCCAGTTAAAGTCTTTATTTATAGAGTCTCTAACTTTATTAATAAATTCTCTAGAAAAACAATCTTTATTGTCAATTTTTGCAAGACGGCGGTATTCTACCATAGTCTTAGGGTCTGCCCAATCTGCTTTTGTAAGTGACATCAAATATTTATCTGATAGTCTTTCTTTGCTATAGTCAATACCATGCATTGCTACAAATTGCGAAAACAATGCATCTTGCAATACCTTTGTTCTTAACTTTTCAGACGCTACAAAATCGGGATCTAAGTCTTTATCATTTAAATTTGCATCCAATTCCTTTACCATATTTTTTAAATATAATTTAAAAGGCTCTAATTCGTCTTGAAATTTTGCCATCATAATCTTAGATGAAGGATGGTAATTTATCTGTTGTTGTATTCTAGCAAACAATACATTATTTTCTTTTGACCCAACACCTGTTATTTTAGGAATAGAATCATTATTATCGATGTCTAAATTAAACCCAGGCGCTAAATAAAGTAAATAATTATCAATATTATAATACCCTTTTTTTAAGTCTTTTATTTCTAAACTAAAATGTTTCGCATCATCAATATTAGATTCTGTAATCACTTCTCCTAATCGAGATAGTACTATCTTGTCTTTATCTGTTTTTATAAATCCTTTTACCTGTACATCTGTATTTTTACAAGATGTTATTATAGTAGCTATAAATATTAAGGAAGCTAAGGTTACTCGTTTTATTTTAAAAAAGTGTTTCATTTATCTATTATTTATAATGTTTACTATTTACTAAATAAAGAGGCGCTCTTAAATTTTAAGAGCGCCTCTTTTTAATATTTATGGGTTTTGTTCAAAACCTTCTTGATTTATTATAGCATTGGGTATTTGTAAAGTATAACGCGGACTACCTGGTTCTAAGGTAAAAACTTCTTCCGTTACAAAATCGGTATGTGTTACAGTATTCATTCGACCTTCCATATCTAAACGCCTCATATCAAACCATCTTAACGAGCTAATACATAACTCTCTACGACGCTCATCTAATACCAGATTAAGTGCTTCTTCTTTATCTGCAGTATCAAAAGGAGAAGCAAAGCCTAATAAATCTCTAGAATTTCTAAAATCATTAATAACATCTAAACCTTCTTGCACCCTATTTAATCGTATTAAAAGTTCAGCTTTTGTTACAATAAGCTCTGGAATGGTAACGCCTTTATTACTATAAAAATATTGAAACCCATAAAGAGGTGTTGGGTCAAAAAAGTCAATAAAATAAAGAAATGGTCTAATATCTGTAGGTCCGTATAGATTATTTAATTCTTCTGATATATTAACTGAATAGAAAAGAAAGCCATTACCACCATTTGTATTATAATATACAGCATCCGAAATGTCAGTTGGTCTCCAAGGCAAACTAGCTACTTCATTATAAAGATTATAATCACTTTTAATATCTAAGGCTAACTGAGTATAAGTAAGTGCTTTTTCCCATTCTCCTTTAAATAAATATACTCTTGCCAATATACCATAAGCACCTATTTTACTACCTCTTGTATTATTCTCATTTAAATCTGGTAACCCAGGTATAGCACTCAGTAGGTCTGCCTCAATTTTGTTATAGGTATCTTCTATAGTTTCTCTAGGTGGTATTTGTTTTGTAATATCTGCAAAATCTATGTAAGGAATCCCTGGTTTTGTTTTATTAGCTTCACTATAAGGTTGAGAAAATAAATTTAACAGAAAAAAATGCTCCATAGCTCTTCCTAAAAGGGCTTCAGACTTATAGAGTTTAACATAGTCTTGATTGGATGAAAGGTCTTTATCTACAGCACTGTCTATTTCATTATAAATAGTATTAAAAATATGTATCTTATTATACGATACCACCCAAGCATGAGGAGTTTCATCTGGTCTATATAATTGCTTTTGCCAAGTATAAGCCTGATTTTCTGAATTAACAAGAGCAACTGTTGTAGCTATATTATCACTCATTTGCTCAAGAGGTACGCCTTCAAATTGAGACGTTAAATTTAGAGCATTAAGCATTAAATTATAATCACTAACGATACCTGGTGTAAAATTACCTCGATAGTCTGATTCTAAAAAACTGTCTTCAGCCTCACAACTAGAAAGAAACAGGGCAATGGTTAGTATAAAAAAGAGCCCAAATTTTTTGTTTAATATTGTTTTCATATGTTTATATTTTTTGTTCGTTTTAGATAACATTCATTTTTTACAAATAATCACTTTTAGGTAATTAGATTTATATAATGGACGTTATTTTTAAGTATAGTATTAAAAGTTAAGAGATACACGTAAGCTATATGTAGCAGGTATGTTTAATCTCCTAGAACCACCTGAACCATCAAAATTAGTATATGCCTCTGGGTCTATATTTTGATCATTTTTTGCCCAATACCATAAATTATCACCTTGTAGCGCTATATTTAAATTTGTAAATGGCGTTTTTTTCATAACTTCGCTATCAACACTATAACTTAATGCTACTTGTCTTAATTTAATATAGTCGCCAGACATATAATTAATTGAAGAATTATTTCTAATAGTGAACGTTGAAAAATCACCTTGCCACTTTAAGGCAGGAATATTAGTCGTGTTTTCATCACCAGGATTTTTCCAATAACCTAGAGCCTGTTTAGATATAGTACTTGTTCCACTAGCTTGCGATCCTAATATTACATTCTCTCTTCTAATCGTGTTACCTGCATTATATGCAAATCTCGCATATAACTGAAACCCTTTATATTTAAATGTGTTCATGAAACCAATAGTTGTTGTTGGAATAGTTGACCCCATAATTACTAAGTCTTCTTTTTGAATATTGTCAACATCTATTGTTTTTGCACGCTCACCAGCTTCGTTTGTATAATAGGCTTGAGATCGACCTTCTTCATCTAGTCCTGCCCATTCATAGGCCCAAATAGTATTCATTGGATTTCCTAATACGTTTCGGGATCTAGCAGCTAATTGATCTGCACCTAAATTGTTACTCCCAGTATTGTTGTCAACATTGTTTTTAAAGGTTGAATAACTAATTTGTGATGTCCAACTAAAATTATTTGTTATTATATTTTTAGTTCTTAGCCCTACCTCAATACCTTCATTGGTAATATCGGCAGTGTTTTTTTCAATACTAAAAAATCCATGGGTTGCACTATTAATATCGCCTAGAGCAATAACACCAGTAGATATTTTGCGATAAATATCAAAACTTCCTGTAATTCTATTATTTTTAAATAACCCAAAATCTAATCCTAAATTGGTGGTTTTTACCACTTCAAAGGTTAAATCTTTATTGGCAGGAAATGAAAGGTTTAAACTTTGTTCACCAGTAATAAAATTAATAGAAGCATACGTTCTTACTTCAGTAGACGCAGTACCAATTGCAGCACTATTACCAACAACACCCCAAGTAGATCTAAAATCTAATTTATTAATCCAATTCACATTAGACATGAAATTTTCTTTATGTATATTCCATTTGAATCCAACAGAACCTAAATATTCTTTGTCGTTGGAGAATGTACTAGAACGATCTCTTCTTGTACTCCCATTAAAGCTGTATTTATTTAATAAGGTATAGTTTAAGTTAAGATATATTCCACTTTCTCTAGTGTCGCGTTTTGTTGTATTATAAAAGTTATTTCTCTGTATATAATTCTCTGATATTGAAAGAGCTCGAAAATTAAATTCAGGTATTGTTGCTAAATCTACAGGAGAAAATAATAAATTAGCTTCATTGTAGCCAAAATAGGTTGTTCCATCACTTTCTATTACGGTTTTGCGGCGTTCAACACCTGCAGTAGCTGTAATTTGATGCGCGTTTTCATTAAAACTTTTATTATAGTTTAGTTGTGCCCTTGCTGTTGTTGAGACTTGGCTATTAAATCGTTTTTTTAATATAGAGCCATCAGGAATAATTTGATCCTGTAAATCAGTAGCAATCATTTTACCTGGATTCAAAAGCTTAGTTGGATCTTCAGGATCCGGGGTTGGATCTTGTATTACATTTGCTCCTCGAAAGCTTGATATTAAATTACGAGTATAAAAAGAGTTTTCTCTAAACAAATCATCTTGCTGGTAATTTGAATTTAAATATTGAAAACTTACAGAAGCACTTAATTCGTTTGCAATGATGTCTTGATTTAATTTTAAATTATATCTAGTAGATGATTTTTTGTTTTTATGTGTTTCATCTTCTAAAACATTTAAAAGAGAATACGATAAATCTTTAGTTCCTAACCCTAAGCCTAACTCTTGATTTGCATCTGAAAAACCTAATTCTTGATTTGCATCATCTAAATATTCTCTACGAACATTTGTAGCAGGGTTACCATTTTCATCATAAATTCTTTCATAAGGAGATAATCTATAGTCTGTTAAAGGCGAAGCTGTATTATCATCTTTTAAATAATTAATACCTAAAGATAAAACAGTGCTTTTTGTAAAGTTATAATCTGCATTTAATATAGTGTTTACTGATTTAGAGTCATCACCATTAAACAACCCATCCGTTTTATTAAGCGCAACAGATCCATAATAATTTATCTTATCTGTTTGTCCAGAGAAACTAAGATTGTATAGTTGTTGAAGTGTATTATTAAATACCGCATCTTCTAAATCTTTAGTATTATCATAAGACGCTAGAGCATCTAATCTTGTATTCATTTGGTTCTCTGTAATAAGTCCATCATCATAATCAAAAAATACATCATAAGCTCTAGGATATAAAGGATCATTATTCGTATTAGTATATGAATTATTAAACCAATCTTTTTGGAAGTCTATAGTTTCTCTTGAATTCATAGTATTAAGAGATGATAATGAAGGTTTTGCTGTAAATAGAAAAGAGTTTCTAAAACTAAAAACAGGTTTAGAACCTACACCTTTACCACGTTTTGTTGTGATTACAATAACACCGTTTGCTGCTCCAGAACCATATATTGAGGCTGCTGCTGCATCTTTTAACACTACTACATTATCAATGTCTTGTGGATTTATTAAGTTTAAGTTGTCTAGACTTATAGGTTGGCCATCTAGCACAAATAAAGGGGTAACGTTACCAAAAGAACCAATACCTCTAATAAATAAAGCTGGAGCTGTACTACTGTCATTATTTAAAGTAAGTCCTGGTGCTAACCCTTCTAAAGTAGAAAGCACATCGTTTGTAATTTGGCTTTCTAATTGTTTACCACTTACAGAAACGTAAGCACCGGCTTCTTTTTCTCTATTTAATGTTCTATACCCATCAGATACTATTAATACTTCGTCTAGCGCCTGAACATCGTCTTCTAATTGTATGTTTAAAAGAATATCTCCGTCTGCTCCAACAGGTAATCCTTCCGTTTTAATTTCTTGAGTTTTAAAAGATAATGCCGAAAAAACAATAACTCCATTTTTTTTAATAGGTAATCTATACATCCCATCAAAGTCTGAAGAAACCCCAAAAGTTAAACTTTTTACTATAATATTTACTCCAGGAATAGGCATGCCTCTAACATCTGTTACCTTTCCTTTTAGTATGGGATATTTTTGCTTTTCTTTTACAATAATGGTGTTTTCAGTTAATTCATATTGACAATGAATAGGGTTTAAAGCTTGATTTAATAAAGCATTAACTTCAATAGCTCCCTTTTTAAGAGAAACTTTGGGTGCATTTGCTATTAAATCGTTTCTGTAAATAAACTCATAACCTGTTTCGCCTTTAATTATTTTAAAGACATCTTCTACTGATATTGTTTTATCGTTATCAATATCAATATTTTGTGTAAAACCTGTATTTGGTGAAAAACCAAAAATAGTAACACAGGATAGTAGCATGAGGATTTTCATAATTCCTTTTAATAATCTTTTACTAAAAAAAGCAAAAGTGTTTTCTAATTTAAATTTCATAAATTTACAAATTGGGTTAGTTAAACATTAGTTTTAATTAATTCTACTACATAGGGAGTATTAGCTGTACTTTGGACGGTTTTAGCTAACTCCCTTTTTTATTTTATAATAATATTGTTGTTTTCTATTACAAATGAGGCTTCATCGGTTTTTTCTATTTTTTGTAACAAGCTATTTACATTATCTGATCTATTAAGAATACCTGTAAAGCGTAAATTTTTCTTTGCACTGTTTTCAAAAGAAAAATCGACATTATACCATCTAGACAAGGTGATTACCATAGCTTCTAAAGTTTCGTTTTTAAACATAAAATAACCGTTTTTCCATGCAATGGCACTTTCAATATCGGTTTTTTCTACCGTTAAGCTTTTCGTTTCTATATTTACATAAGAAGCTTCTCCTGGTTTAAGCATACTTCCTGTAAAATTGTTTTCTATTTTAACTTTACCTTCAACTAAACTCGTAGTAATAACAAGGTCTTCTTTATATGCTTTTACGTTAAATTGTGTACCTAAAACTTCTATATTTTGAAATGCATTATTAACTTTAAATTTACTGCCATTATGTTGGGTGCTTGGACTTACTTCAAAATAAGCTTCACCATATACGAGTTCAACTTCACGTGTTTTGTTTTTAGGAAAATTAACTGGGTATTTTAATTTAGATTCTGAATTTAACCAAACCTTAGTGCCATCAGATAATTCTAGAAAAAATTGTCCACCTCTTGCTATTGTTAAATAATTATATTGAATATCTTCTTTCGCAGTGGGCTTGTTGTTATAAATTAAAGCCTCTCCGCTACTTTCTACATTTTTATTACTATACTTTTTTCCTTTTTCTAAAGCAACATCAACACCTGTTTCTAAGGTTAAAGTAGCTTTATTGGTTCCTGCAACAATAATGGTTGAATTTTGAGTTTCAGAAATAGTATCAGAATCTATATTTAGTTTATTATTAAAATATAATGTTGATGCAATTAAGATTACTACTGATGCAGCAACGTATTTAATCCAAGAAGGGATTAATTTTTTAACGGGCTTTTCTTCTTGTGCTATTTTAGCAAGCACTTTATCAAAGGCATTTTCTGTATTCCAATTATTATTAAGATCTAAATATAGATTAGCTCTTAATAAATTTTCAAATCTTTTTTTATTGGCTTTATCTTTTATAAGATCTTGAAGAACAGACAATTCTTCTTCTGTAATGGTGTCTGTTAATAATTTAATTGTTAATTTTTCCACAGTAAAATTTTATATTTATGCCTTTTTATATACTAGTGACAAATGAGAATTCAAAAACCCTTAACAATAAATTAATGTTTTTTTATTGTAGTTTTGCAGCTTACATTAAAAAATCATCATTCATTTAACATGAAAACAGAAAATTCTTTATGGTTACGTACTAAGAAAAGCGATAGCGTTGCCTACAAAGAACTTTTTGAAATGTATTATCCGTTACTCTGTTCTTATCTACTTCAATATACTAATAATAATTATGAAGCTGAAGAAATAGCACAAAGTGTTTTTGTAAAAATATGGTTAAAAAGAAACGATATAGAAATTCATTCTTCATTTAAGGCTTATTTATATAAAACAGCCTATTATGATTTTATAAATAAAACGAAAAAAGCAGAGAGAGATAATAAATTTATTGAAAATTTAAAACATGAGGTATTGCAGTCTGAAATAGAAGATGATAATACCATATTTCATGAAAAAATTAATAAAGTAAATGCTATTATTAAAACCTTACCAGACCGCTGTAAAGAAATTTTAATTTTAAGTAAATGGCAGAAAAAGAAGCATAAAGAAATTGCAGAGCAATTAGGTATTTCTGTTAAAACCGTTGAAGCTCAATTACGTATAGCTTTTCTTAAAATAAGAGAAGCTTTTGAGAATGATGATAATTTTGTTATGTTTTTATTGTTTTATTCAGATAAGGTATTTAAAAATATTCATAATTAAAGCAAGCTATATCTTAGTATAGCATAAATAAAATTCATCTTCATTGATCATTAAAATCTAAAAATTAAAAAAGGAGGTTGTAGCATTTTCGCTAATCACTCATTTTTTATTCTTTTTAACTTTTCATAAAAACCCTCATCTATATTTTTTCAATACATTTGCTTTTCAAATTTTGAATTAATTTTAGATGAAAAATACAGCTTTAACCGAAACTCACGAAGCACTTGGTGCAAAAATGGTACCCTTTGCTGGCTATAATATGCCAGTACAATATGAAGGTGTAAACGCAGAACATGAAACAGTACGTAAAGCTGTTGGTGTGTTTGATGTCTCGCATATGGGGGAATTTTTAATAGAAGGCGAACACGCTTTAACATTAATACAAAAAGTATCTAGTAATGATGCCACAAAATTAACCAATGGAAAAGCACAATATAGCTGTATGCCAAATGATGATGGTGGTATTGTTGATGATTTAATTATTTATAAAATAAAAGAAGACACGTATTTACTAGTTGTAAATGCTAGCAATATTGAAAAAGATTGGAATTGGATTCAATCTAAAAACGATGTTGGGGCTACTATGCGCGATTTAAGTGAAGACTATTCATTACTTGCCATTCAAGGTCCAAAGGCTATTGAAGCTATGCAAAGCTTAACTAGTCATGATTTAGCAGCTATTAAATTCTATAATTTTGTAGTAGGCGATTTTGCTGGTATTGAAAATGTAATTATTTCGGCTACAGGCTATACTGGTAGTGGCGGATTTGAAATTTATTGTAAAAACACAGAAGTAAAACAAATTTGGGATAAGGTATTTGAAGCTGGAGCCGATTTTGGTATTAAACCAATAGGTTTAGCTGCTCGTGATACCTTACGATTAGAAATGGGTTATTGCCTTTACGGAAATGATATTGATGATACCACCTCGCCTATTGAAGCTGGTTTAGGATGGATAACAAAATTCACAAAAGACTTTACAAATTCTGAAGCTTTAAAAGCTCAAAAAGAACGTGGTGTAGAACGTAAACTCATTGCTTTTGAGTTAGACGAACGTGGTATTCCGCGTCATGGTTATGATATTGTTGATGGTAACGGAAATAAAATTGGTGAAGTTACCTCAGGTACTATGTCTCCTAGTTTAAGTAAAGGTATTGGATTAGGCTATGTACCAACTGTTTTTGCAGATGTTAATAGCAAAATTAATATTCAAATACGTAAAAAGGCCATTCCTGCAACGGTTGTAAAATTGCCTTTTTACAAATAATTTATGCCAGATTTTCAATTAATTCTAGAAAGCATTTATCAAAATGCAATAAATGCTTCCGACAAAGGAGTCGTAGCATCTTATATTCCAGAATTAGCGCATATAGACAAAAATAATTTTGGTATTCATTTAAGAACATCCGATGGAAAGCATTATGGTGTTGGTAATTATAACAAACCATTTTCTATTCAAAGTATTTCTAAAGTTTTAGCTCTATCAAAAGCAATGGCTTTGGTAGGCGAATCAATTTGGGAACGGGTTGATGTTGAACCTAGCGGAAACCCGTTCAATCATTTATCGTTGTTAGAAATTGAAAACGGAATTCCTAGAAATCCATTAATTAATGCTGGTGCTATTGTTATTGCTGATATTCTAGTTTCAAATTTAAAAAATCCGAAAGACGATTTTTTAAATTTCATTAGAGATTTAACAGGAGATAAAAGTATTAATTACAATAAAGATGTTGCCCATTCTGAAAAAATAACAGGATTTAAAAATTACGCAGCAGCTAATCTTTTAAAATCTTTCAATAATTTAGAAAATAATGTCGATGACGTTTTAGATTTTTATTTTCATCAGTGTGCTATCGAAATGTCATGCAGTCAATTAACAAATGCATTTTCTTTTTTATCGAATAAAGGAAATTGTTTGCATGATAAAGTGCGACTCACAAAAACACAAGCAAAACGTATTAATGCCATTATGCTTACTTGTGGATTTTATGACGAAGCTGGAGAGTTTGCTTTTGAGGTTGGATTACCAGGAAAAAGTGGTGTTGGCGGTGGTATTGTGGCGCTTCTACCCGATCATTTTGTTATAACAACATGGTCTCCAGGACTCAATAAAAAAGGAAATTCTAAATTAGGAATGCTAGCACTTGAACAATTTACTAGCCAAACAAAACTATCTATTTTCTAGTTTGTTGCTAATGTGAAGTTTGATGTATGATAAAACGAAATAACAAGCATAGAATTTTAATTTTAGGCGCTAGCGGTTTTATAGGTGCTGCTATTTATAAAGAACTATGCTCCTATTTCAGAACCTTTGGCACATACAGACTAACAAACAAAGCTTTAGAAAAAAACAAACACTTTTTTCAGTATAATATTGAAGAAGATGATGTTTATGAAATTCTAGACATTGTAAAACCTACTATTGTTATTTCGGCACTTCGAGGCGATTTTGCTGCTCAATTTGTTGCACATAAACACTTGGCAGAATATGTATATTCTAATAAAGTTAAGATTATATATACTTCGTCTGCTGTTGTTTTTGATGGTTACAGTAAGTATCCAAGTTACGAACTAGATAAAACCTATAGTAATAGCATTTATGGGCATTTCAAGATAAAAATTGAAAATATGCTGTTGCGCTTACCTAAAAAACAAGTTGCCATTATAAGACTTCCTATGGTATTTGGTGCGCAATCACCTAGAGTGTTAGAAATTATTCAGCAAGTAAAAGAAAAAACACCTGTAGAAGTGTTTCCTAATTTAATAATGAATGTTACTAACGATAACAAGTTAACACAACAAATTCATTATATAATTAACAGAAACAAATACGGTATTTACCATTTAGGTTCTAATGATTTGGTGCATCATGACGACTTTATTAAAGAAATAATTAAATCTTTAGAGTTAAAAAATGTTGTTTACAAACAAGTTTATACAACTAACGACGATCGGTATTTAGCAGTATTACCAAAATATAATTTACTTCCAAAAAATTTACAATTATTAAGTCAAGAAATATTAACAGAATTAGAAATATAAGCTTTCAAATGATTAAATTGGTGAAAATTTTCAGCAACAAATAAACATTTTAATTATGAGTAAATTATCTGAAGATGATATAGAAAAAAAATTGTTACAGTTTCCAGATTGGGAATATTATGATAATGCTATTCATGCAGAATTTGAATTTGAAAATTTCAAAGATTGCTTTAGTGCCATGAGCCGTATTGCGTTTGAATGCGAAGCCTTAAATCATCATCCTAATTGGTCTAATGTTTATAATGTACTTACTATTTCGTTATCTACACATTCTGCAAATGGCGTAACGCATTTAGATTTTAAATTAGCTGAAGCAATAGAAAATATTGTAGAACCTGATGAGGAATAATTTGCAATTAAGCAATAGGTTTTTAACTTTGTTAGATTAAAATTTTTTAAAATTAAAAAATTCCTTTTTATCAAGGGAATAAAAATAAAAACACAGTATTATGGGAAGAGCTTTTGAATTTAGAAAAGCACGTAAAATGAAGCGTTGGTCTGCAATGAGTAAAGCCTTTACACGTATAGGTAAAGACATAGTCATGGCAGTAAAAGAAGGAGGTCCAGATCCTGATAGTAATTCGCGTTTAAGAGCTGTTATACAGAATGCAAAATCTGTTAACATGCCAAAAGATAACGTAGAGCGTGCTATTAAAAAGGCTAGCGAAAAAGGTCAAGGCGATTATAAAGAAGTTATTTTTGAAGGTTATGCACCACACGGTATTGCTATTTTAGTAGAAACTGCAACCGATAATAATACAAGAACCGTAGCAAACGTTCGTAGTTATTTTAATAAATGCGATGGTAGTTTAGGTACATCTGGCTCTGTGGTTTTTATGTTCGATCATACTTGTAATTTCAGAATAAACGCAGAAGGATTAGATCCAGAAGAATTAGAATTAGAATTTATTGATTTTGGTGCCGAAGAAGTTTTTGCCGATGATGATGGTATTTTAATTTATGCACCTTTTGAAAGTTTTGGAGCCATTCAAGCGGAATTAGAAAGTCGTGAAATTGAAATTTTATCGTCTGGATTTGAGCGTATTCCTCAAGTAACAAAACCATTAACACCAGAACAAGTTGCTGATGTTGAAAAATTATTAGAAAAACTTGAAGAAGATGATGATGTACAATCTGTATATCACACCATGGAAGAATCAGCAGAGTAACACTATAAAAAGTAAATACAAAAAGAGCTTCACAGCTCTTTTTTGTTTTAAAAACAAAAAATTATGCAAACTATCAATTGGGGAATTATTGGGTGTGGCGATGTTACTGAAGTAAAAAGTGGACCAGCTTTTCAATTAACAGAAGGTTTTAATATAAAAGCTGTTATGCGACGTGATGTTGAAAAACTAAAAGATTACGCTAAGCGTCATAATATAGAAACTACTTATACCGATGCTGATGCCTTAATTAATGATGACACTATTGATGCTGTATATATTGCAACACCACCAGATACCCATAAATTGTATGCTTTAAAAGTAGCTAAAGCTGGAAAAATTTGCTGTATAGAAAAACCAATGACTCCAAATTACGCTGATAGCTTAGAAGTTTTTAATGCTTTTAAAGAAAAAGAAATTCCGCTATTTGTTGCATATTACAGGCGATCATTACCAAGATTTACTAAGATTAAAGATTGGTTAGAACATAATTATATTGGAGATGTAAGACATATTAGTTGGAATTTTAGTAAACCAGCTAATGACATTGATAAATCTGGAGACTATAATTGGCGTACAGATGCTAAAATTGCTCCTGGAGGTTATTTTGATGATTTAGCGAGTCATGGTTTTGACTTATTCGCTTTTCTACTTGGTGATATAAAAATTGCTAATGGTATTGGCTTA
Source organism: Thalassobellus citreus (assembly GCF_044385915.1). Classification (NCBI taxonomy): domain Bacteria; kingdom Pseudomonadati; phylum Bacteroidota; class Flavobacteriia; order Flavobacteriales; family Flavobacteriaceae; genus Thalassobellus; species Thalassobellus citreus. Next base: position 110,402 of record NZ_JBISCC010000130.1, on the reverse strand, counting down.
AATCAACAAGGAAAATACACTGCTAAAGATGCTATTACAGCATGTTGGCTACATGAAACACATATAACAGGATCTGCATTTTGGAACTTTGATTGCCATAATCATTTAGACGAAGTTGTTATTTATGGAAGTGAAGGGCACATTAAATTTTCTGTTTTTCATGATAATCCTATTGTATTAGAAAGCAAAACAAAAAACGAAGAATTGTTTATTGAACACCCTAAACATGTACAAATGCACCATGTAGAAGGTATGAGAGATATGTTAATAAATAAAGATTATACACATCCTTCTTTAGGACAATCGGCAATACATGCCAATTGGGTTATGGATAAAATTTTAGGAGTAATTTAATAAATAAAAGATCTTATTTATTTTTCACATAAATTAATTTGAATCGTCCGTTTGATTGGTCGCGTTGTTCCATTTCAAATTGGTTTAACGATTTAAACAAAGGTGTTAATTTTGCAAAGCCAAAATTTCGAGGATCAAAGTTGGGTTGCTTTTTAAGAATTAATGAGCCCACGTCTCCTAAAAAAGCCCAACCATCATCATCGGCTGCATCGTTAACAGAGTTTTTAAGAAGTCTAATAACTTTCGGTGTTATATTATATAAATTTTCTTTTTTCTGAGCGCCTTCTTTAGTTTCCTTTTCATTATCATTTTTAAGAATTTCTAAATAAATAAATTTATCACATGCAACAATAAAAGGATTTGGTGTTTTCTTCTCTCCTATTCCGTAAACTTGCATACCTGCCTCTCGCAATCGTGTTGCTAATTTTGTAAAATCACTATCTGAAGACACTAAACAAAAACCATTAACCTTCTCGGAATATAAAATATCCATCGCATCAATTATCATGGCCGAATCTGTAGCATTCTTGCCTGTAGTATACGCATATTGCTGAATGGGCGTTATGGCGTTTTCTAACAGAATGTTTTTCCATTTAGAAAGATGCGGTTTAGTCCAATCACCATAAATACGTTTTATAGTAGGCGTACCATACTTGGCTATTTCCTCCATCATTTCTGAAATGTATTTTGAAGGGATATTATCACCATCAATAAGTACGGCTATTTTTGTGTCTTTTATCATAATTTTTTAAAGATAGATAATAAATATATACACAACAGTTATATAATTATAAGTTTTTGAGTTATCTATTTAATATTTTAACACTTTCAACATAAAATTATCTTACACTTTACTTATTTTTAACGATTATATCCTTTAATTTTTTATTAAATCAATAGAAATCATTTCAAAATGAATCAATTTAAAACCAAAAGTATCAATTTTACTTACTTGTTTTTTTCTTTATTAATCTGTTTTAGCTCAATAAACCTAAACGCTCAAAAAAAGAAGCGAACCAAAAAAAAGGATAAAACAGAAATAAAAGCCCCAGTACCAAAAAAAAGCAAGAAAAAAACAATTAAAGATTTAACAAAATCTAGTAGAAAAATTGAAGGCTTACTGACTATGTACCAAGATACAATTACAGGATCGCTTCAAATGTTAATATCTAACGAACAGCTTGGTAAAGAATTTATTCATTTTAGCCAAATAGCAGACGGTGTCATGGATGCTGGTAGAATAATTAGAGGTTCATATCAAGACTCAAAAGTTTTTAAAATTGAGAAATATTTTGATAAAATAGAGTTTATAACTCAAAACACATCCTTTTATTACGATCCAGATAATGCTATTTCAAAATCTGAAGGCGCCAATATTAGTGAAGGTAATATGGCAAGCATAAAAATTGAAGCATACAATGAAGAAAAAGGGTTATACCTTATTAAAGCAAATGATTTATTTTTAAAAGAAACATTCTCACAAATAAAACCAGCTTCAAGACCTGGAGGTTCTCCTACAGATTTCAAACTAGGTAATTTAGATAAAAATAAAACGAAAATTATCAATATTAAAAACTATCCTGAAAACTCAAATATTAAAGTTGAATATGTATTCTCTAAACCATCAACCTTAAATAATGGTTCTAATGCTGTTGCAGATGGCAGAAATGTAAGCGTAAAAGTATTTCATAGCTTAATTGCAATGCCTGAGAATGATTTTGAACCACGTTTTGACGACCCTAGAGTTGGATACTTTGGCCAACAAGTAGATGACAAAACATCTACCAGTGCTACACCATATAGAGATTTAATAAATAGATGGAATTTAAAAAAGAAAGATCCAAGTGCAGCCATATCTGAACCTGTGAAACCAATTACGTACTGGATGGAAAATACAACACCAGTTGAATGGCGAGAAACTATAAAAGAAGCGGTTTTAAAATGGAATATTGCTTTTGAAAAAGCAGGATTTAAAAATGCCATTGTTGTGAAGCAACAACCAGATGATGCCATTTGGGATGCTGGCGATATACGATATAATGTTTTACGCTGGACATCATCTCCAGAACCGCCTTTTGGCGGCTACGGACCAAGTATGGCAAACCCAAGAACTGGTGAAATATTGAGTGCCGATATTATGTTAGAATATATTATGTTTTCGAATAGAGTAATTTTAGATAAACTATACAATTTAGCATCTTTAGAAACGGCTTTTACCCCATCTGATGTTTTAAATAACGACCACATGTATTGTTCATTTGGTGAATTATTGCATGAAGATGCAATGTTTGCAAAGTCTATAGCTTCTGCATTTGGAGCTACTAATTTAGAATTAAAAAGACTTCAAAAAGAAGTTATCACTGCGTTATTAATGCATGAAGTTGGACACACATTAGGACTTAATCATAACATGAAAGCTAGTCAATTATTCTCGCCTGAACAACTTGCAGATGCCGATTTTATAAAAGGGAAATGCTTAACAGGATCTGTTATGGATTATGCTGCTTTAAATTTAACTAGAGACAGAAGTAAACAAGGACAATACACAGATATGTCTGTTGGACCGTATGATGTTTGGGCTATACAATTTGGATATACCCCATTTAAATCTGAAGCTGAAAAAGACGCTTTATTAAATGAATCTACGAAACCCGAACTTATTTTTGGTAATGATGCCGATGATATGCGATCTCCAGGTAAAGCAATAGATCCTAGAGTTAATGTTTGGGATCAATCTAATGATGCTATTACTTACTCTATTGATCGTATAGAGCTTGCAAATGATTTAATGAAAGATCTATTTCAAAATTTTACAACAAAAGGCCAATCTTATCAAGAATTAAGACAAGCTTATTATTTATTAAGTAGGCAAAAATCTGGTGCTGCAAATATAATATCTAGATATATTGGAGGCGTATATGTTGAACGCGGTATGGTAGGACAAAAACATAGTAAACAACCATATACGCCTGTAAGTTTAGAAGATCAAAAAAGAGCTATGAATGCTTTAAGTAAATATGTATTTGCTCCAAATGCTTTTGATGCTCCTAATGAATTATACAATTATTTAGCATTACAACGTAGAGGTTTTAATTTTGGAAGAAATACAGAAGACCCAAAAATACATCAACAAGTATTAACATATCAAAAAAATGTATTTGCTCATATTTTACATCCAACAACATTAAAACGTATTTCAGATTCTGAACTTTATGGTAACAAGTATACTTTATCTCGTTTTATGACAGATTTAAACAAAGCAATATTTAAAGCTGATATTAGTGGTAATATAAATTCATTTAGACAAAACTTGCAATTAGAATATACAAACACATTAATAAATATGCTAAATGGTAAAAGAGCAAGTAGCTTTTCTAACAATTCTAAATCGATGGCATTATATAATTTAAAACAAATTAGAACTATGGCGTCTTCTTTGGGAAATATAGAATCAAGAGCTCATAAACAACATCTAAGAACGCTTATTGATAATGCTGTAAAAGAGATTAAATAATCAATCTTAAACTGCATAAAAAAGCCTGTTAATTTAAACTTAACAGGCTTTTTTTATTTTGATTGTATTAATGCAATGTTTCTTTTTAGGTACAAATAATTGTTTACTTTATGTTTCATTGATTGATACACTATACATAAATCAATTTTTATGCCATAATTTAATATAGCTATGAATATTTAGAGATTTTACCTTTAATCCCTTTAAAAAAATGATACATGAATTTAAGGTCGTTTTCAATGTTTTCTGTTGGATAAAATGGTTCTGAAATCTTATTTTGCTTGTTTTCAAAATCAAAGCTCACCATAATAATAGGTATATTAACTTTTTTAGCTATGAAATAAAAACCCGTACGCCACTCATTTACTTTCTTTCTAGTGCCTTCTGGAGCTAAAGCCATTCTAAATTCTTTCTTTTCTTTAAATAGTTTAGCTATAGCATCAACCTTATTTTCTTTTGTAAACCTATCAATTGGCGTACCTCCTAAAGCTCTAAAAAAACAACCCATAGGAAATACAAACAATTCTTTTTTACCAACAAAATTGATTTTAATGTTTGATACAGACCGTAACAAAACACCAATATAGAAATCGTGCCAACTGGTATGCGGTACAGCAATTATAACTGCTTTCTTAATTGTATCTTTAGAAAAATTAGTATTACCAACAACTTGCCAACCTAATATTTTAAAATAAATAAGTTTGGCTAACCATTGCATATTACATTTTTTTATAAAGTTCTTTTAATTTTTTAGGAGTTGCTATTGTTTTCCAATTTTTACCTAATGCATTTTCCCATAAAGGATCTAAACTTAAAGCGATGTTAATCATAATATCAAGTTCGTTATCACTCAAATTGGAACAAATCCCTTCAGGTAATTCTATATTATGTATAGACATCATTTTTTGAAATAGTTTTACGCCATCAGGATAAAATTCTTCTAAATGATTAAATACAATACAATTACCAATGCCATGCTTTGTACCTAATAAATATGATAACCCATAACTCATAGCGTGAGCAACACCAACTTGAGAATAAGCTATACTCATACCTCCATGCCAGCTTGCCATCATAAGTTTATCTTGCAAGTCTTTTTTTGACAAGTTATTATCTAAAAATACTTCATTACACAAATCAAAAGCTTTTTCACCATAACTCTGGCTAAAAGCATTTAAGTACGTTCCGCTTAAAGATTCTATACAATGAATATAGCAATCCATTCCTGTATAAAACCATTGGTCTGTATGTACATCTTTAGTCAGTTCAGGATCTAAAACAACTTGATCAAAAGGTGTATAATCAGAATTAATACCTAATTTCTTTTCAGGACCAGTAAGTACTGTTGTTCTTGACACTTCTGCTCCTGTTCCTGATATAGTTGGTACACCAACATGATAAATAGCAGGATTTTTTACTAAATCCCATCCTTGATAATCTTTAGCATCACCTTCATTAGTTAACATAATAGATACTGCCTTGGCCAAATCTAGAAGCGTACCACCACCAATACCTATAATGCCAGAAGGTCGTTCTTTTGTATTTAAAATAATATCCTCAACTAATTCATCTACTTGAGATGTTTTAGGTTCTTCATTAGCCGAAATATAAATTATCTTATCGTCATACGATAAACTTATTCTTGATATTAACCAGGTATTATTTTTAAATACATCATCTATTAAATAAATGAAAGGGGCTTTAATACTTAATCGCTTTGGGGCAATTATATCATTTAGTTGGCTGAAACTACCTCTACCAAAAATAACTCTTGGCACCATTGGAAAGTTTTTATAACTCATTTAATTTATTTTCTTTTCAAAAAGTAAAAATAGTATTATTTAATTTTACTTTGATAAATATTTTGTTTTTCAACTAAAAAGAAATATTATTTGATAGAACTATTTATTATAATAATTCTAAAATATCTTTTAAGCTCTCTAAGGTTTTATATGCTTTTCCATTCGTTTCTTTTTCGCTTACTTGTTCATGTGCCCAAGTAGTATGAAAAGGTACGTGTATGGCATTTGATTTTATATTTACTAAAGGCAAAACGTCTGACTTTAATGAATTTCCAATCATTAAAAATTCTGAAGGCTTTATATCTAAATGATTTAATAATTTAGAATAATTAGCTTCTTTCTTATCACTTAAAACTTCGATATGATGAAAATAATTAGTTAAACCAGATTTTTCTAATTTTCGTTCCTGATCTAGCAAATCACCTTTTGTAGCTAAAATTAATCTATATTCTTTTGATAGACTTTTTAAAACAGCTTCAACACCATCTAGTAATTCAACAGGTTTATTCAACATATCTTTACCTATGTTCAAAATGGCTTCTATAGTTTTATTAGATACTTCAAAATTTGATAATTCTAAAGCCATTTCTACCATAGACAATACAAAAGCTTTAACACCATAGCCATATAATGGTAAATTACCTATTTCTTTTTTAAATAATTCTTGATCTATTTTATTAGGCGTTTCATATTTAGATAATAAACTAGCAAATTCAGCTTCGGCATCACGAAAATAGGTCTCGTTTACCCAAAGCGTATCATCAGCATCAAAACCAATAACTTTTATGTTTTTATAATCTATTTCCATTCTTTTTTGGCGCGTTCTAAATCTTCAGGAGTATCAATTTCTACACCTTGTATATCTGTTTCAACCATTTTAATACGTTTTCCGTATTCTAAATAACGAATGCACTCTATTTTTTCTGAAGCTTCTAAAGGAAGCATTGGTAAATTATAAAAATCTAATATAGCTTGCTTTCTAAATGCATAAACGCCTTTATGCTTAAAATATTTGGCGCCTACATTAGTTTCTCTTGGATATGGAATTGGGCTACGTGAAAAATATAATGCAAAATCAGATTGATCTACAATAACCTTTACTGTATTAGGGTTATTAATTTCGTCGATATCTGTAATATGAACCATTAATGATGCTAAATCGACTTCTTTATCAGGGTCGTTTTTAAACACATCAATAAGTTTAATTAATGATTCTTTATCAGTAAAAGGTTCGTCTCCTTGAACATTTATAACCACATCTATATCTAAAAACTCAACAGCTTCAGCAATTCTGTCACTTCCACAGTCGTGTTCCTTTTTACTCATGATGGCTTTTCCTCCGTTATTTACAATTTCATTATAAATAATATCACTATCTGTAACCACAAAAACATCATCAAATAAATTGGTTGCAACAGTAGCTTCGTATGTACGACGTATTACTGTTTTACCACCAAGGTCTTGCATAAGTTTTGCAGGAAAACGTGTTGCGCTATAACGCGCTGGAATCATAGAAATTATTTTCATTTATTCAATATTCAATTCTTTGTCAAAAATAGTACTATTTAATGAGTTAATTTTTTTTGGATTTAAACTTTTTATATAATTTAAAAATCACAATAAATAGTATCACTACTAAAACAATAGCAAGTACAGGTAAAAAAATTGAAATAATAGACATAACAACCGAAGTACCCGTTTCTAAAGTCGCAACAATAGGGTTTGCTAAACCGCCTGTTGTAGCAGTAGATGCTAATCTTGTAGTACTTGATGTTCCTGCAATGGCTGCTGCTGTACCACCTCCTGCTATAATTGCTAAAGACCATGTAATTACAGGACTTAAATCTGCCACAGTAGACATCATGACTGCGGTTCCTGCTAATGCTGCCAATGGTACTGCTATACTGTCTAATAAGTTATCTATATACGGAATAAAATATGCAAATATTTCTACTACAGTAGCAACCCCTAAAGTTATTAGTGCTGTTGTACTTCCTATCCATTGCCAAGATTCATTAAGTTGCCAAACATCAAAATAGGAAGCTAAACTTAATGCGAATAATGGTAAAAACACTCGAAAACCAACAGAAGCAGCAAGTCCTACTCCCAAACAAATACTTATAATTGTTTCTATTGTCATAGCTAAATATAATCAAAAACTATTCCTCAAAAAAATCGTCTTTAAAACCAATAAGATACAACTTTTCTTTAGCTCTGGTTACAGCAGTGTATAACCAACGTAAATAATCTTTATCGATGCCGTTTGGCAAATAAGGTTGTTCTACAAAAACTGTATTCCATTGCCCCCCTTGAGATTTATGACAAGTAATAGCATAAGAGAACTTAACTTGTAAGGCATTAAAATGTTTGTTTGCCTTTACTTTTAAAAACTTTTTATACTTGGCTGTTTCACTATCATAATCTTTCATAACTTCTTGATAAAGCCTGTTAGAATCTTCATAAGGTAAAGAAGGGGTTTCAGCATCAATAGTATCTAATAATAAAACAGTTTCAAATGGACGCATATTGGGGTAATCAACCATTCTTACTTTTACTTCTGCAAAGCGAAAACCATAAAGTTCTTCAATTTTAAATATTTCTAAAACTTCAATAATATCACCATTAGCTATAAACCCTGCATCTGTATTAGGCTTAATCCAAAAATAATTATTCTTAACAACCATTAAATAATCTCCAGCCGATAATTCATTTTCATTAAATAAAATACGACTGCGTATTTGCTGGTTATATAAATTAGCGCGTTTGTTACTTCTAACAATAATAGCTGTTTCTTCGTTTCCTAAATTACTATAAGCATCGTTTATAGCATCCATAATATCATAACCATCAACTAACCTAACAATATCTTTAAAGTTGTTTAAATCAAACTTAAAAGCATCATGAAATGAACTAGACAATGTTTCGCGTAAAAAAGTAGCGTTAACAAGAATTCCTGAATCATGTTCTTGACGCATGACTTCATCTAACTCCATTCTAGTAACCTCTTTGTTGTAATTTAAAGCTAGCGTATTCTCATTTAGAGCAGGACTTAAATCTAACTTTACAGGAGGAAGTTGTGCCGTGTCACCAATTAACAATAATTTACATTGATGACCAGAATAAACGTACTGCATTAAATCATCTAAAAGAGAGCCATTTTCAAAAAGTTTAGAATCTCCTGCCGTATCAGGTATCATTGAAGCTTCATCAACAATAAAAATGGTGTTTTTATGCTTGTTAGGTTGTAAAACAAATTTAACACCTCCACCCTGATCTTTCTTAGGAAAATATATTTTTTTATGAATAGTAAAGGCTTCTTTCTTTGAGTAATTTGAAATCACTTTAGCAGCTCTACCCGTTGGTGCCATTAGTACAGCGCTTTTTTTTGCTTTCCATAAATTACTCACAATACAGCCTATAATGGTTGTTTTTCCTGTACCTGCATACCCTTTTAACAAATAAAGCGCATCAGGCGATTTATTAAAAATAAACTCGGATAATTGCTGTAAAACAATATTTTGTTTTATAGTAGGTTCGAACGGAAAGTCCTGTTTTATAAGGGAATAAAATTCGGGTGATGTCATTTAAATTAGACGGATTAAAAATTATTCAAATATATGAATGATTTTTACGTGCTTTCGTTTTTACGATTAAAAAAAATTTGTAGATTTGCTAAATACCTTTATAATAATTTATTTTTAATAAAAACCCATTATGTTAACATTTATTCTGATTGCAGTTGCTGTAATACTAGTAACAATTGGCTTAGTAAAGCTAATTGACAAATTTGTTCCTTCTAAATTTAAATCTGTATTAACTATCGTATTGTGGGGGTTAATATTTTTTCTAGGATACCAAACTTTTATGTCTGTATATAACCCTGTTTTATTTGAACAAACAAAAGAAAAGCGCTATGCTGAAGTTATTAAAAATTTAATTGATATTAGAGATGCTCAATTAGCACATAAACAAATTACTGGAGTATTTGCTGGTGATTTTGATAAACTGGTAAAGTTTATTGATACTGCTGAATATACGATTACACAACGTCGTGATTCAAGTGTAATTGATCCTGTGTTAACAAAACAATTTGGAGTAGACATGTATAAAGAAATAGTTATCATTGATACATTAGGAACTTCTTCTGTAAAAGATTCTTTATTTAAATCATCTGATAAGTATAAAACAATGATGAATGTACCTGTTGGTGAAGCAGGTGCTAAATTTGAACTTAAATCTGGTTTTATTGAACAAAGTGATGCTAAAATCCCTGTTTTTGAAGCCAAAGTTAAAAAAGCCGTTATTTTATTTGACCAAGATAAAGATTTATTAAGTCAAGAGAATGAAGTGGTTTCAGTTGAAGGCGTAAACGGAGATGCTCTTATAGTAGGCTCTATGGACGAAGTTAATACTGGAGGTAACTGGCCAAAAACTTATGGCGATAACGAGTAAAACTTTTAAGAAACTAACTAATATAGATCTGTCCATTCAAATAAGTTTGAGTGGACTTTCTTTTTGTACCCTACAAAGAGATACTAATACCATCTCTAGTTTAAAACAAGTTGACTTTATTAAAAAGTTAAATCCATTAGAAGTTTTAGATAAATTAAAACATGTATTCAATACAGAAAAAAATCTACAAGATGATTTTAACAATGTATGCATTATACATGATAATGAACTTTCAACCTTAGTACCAAAGCCAATATTTAATGAAGATTGTTTAGTTGATTATTTAAAATTTAATTCTAAAATTTTAAAATCAGATTTTATTACCTATGATGATATTCTTATAAACGACAGTGTTAATGTTTATGTACCATACATAAATATTAATAATTTCATTTATGATAAGTTTGGTGCATTTACTTTTAAGCATGCTTCTACCGTTTTAATTGAACAAATTTTACTGATAGAAAAGAATTCTGATGCAATAAAAATGTATGTAAATGTTAATAAAAATCATTTTGAAATAGTTGTTGTAGAAAACTCAAAATTAATCTTCTTTAACACTTTTGAATATAAAACTAAAGAAGATTTTATTTATTACTTGCTCTTTACAGCAGAACAATTAAAACTAAACCCAGAAACATTAAATTTAATTTTTCTTGGAGGTATAGATACTAAAGATGACCTCTATGTTATTGCATACAAATACATTCGGTTTACATTTTTAGGCAACAGAGAAGATAATTATAAATACAGCATAGATGCTCAACCAGCGAGTCATCATAGCAATTTCACCTTAATAAAAAGTTTTTAATGCGCATTATATCCGGATTATTTAAAAGCAGAAAAATAGTAGCGCCTAAAAACCTACCTGTTCGACCTACAACAGATATGGCGAAAGAGTCATTATTCAACATATTAAATAACACATTTTATTTTAACGATATTTCAGTTCTCGACCTATTTGCTGGCACAGGAAATATAAGTTATGAATTTGCATCAAGAGGCACAGAGCAAATTACTTGTGTAGATCAAGACTTTGGCTGTATTAAGTTTATTAACCAAACAGCCGACAAATTTGATATGCCACTACAAACTATAAAAAGTGACGTCTTCAAATTTTTAGAGAAAACAAAAATACAAGCAGATGTCATTTTTGCCGATCCTCCGTATAATTTCTCTGAAGAATTGTTCTCTAAAATTCCAGAATTAGTATTTAAAAATAATCTTTTATTAGAAGAAGGTGTACTAATAATAGAGCACTCAAAACATACTAGTTTATCTACTTTACCAAACTACAGTTATTCTAAAAGTTATGGAGGTAATATGTTTAGCTTTTTCGAAAATCAAGAGGTCTAGAAAACGCCTTATTTTGTTAATTCGCTTTTATTTAGTACTTTAGAAATCTCCTTAAGAGTCCCAGACTCTATTTACATCTTCCTTTTTACCCAATTTATTCGGGTATTTGTTTATGGATTAAACTTAATACTAACCCTTTAAACCATAAAACAAATGAAAAAACTTTTTTTAATTGCAACAGCGCTTGTTCTTTTTATTGCTTGTCAAAATAAGCCGCAACGTTATTTTGAAGAATCTGCCGAAATAGAAACTGTTAAAGCAGGAATTAAAGCTTATGAAGCTCAAGACTGGACTAAATGGAAAGCAAACTTTGCTGATACTGCAAAAATTTTCCATAACACCAATAAAGGAGCTACACCTAATGAAATGATGACAGGCATGACTCAAATGTTATCTAACTTCTCTTCTTATGGGTTTTCTAAAAAAGGAGGCGTATCCGAAATGGTTATAGATAAAGACGGAAAAACTTGGGTAAATTATTGGAATAACTGGAACGGTACATCTAAAATTACTGAAAAAAAATTAGTAATACCTGTACATTTAACAATCGAATTTATTGAAGGCAAAATTGTTCAAGAATATGCCTATTATGATACAGCAGGTATAAATAAAGTTATAGCCTCTGAAATCGCTGCACAAATGGAAACTGAAACCGAAGTTTCTGAAGAATAAAAGCAACTAACACTATAAATATTATGAAAACAATTAAAACAAGCTTATTAGCAATGCTCCTTTACTGTTTTACTTTTAATGTAGCTTTATCACAACAAGCATTTCAAGTACATCAAGACAACGTTAAACCTTCCATGTTTATGGAATACGAAAAAGTTGCTAAAGCATTTAACGAGGCAAGTGTTGCCAATAATGTACAAGCTACATGGTTTACAGCCTCGACAAGTGATTTTAAATATTTTTACATTACGCCTATCGAAAATTTTGCCGATTTAGATAAACGTCCCTTTGCAGAAATGGCAAAAACAATGGGAGACAAATGGAAAGAACTATTTCAACGTTTCGACAAATGTTACGATTCTCACGGATCTTATATTCTTATAAAAGACGATGCTCTTTCATACATGCCAGAAGGTGCTACAAATGCTCCAGCAGATGAAAACTACAGAGATTGGTTCTATATGTATTACACACCAGAAAATGCAGAAAAAATGAAAGAAGGCTTAAAAGCAGTAAAAGACATGTACACAAACAAAGGATCCAAACAATATTACCGAATATATAAAAACGGTTTTGGCTCTATGGAAAACTTCTACCTAGTCTCTATTGCTTCGAAAGATGAAATTGATTCTGCTCAAAAAAGTAAAGCCAACAAGGAAGTTTTAGGACCAGACAGATGGGATACCTTTAGCAAAATCATGAATTACACCACTCGAGTAGAAAATTATACAGGAGAAATGCGACCAGACCTAAGTTATTCTCCAAAAACAGATTAACCAACCAATCTTTTTTAAGCAAAAAACCCTTCTTTAAATTAAAGAAGGGTTTTTTTATAGGTAAGTAAATTTATAAGCCGGATTCTGTATACCCTGAACTCGTTTCAGGATCGCTCCAAAAAAGAATTAGAATACCCTTATCATTTATCTGAGTGCATTGTTACCATTACACTTTAGCTGCCTACCCTCCAGTATCGAGCGTGCCGCCCTCAAGCACTGGTTTACATGACATTGCACCACATAGAGTTTACCTGGTTTCACTACAGCATTACCTGTACATACTTTCTGTTGCACTTTTCCTAACCTCACGGCTGGTGGCCATTAACCACTATATTGCACTACGGTGTCCGGACTTTCCTCTCAAGTACTGAAATAAATTCAGCACAAAAGCGATAAGGCAATCTACTTCCCGCAAAACTACAACAAACTGAAATTAAAATCTAAATAAAAAGCGTTTTCCTAAGCTTAACTAGAATTCAGTTAAAATTATTATTATCATGAAAATTTAAACTTTTGGGCGTTACCTTTATCCTGAATTTAGTTCAGGACCAAGGGTCAGGCTTTCCGTTACAAGTCCTCGCTCCTAACGTCGCTGTGGACTTTTCACTGCAATCCTTAACGCGGGTGTTTGCTGGCTTATGCTTTTTTAAATGAAAAGTTGTCTTATTTTGGATAGGTTCGTTTAACGTTTACGTAAAATATTAATGGCGCGTTAAAGCACTAATTTAATAAATAGAAACTTGCCATTAATTTTATGTTTTGTTGTAAAACGTTTTATTTCCAAAATTTCAAAACCCACATACTCTTACCAGCCCATGTGATAATAAGCCCAAACCCGTTCAATGTTCATATGTAACCATTCGTTATAATACCTCCAATCTTTATATTTAGGAAGTTTTATTGTTTTTTTTAGTTCTTCTGGGTTATGACTTCCAGAATCCATAGCTGTTTTTACAGCATTCATTAAATCTTCCAAATAAACTCTTTGTTCCTTAACTACAGAACTCGAGTCTATCGCCGGTTGACCTTCTGGACCATGTCCTGAAATAACATAATCAAAATCCATTTGCTCAATTTCTTTTAATGTTCTTACCCATTCGTCTGGCCAGAAATCAGGCATTCCTCTAAAAGCAACTCTTCGAGGTGTAACTATATCAACAATAAACAAAATTTTCTCTTTTGGGATTCGCATTACGATTAAGCTTTCTCCATGATTTGGTCCAAAATAAAATAATTCTACAGTTCTATTTCCTAACTCTAAAGTATAATTATTGTAAAATGTAATATCTGGCAAAGGAGTTACAGGATTAGGATGGTCAGTTAATTCCTTTAATAAGTTTTTATGTCCAATAAACTTTGCTCCTTCTTCTTTAAAGATATTTCCACCAGAAATATGGTCGTGATGATTATGGCTATATATTACGTATTTTATTGGCTTATCTGTGATTTTACGAATCTCGCTTTGTAATAATTTTGCAGCTTTGGGATTCATAGGGTCTGTAACAATTACGCCTTCATCAGTAATCAAAAAGATATTACGATAAACCCACCAACGAAAAACATATAAATCGTCGCTTATTTGTTTTATACTATGTCCAAATGTTTCCCCTCCAATTGGTTCTTTGATTGGAATCTCTTGCCCATTAGTCATATTAATAGACAAGAGTGAAATTATAATCACTATAAAAGTTGTTTTCATAATTATTGAATTTTATTTATTAATATTGCATATCAATTGTTGACTACTCATTAATTGATAATTCAAAAGTACAAAGTTTTAAAAATCCATTGATGAAAATTCATCAATAGACTTTAACAGATAACAAATGGAAACATTTAGAACACCACAACTAGACCTTATTCATAATGTACTTGAACTAGCTAAAAACATTAATAAGCAGCAAGAAATATTGTTGAAAGAGTTTAATATATCACACGAACAGCTTAATATATTAATTATTCTTTTCTACGATTCTTGTAAGTCGTCGTTATCATTATTGGAAATTCAAGAAAGAATGATTTTGTCTACCACAAATACTAGTAGATTAGTGGATAAATTAAAAGAAAAGAAATTAGCTACAAGAAAAACTGACAGTAAAAACAGAAGAAAAGTTAAGATTCAAATAACAAAAAAAGGAGAAACTTTAGTGATACAAGCAACTAAAAAAATTAAAGATTATTCTAAGAAAGTTAATTTAAAAATATCAGATAATGAATCATTCGAGTTAAGTAAAAAAATTGTCGAAATAAATGAGTTAGTACTGGATTGGTATTAAATTTAAAGCATTAGTAATTACTGCTAATGACGTAGATATAAAATCTTTTTAATAATTTATATCATACGTTGGCAACAATTTGAACAACTCATCACTAAAAAACAACAACTCGGACTTTTAAACTTTCCAAACCAAAACTATAATCTGAATTTTGAATCGCTAAATTCAATTAGAAACAAATGGAAGAAACGATAAAAATTTTGATTTATATCCACGCATTTTTTGGTGGACTTGGATTAGTGACAGGAATTGGAAGTGTAATTGTAAAAAAAGGAAGTAAACCTCATAAAAAAATGGGAAAATTATTCTCAATCGGAATGGTAATAAGCTCTCTAATTTCAATGCCAATTTCTTGGCTACCTAATCACGAAAATATATTTCTTTTTCTAATTGGGTTATTCACTATTTATTTAGTTATTTCTGGAAATCAAATTTTGACTTTTAAATCTAAAAGAAAGAAAATCGCAAAACCGATTGATAAAATCATATCTGGAAGTATGTTAACTATATCAATTCTTATGATTTTATTTGGCACTCATGGTATCATTAAAGGAAATTCAACATATCTATTATTTGTTTTCTTTGGTGGATTTGGACTTTCATTGACAATTAGAGATTTTATTTTTTATAAAAATGTTGAGAAAACAAAAAACGGATGGCTGTCTAATCATATCGGAAAAATGATTGGAGCATTTATTGCCTCAATTACCGCATTTATAGTTGCTGGATTAGGAATTGGAAATTTGATTGCTTGGACTTTGCCTTCAATTTTAGGAACAATATATATTATATATTGGAGAAGAAAACTGAAAACAAAAACTGTTGCCAACAAAGCATAAAATTAATGGCTGGTTCTAGCCTATTTGGAAAATTCCTGCGGAATTTTCCGCTGATAAGTTTCTATTTACTAAATTAGTGCTTAAACGCGCCACTAATATTATAAGTAACCATTAAAACTAAGCTAGCTATTTTTTTCTGATAAAATAAAGAAAAAACTATCATCACAATTAATTTCATTTGTTAATAACTCCTATTAAATTCTAAGTTCAAAATTCTAAATTATCAATTGAATTTTTAACTTTGTTATCTATTCAATAAGCATCAAAAGATGCTTAAATAATTAGGCAATTTGGAACACTTTGTAGTATCGGCTAGAAAATACAGACCTCAAACGTTTAAAGACGTTGTGGGGCAGCAAGCTATTACAAATACCCTACTAAATGCCATAGAACACAATCATTTAGCACAAGCTTTACTATTTACAGGACCACGTGGAGTTGGTAAAACAACTTGCGCTCGTATTTTGGCTAAAATGATTAATAGTGAAGGCAACGAAACCGAAGACGAGGATTTTGCTTTTAATATTTTCGAGTTAGATGCCGCATCAAACAACTCGGTTGATGATATTAGAAGTTTAACCGATCAGGTTCGTATACCACCACAAGTTGGAAAATACAAAGTCTATATTATTGATGAGGTACACATGTTATCTCAGGCAGCTTTTAATGCGTTTCTTAAAACTTTAGAAGAACCACCAAAGCATTGTATTTTTATTCTTGCCACTACAGAGAAACATAAAATAATTCCAACCATCTTATCGCGTTGTCAAATTTTTGATTTTAAACGTATTACGGTTAAAGATGCTAAAGAATATTTAAAATATATTGCAGAACAACAAGGCATTACTGCCGATGATGATGCGCTACATATTATTGCTCAAAAGGCAGATGGTGCTATGCGTGATGCGCTTTCTATATTCGATCGTGTTGTTAGTTTTTCAGGAAAAAACCTAACAAGACAAGCAGTTACAGAGAATTTAAATGTTCTTGATTACGATACTTATTTTACAAGTACAGATTATATTTTAGAAAATAAAATACCTGAACTTTTACTACAATTTAATAATACGCTATCAAAAGGTTTTGATGGCCATCATTATATTGCTGGTTTAGCATCTCATTTTAGAGATTTATTAGTTAGTAAAACTACCGAAACCATAGAATTGCTTGAAGTTGGCGATCAAACAAAAGAAAAATACTTAAAGCAGTCGCAAAAAGCGTCTCAAGATTTCCTTTTAAAAGGTATTGAACTTGCTAACGACTGCGATCTCAAGTATAAAACCAGTAAAAATCAACGATTACTCGTTGAATTATGTATCATGCAGCTTGCCTCTATCACTTTTGATGGAGAAAAAAAAAATAGCAAACATTACATAATACCTGCTTCATATTTTAAAAAGAAAGGCATTACGCCTGTTCCTGTTAAAGTTCCTGAGCAAGTTTCCTCACAAAATAATACAACTTCAAATAAAACGGAAGTCACTACTGCAGCATCTAAGCATGTAGAATCTTTACAAGTAAAGGAACCTAAAAAAATTATATTAAAACAAGGCACAAAAAGAACTTCTGGACTGTCATTAAGTAGTATTAGGGCAAAAAAAGAGCATCAAATAAAACAAATGGATGTTGTTGTTGATGAAGAAGATTTGCCAAAAGAAGATTTTACTGAAGCGGACTTAATAGCCCATTGGAAAAAATTTACTCAAATTTTAATAGAAAAAGGAAAACATAATTTAGCCTCCATTTTATCTATGGATACACCTAAAGTTAAAGGAACAACCATACATTTAGAATACCCAAATGCGACAAACAAGGTTGAATTAGAGCGTCAGCAATATGATTTAATGGCCTATTTAAGAAAGTCATTAAGCAACTATGATATTAGTCTAGATATTAGTGTAAATGAAATTCTTGAAAAACAATATACTTACACACCTGCTGATAAATTTGAGAAATTAAACGAAAAAAATCCTAATTTAGATCTTTTAAGAAGAACTTTCGATTTAGATATATAAACTACAGTTTATGAGAAATTTATTTGTTTTAATTTTTGTACTAACAATTACCTTGTTTAATTGTAATAATAGAAAAACCAAAAGTGAAGCTTTAAAAGAATCTGTCACAAAGTTTAAAGATTCTATAAGTCCAATCGAGATTAAAAAATATTTTCCCGAAGCATATACCGAAGTTGAAACAGATACTATTTTAAATAACGGGTTTCATGTAAAAATTAAAACTTTTACAGACATGAAACAAAACGTTTTAAATGCATTTACAATTGATAGTATTAATTATAAATACTACTATAGAAATTACATAAATAAGTTAGAAATATTCTACAATAACAAATTAATTATAGACGAATATTTTAACAAATCATCTTTTAGTAAAGATGAAGACACTCTATTTTGGAAAAATGCTTTATTAGGAGGTTTTACCTTAGATGATACAAATATTGATTCCGATAAAGTATCTATTATTGCTTTTTACTGCCCTATAGAGTCTGAAGATTGTAAAGAGTATAAAATTACTATAGACAAAGAAGGAAATAAAACTACCGAAGACATTACAACAGAATTAATTCATTAATTATGCTAGGATTAAAACTACCAACAGACCCACGTTGGGTTAATATTGTTGAAAAGAACATTGAAGAAATACTAACCGACCATGCTTTTTGCGAACAAAAGGCAACAAGTACAGCTATTTCATTAATTGTAGGCTTTCCTGAATACACCGAATTAGTTCAAGAAATGACAGCTTTAGTAAAAGAAGAAATGAGTCATTTTAAAATGGTACACGATATTATTATAAAACGTGGTTGGGTACTTGGTAGAGATAGAAAAGATGATTATGTTATTCAGCTATTAAAGTTTTTTCCTAAAGGAGGTAGCAGAACAACACAATTGGTACATAGACTTTTATATGCTGCATTAATAGAAGCTAGAAGTTGTGAACGTTTTAGATTATTATCTGAAGAATTAGAGGATAAAGAGTTAGCAACCTTTTACAGAAACTTAATGGCTAGTGAAGCAAACCATTACACCATGTTTTTAGGTTTTGCTAGAAAGTATGGTAAAAAAAAAGAAGTTGACACCAAATGGCAACAACTTCTTGAATATGAATCTGATATTATGAGTAAATTAGGTAAAACTGAAGCTATACACGGTTAAAATTTATAACCAACTCCAATTTGAATATTTGTGTTTTTTGCTTCTAATAAGCTACTTGTAAATACATTAGCCAAACCATAAGTGTACCTAACATCTGCAAATAACACATGGTTTAATTTGTATTCTAATCCAGCAACAGCAGAATAAGCAAAATCTTTAGCGTTATCATCAACCTTACGAACTTTTAATCCAACCTGTGGTCCTAAACCAAAATGAATTTTTTCACTCATTCTAAATCTTAATAAAATAGGAATTTGAATATAATCTAAATTTAAAGTTTCATCTTTAGCACCTTCAGCTGAAAATTGCAATTCAGGCATAACAGAAATAGTTTTTGATAAACCTATAGTTGCAAACGCTCCAAAGTAAATACTATTACGATGTTTGTTTAGTTTAGGTGAATCACCATCAAAGTCTAGGTTAGAAATATTTAAACCACCTCTAACTCCATACTTTACATCTTGTGAGAATCCAGAAAAAGAAATAACAAGTAGGATTGTTAATATTGATAATCTTTTCATAATTAAATAGTTTTGGGTTATAATTATATGATGACGAATATATATTAATAATGTTATATTCTCATATTTTAAAAGATAAAGTGCAAAATATTACTGTGTATTACTAGAAACAGTATCGTAATAAATACTTTTTATAATACCATCTGCCAAACCAATTTTTGGAACATAAATATTCTTTGCTCCACTCCATTTCATTGATGAAAGATAAATTCTCATAGCTGGAATTATTACATCTGCTCTATCTTGATTTAAGGAAAGCTCTGTAATTCGTTCTTCATAAGAATAGGTTTGAAGCGTATTATAATAAGATGTCAAATAAAAATAAGTTAATGGTTTTCCCATAGCTTTTCCTGACACCTTAAATATTTTATTGATATTTCCACCAGACCCTATAACACTAATTTTTTCATAATTTTTAGTGTTTGCTTTTATCCATGCTTCTAATTCTTGCCAAGATTCTTTTTTAACCATGTCATTAAGCAAACGCACCGTTCCTATTTTAAAAGAGCGAGACGCTACAGGTTTTCCCTGATGAATGACTGTAAACTCTGTACTACCACCACCAACATCTACATATAAATATGTTTTATTATTATCTATATATTTATTTAAATCTGTGGCTGCTATAATGGCTGCTTCTTCTTCTCCTCCAATAACGTCAATACTAATACCTGCTTTCTTTAAAACTAAATCTACAATTTCGTTACCATTTTCCGATTCTCGCATTGCCGATGTAGCACAGGCTTTATATTTAACTACTTTATGAGATTTCATTAAGAGTTTAAAAGCTAACATCGTATCTAATATACGTTCCGTATTCTCTTTTGAAATTTTATCTTTAACAAAAACATCTGCTCCTAAACGAATAGGAACACGTACTAATGAATTTTTCTTAAACTGAACAGGTTTACCTTTTTGCTCAATAATATTTGAAATTAGCAATCTTACTGCATTTGATCCAATATCTATAGCTGCATATTTTTTTATTGAAAGCATATTAACTTTTTATCTTATTTAAGTAATAATCGTAAGTAGCAAACTGAGATCTTACTTTTGGCTTATCATTTACTCGATATTCATTGTTTTGTGATTCATTTAATAATCGTGCTTTCACATTATCATTCCAACAAATATTATAAGTATCTAAAATTTCTTGTTTTATATCTTCATCGTAAATAGGACAACTTACTTCTACCCTATTGTCTATATTTCTTGTCATCCAATCTGCCGAAGAAATATAAACTTTAGTATCTCCATCATTACCAAAAATATAAACTCTGGTGTGTTCTAAAAATTTATCAACCACACTTATTACTTCTATGTTTTCACTCATTCCTTTTACTCCAGGAACTAAGCAACAAAGGCCTCTAATAATCATTTTTATTTTAACCCCTGCTCTACTTGCTTCATATAATTTATCAACCATTTTATAGCTCGATATACTATTCATTTTCAATTTAATTAAACCTTCCTTACCATTTTCAACATTTTCAATTTCTGCATCAATTAGTTTAAAAACTGCTTTTTGCGTGTAATGCGGAGAGGTAATTAAATGTTTATATCGGTATATTTTATAATTGGTTTCGAAAAAGCTGAAAATTTTATTTACATCTTTTAAAATACGCTGATCTGAAGTAAACAATGTGTAATCTGTATAAATCTTGGCTGTAGATTCATTAAAATTACCTGTACTTACAAAACCATATCGTTTTAGCTTTTTATTCTCTTCGCGCTCTATAACACACATTTTACTATGCACTTTTAAGCCTGCAACTCCAAAAACTAAATTAACACCTTCTTCTTCCATTTGTTGCGCATAATTAATATTTGCTTGCTCATCAAATCGTGCACGTAACTCAATTGATACAGTTACCGACTTACCATTAATAGCGGCATTTATTAAAGAACTGGCAATATGGGAAATTTCGGCTAAACGGTATATGGTAATTTTAATTGTTTTTACAGCTGGATCCAAAGCTGCTTCTCTTAAAAACTTAACAACATAAGAGAATGTTTGATATGGCGCATAAAGCAAATAATCTTTTTCCTTTATAGCTTTAAATATACTTGCCTCTAAACTAAGTCCTTTTATAGGTAGCGGT
Source organism: Thalassobellus citreus (assembly GCF_044385915.1). Classification (NCBI taxonomy): domain Bacteria; kingdom Pseudomonadati; phylum Bacteroidota; class Flavobacteriia; order Flavobacteriales; family Flavobacteriaceae; genus Thalassobellus; species Thalassobellus citreus. The sequence continues at coordinate 88,565 of NZ_JBISCC010000130.1, read as the reverse complement.
TCTATTTTATTATAAAGTAAATCGGTTCTACCCAAACTAGGGAAACTTGTATAATCTCTTCTGTTATGATATCGACCTCCTGGAATAATACTATCAGTAGTATCAATACCCATTTTAGACATTAAATACTCTAAGGTATCTTGATCAATTGTTTTATCATAAACAAAACGAACAGGTTCACCTACTTCTCTGTGTTTAACACTATCTGATATTTTTTCAATAAAACTTTTGCTTAAATCACTTTCAAAATCAAGTTCACCATCACGGGTAATCTTAATCATATGTGCAGAAATACTTTTGTAATCAAAAATATTAAAAATATCACTTAAAGAATGACGTATTAAATCGTCAATCATTATTATAAAACTCTTTTCATCTTGCTCCGGTAATACAACAAATCTGTTTATTGCTTTTGGTATTTCAATCAGAGCAAATTGCTTTGTTCCATCAGTCATTAACATTTTTACTGCTAAATAAGCTGCACTATCTTTTAAATTAGGTAATACAACCGAATCATTTAAAATAATAGTAACCAAAGCAGGACTTACAGTCTGTATAAAATATTTTTTTATAAAGTCATGTTGAGAATTATCTATTTGTTCTTCATTTATTATATAGATATTTTCATCTTCTAATCGGCTCCCAATTGTGTGTAAAATTTCTAAACTTTTACTTTGTTGTTTTATAACAATTTCAGTAATCTGTTCTAAAAGCTCTTTAGCCTTGATACCTCCTAGCTCACTCTTCCCTCCTTTTCCTGCTTCAACAATACGCTTTACTGTAGCATATCTAACTTTGAAAAACTCATCTAAATTATTAGAAAATATCCCTAAAAATCGTAACCGCTCAATTAACGGAACAGTCTCATCTGAAGCTTCTTGTAAAACTCTAGCATTAAATTGCAACCAGCTTATTTCTCTATTTATATAAATATTATCTTGGTTTTCTGATTTAGTCATTGAATTTAACTGGATTATAATTACTGAACAAATATATTCTATTTCACATAAATAGCCTTACAAAAAAGCTTTGTGAAATTGTTAATAATTAAGATGATTTAATTAATACTATTGTTTTAAATCTTTAGGAAACAATGTAAACACCGTTTTGCCTTGTTTTAAATCAGTCCAATCTTTAATATCAAATTCAATACTAACAATACCACATGTAGGAACATTTTCTATGTATTGATCTCCATAACTATTTACAAACGCTGTAATAGCATGGTTATGACCAAAAACCATTAAATTTTTAATTGAATTATTACATTCTTTAATAACTCTCAGTAAGTTCCTGCCTTCAAAATCATATAAATCATGATTAAAAGAAACAATATCGTCACTAATATTAAGGTTTGAAATAAATATATCAGCGGTAGTTTTTGCTCGTATGGCATCACTGGATAATAACAAATCTACCCCTATACTATTTAGTGATTTTGAAACCATATTAGCATCACTTAGCCCTCTTTCGTTTAAAGGTCTTTCATGATCTATTACATTATGTTTCCAAGAAGATTTCGCATGTCGTACTAAAGTTATTTTTTTCATTCGTTTCCGATTAAATACATTATTTATCGATAAAATGTTGTTTTTTTCGATAAAATTCATTTTATTTGCTACCTTAAAGATAATTAAAATTATGTTAAATGGAGAATATAAAATCAATATTAAAGTTAAACATCATAGAATTACCATGTTAAACAACCAAATAGTTAAAAGATCTTAAAATCAAGATAAAGTGTTTAGAATAAGCTGTTAATCGAATATTTAAGTGATTTATCATTTAATTTTGACTAATTGAATTCATATATGTTTATTTGTTTTACCTACTTAAAAATGAAACTTATGACCCCAAATCAAATTTCTAATAAAAGTATAGCATTGTTTTACAATGCACTTCCCTCACTGTTTTTTCCCTCGAAGACATTATCATTTATTAAATTGATAAACAAAATTTTTATATAATTTTAATAATGTGCATAATGCACCCTAATTAGTAAATAATAATATTTAAGCCAAAGTCATGATAAACAAATCAACTTTAACGTTTTATACCTTCATACTTTCTATTTGCATTTCAATATGCTCTATTAGTAATTCTTTTTCTCAAGAGAATAATATTTTTGAATTAAAAACTCATAATACTGAATCAAAAACCAGTTCAAAACTAAAGTCTGATAAAAAAGATAATAATAATCGAGAGGTCTTTAATAATCTTGCTTATAATTTACATCCATCAATTTTTATTGAAAACGGTATTGAAAAAACAGTTTATGGGGATGGTCTACCTATAAAACTAATATTTGAAGATGTAAATTCTTTAAAGACATTCAGTCTGAATAACGAAAAGTTTAATGAGGTACAAATATTGACAATAAAAATAAATTCATTATCCGATTTAAGTAATCATTATGACTTTAGTGAAAAACCTGAGCTTAAAAACTTAAAGTTTATATTCATTAAGAGTAATATAAAATGTAATCCTGAACAATTAAAACAGTTTATAAAAACTAATTCAGAAACACAAGTTTTTTATACAATTAATAGACCTTCATAAGTTAAGCACCAAGTCAATTTAAATATTACAGCATGAAAAATCTATACGCTAAAAAAGCCATTACAAGTAAATTATCTTTTAAAAAGATACTATTTACTGTTGTGCTTATAACAACCTGCTTTAGTAGTTACTCACAAGTTTTAAAAGAATTTGAAGCTAGAGCAGCTATTGCCACTCCCACACAAACAGTATATAACATCAAGGGAGACTTTGCTATGATAGGTAATACCAACCTTACACTTGTGAACTATAATGATACAAGAGCAAATGATTCTGCAATGCGGTATGTTGATATTGATCAAGATTCAAACACCTTAAACTCATCATCTGCTAGATTAGAGTTTCCTGTTGAAAACGGTTCTATTCCAGAATGTTCAAAAATTCTTTTTGCAGGATTATATTGGGTTGGAAGAGCTGATAACGGACCAGATGCAAATCTTGATGGTGATAATGACCCAAACACATTTGTTATTAATGGAAAAACATTGAATAAACGAAAAGTAAAAATAAAAGGGCCTTTACAAACAATTTATACTGAAGTTGAAGCAACTCCTGACAATATTTATTTTCCAGATAATGCTTACCAAAATATTTTTACTGCTTACGTAGATATCACTCAATATGTTATTGATAATAATGGAGAAGGTGATTATGTTATTGCCGATATGGCACTTCGAGAAGGCACAATAGATGTTACAGGTTATTCTGGTGGATGGGGCATGGTAGTAGTATACGAAAACTCTAAAATGAAATATAGAAATGTGACCGTTTTTGATGGTCATGCTTTTGTTGATAGCGGTGTTAATCAAGATTTCTCTTTTGATGTTGATGGTTTTAATGCTGTTCAATCTGGTGATGTAAATATTAGATTAGGATTAATGGCTAGTGAAGGAGAGTTCGATTTTGGTGGTGATTATTTTGAAATTGAAGAATTAAATTCAGGAAATTACCGAACATTAGCTAATAAAAGTGGTAGTACCGATAACTTTTTTGATTCAACAATAGATTATGGTGGATCACCTGGTAGTAGAACCCCTGAATTAGTAAATAATACAGGTTTAGATATTGTTACCTATAACATCCCAAATAGTGATAAAAGCATCATTGGTAACGGACAAACCAGTACTTCTTTTAATTATGGTTCAACAAATGACACGTTTGTCATTTTTAATGTAACTTTTTCAGTTGATGCATATATTCCAGATGTAGATGGTATACTTACAACTACCTCTACTAGCGCTACACCTCCACTTGCACCAAATGAGTCAGCCAATTATACTATTGAAATAAGAAACAAAGGAACAGAAGCAACAAATAATACGATAATAACAATTCCTATTCCGGATAATGTTAATCAATCTGATTTAGAAATTACTTCAAATGTTTATGCGCCTTTAAGTACAACAAATACACCTACATATAATCAAAACTTAGGCCCAAATGGATCTATTGTATGGGATCTAGGAACTTTACCTCTTCCGAATGACCCTGATACGGTTTTAGCAGATATAAGTTTTAAACTTACCGTTACAACAGATTGTAGCATTTTAAGTGATAATTCTTTTGATCCTAATATATCTCTTTTAGGTACAATAGAGGGTATTGGATCGATATCAAATATTGATTTTAACAATCCCTTAATACAAGGATATGAAACATCAGGTTTGTGTATAGGAGATCCAATACCTGTACCAAGTCTAATAGAAATAGATTACTTAGATTATATAAACGAACCGCCTGTTATTGTATGTCCTGGTGATATTCCTCAAAATGTGGATACTGGCGCTGACGGTGCTGTGGTTAATTATACAACTCCTGTTGGAACTGATAATTCTACTGGTGCTGTTACTACTCAAATTGCTGGTTTAGCTTCTGGTTCATTATTCCCGGTAGGGACAACTACTAATACGTTCCGTGTGACTGATGCTGCTGGAAATACTGCTGAGTGTAGCTTTGATGTTACAATTACTGACAATGAAGCTCCTTCAATTGTGTGTCCTGATGATATTAATCAAACAGCAGATGCTAATCAATGTAGCACAACAATTAGTATTATAAACCCAACAGCTTTTGATAACTGTTCATCAACATTTATATTTAATGGAACACGTTCAGATAATTTAGCATTGACTGAAGAATTCCCTGTTGGTTTAACAACAATTACATGGACAGCTACTGATGAAGCCAACAATATAAGTTCAACATGTATTCAATCTATTAATATTACTGATGATGAGGCTCCGATATTCGTAGAAACATTACCAGTTGATATAACTGTTGAATGTGATAATATTCCACAACAAGAAGTTCTAACTGCTACAGATAATTGTAGTTCTGTTACGGTTACACCTTCAGAAGAAAGAATAGATGGCAAATGCTCTTCGTATTATCAATTAAAAAGAACATGGACTACTGTTGATGCTAATAATAATACTACTACACATACTCAAACTATTACTGTTGAAGATACAACACCACCAGTACTTACACTTCCAGCTAATGTTAGTGCAGAATGTAGTGATGATTTAAGCCCAATTGCTTTTGGAACTGCTACGGCAATTGATAATTGTGATGCAAATCCAATAATAACATTTGAAGATGTTAGAGAAGACGGTGCTTGTATTGGTACTTTTAAAATAACTCGTACTTGGACTGCGACTGATGCTTGTGGTAATTTTATAACTGCAGATCAGACTATATCAACATCAGATATGACTGCTCCAGAATTTGAACAAACTACACTTCCTCAAGATTTAACTGTAGAATGTAGTTCTATTCCTAATGCCGAAATATTAACCGCTACTGATAACTGTGGCTCTGCTACTGTTGAAGTAGAAGATAAAAGAGTTGATGGAGATTGTCCAAATAATTATAAAATTACACGTACATGGACTGCTACTGATGAATGCGGACTGACTAAGACTCATGTTCAAACAATAACTGTTGTAGACATAACACCTCCAACATTTGTTGAAACGTCACTTCCTGAAAATACAACTGTAGAATGTGATGCAATTCCAACTGCAGAAACTTTAACAGCTACAGATACATGTGGAAATGCCACTGTAACATTAGAGGATGTTAGAACAGATGGTGATTGCCCTTATAATTACACAATAGCTCGTACTTGGACAGCTACTGATGAATGTGGATTAACAACTACTCATACTCAAGTTATTACTGTACAAGACACAACACCTCCAACATTTGTTGAAACATCACTTCCTGAAAATATAACTGTAGAATGCGATGCTATACCAACTGCAGAAACATTAACTGCAACAGATAATTGTGGTGATGCTATAGTTTCAGTAAAAGAGGAAATAACTGAAGGTGATTGTCCTAATAATTATATTATATCTAGAATTTGGACCGCTACTGATGAATGTGGACTAATGACTTCACATACTCAAACTATAACAGTAGAAGATACAGAAGCTCCTGTACCGTCATCAACATTTGATGAAACACTAAATGTTAGTTGTACAGATATTCCTGAGGCACCTGAATTAGAGTTTACAGACAACTGTTCGTCAGATTCAAATATAATTGTAGTATTTAATGAAACGAATACTTATGTTGAAAATGTTTTTGAAGATTATGTAATAACAAGAACTTGGACCGTTAGAGACGAATGTCAAAATGAGTCTGTATACACCCAAACGCTTAATGTAGTACTTGATGAAGTTATTATTGACATGGTAGCTCCTGATGTTTGTTTTGATGAAGGTGCTGTTGATTTAAATAACTTAACTCCAGATGAACTTAATATTAATGGAACATGGGAATTACTTGAAGGTGATTCAGGCGCTATATTAACTGGAAATATATTTGATCCTACTAACATAGAATGGGATGCAGAAACTGTAATAACTGGTATGAATTATAAATTTAGATATACAACTACAGATCAAGGCTGTATTAGTATTACCGAAATAGATGTAGTAGTAAATTATTGTAAAGTACTTCCTTGTGGAGAAAATGATGTGGTAATTTCAAAAGCTGTTACACCAAATGGAGATGCTTACAATGAGTTTTTTGAAATTAGTGGTATTGAATTATGTGGATTTAGATATGATGTTAAAATATTTAATAGATGGGGAGCATTGATATATGAAGCTGATGATTATCAAAATGATTGGAATGGTTTTGCTCACAAATCATCTGTTGGTACTGCTGGAAAAGTACCAAATGGAACATATTATTACATAGTAAACATAAAAGATAGTGGATTGAATCCTATTACAGGTCCAGTTTACTTAGGAACCAAATAAAACATTAACCTATGAAACTTATTAAATATAACATAATCGCTATTGCATTGTTTAGCTGTACGGTTGGAATTGCGCAGCAATTACCGCAATTCACCCAATACATGTACAATACAATCTCCATTAATCCAGCTTACGCAGGAAGTAGAGAAGCTTTAAGCATTGTTGGATTGCACAGAAGCCAATGGGTTGGTTTTAAAGGAGGTCCTATTACACAAACACTATCTATCCATACACCGTTACGTAATGATAGAGTCGGTTTAGGTTTATCCTTTATTGAAGATGATTTAGGTCCTGAAAACTTCACATATCTATATGGAGACTTTTCATATAGTATTCCAACAGGTGTTGATGGTAAATTAGCATTTGGTTTAAAAGCTGGTTTTACCCAATATAGCTTAGATCCTGATTTCAGATTATCGGAAAGTTTTGATCCATCTATTTATGGTATAGAAGACCGCTGGACACCAAATTTAGGCTTAGGTGTATATTGGAGTACAAATAGATTTTATGCTGGTTTATCAACTCCTAGAGTTTTAAATACTGATAAAAACAAAGATGAAGGTTTTGAAGCTTTAGACCGATTAAGCTATTATTTTACAACAGGTTATGTGTTTGATATTTCTAAAAGTATTAAATTTAAACCAGCTGCTTTAATTAAAGCAACCAATGGTGCCCCAGTATCATATGACTTAACAGCAAACTTTTTATTTAATGAAAAGTTTTGGGTAGGTGGTTCTTATAGAATTAACGAGCAAACAGCTGCTATTGGTGGCATTGTAGATTTTCAAGTTTCTAGACAATTACGTGTAGGTTACGCGTATGAAAAGCCTATTTCAGACATTGCAAGTTACACAACCGGATCACATGAAATATTACTTATTTATGAGTTTAAATTCTTAAGTTCAAAATTAAAATCACCAAGATATTTCTAATTTAAATTTATATGAAAATTAAAAACTACATATTAGTTTGCGTCATATTACTATTAAGCTTTAGTTCTTTTTCTCAACAGGGAAAACAAAAAAGAGCTGATACTTTATTTAATAAGTTTTCTTTTGTAAAAGCTGTAAAAGTTTACAGAGAACTTATTCAAAATAATTATAATAAAGATTATGCAACAAGACAAATTGCCGATTGCTATGCTTTCTTAAGAGACCCTAAAAATGCATCTCGCTATTATAAAAGTGTTGTTAAACAAGAAAATGTTCCAGTAGAATATTATTATAAGTATGCACAAGCACTTCGTGGTATTAAAAAATATAAAGAATCTCAAACTTGGCTTGAACGCTTTAAAGATTCTGGAGGTGTTGTAAATGCTAATGATTTCTCTAAAGACATTAATTTTATAACAAGTATTTTTGGAGCAAAGCAACAGTATTTTTTAGATAGAGTACGTTTTAATTCTAAATTTAGCGATTTTGGTGCCATTGAATATGATGGTAAAGTATATTTTACTTCAGCTAGAGACGAAGGTGTTGGTGTTAAACGCCTATACGGTTGGAATGAACAACCTTTCTTAGATGTTTATGTTACAGATGCAAAGTCTAAAAAAAATGTAGATTACACGGGTAAACTGAAAGGAGATATCAACTCAATCTATCATGATGGTCCTATTGCTATAACAAAGGATGGAAAAACCATGTATTTTTCAAGAAACAATTTCAATAAAGACATTGAAGCGAAAGATAAAAAAGGTTTAACCAATATGAAGATTTACCGAGCAAAACTCGTAGATGGTTCATGGACTAACATTGAAGATTTACCAATAAATAGTGACGACTTTTCAACACAGCATCCAGCTTTAAATATGGATGATACTGAATTATATTTTACATCAGACAGACCTGGCACTAAAGGAGGGTCAGATATTTGGAAAATTGATATTCTTCCTGATGGTAACTTGATGAATATTGAAAACCTAGGAGATGTTATAAATACAGAAAGTGCTGAAGGGTTTCCGTTTATAAATAATGAAGGTGTTTTATTCTTTTCATCTGATGGACATACGGGCTTAGGCTTATTAGATATTTTTGGAACCATTAAAGATGAAAATGATACAGAAAAATTTGTTGATGTTATAAACTTAGGAGTTCCTGTAAATTCTAATAAAGATGATTTTTCTTTTACCATGAATACAAATGGTATTACTGGTTATTTTGCTTCAAATAGAACTGGAGGAAGAGGTAGTGATGATATTTACGCATACCATAGACAGCCTGTATTACATGTTGAAGGTGTTGTTACAGATGCTATTAATGTAAAGCCAATTCCTAATGCTATAATTACATTATTTGATGCTAATGATAAGCAAATTGCTTACATGAAAACAGATAAAAATGGATATTATCAAATAAATATTGATAGAGATAAGGACTATAAAATTGTTGCAAGTCAAGATAAATATATTGATGACTACCGCACATTTACATCTAAAAACATTCAAACAGAACTTATAACTATTAATGCAAACTTATTACTAAATCCAGTTCAGGATGTCGTGAAACTTGCAGAATTAAACACTATTTATTTTGATTATGACAAGCATAATATTAGAGAAGATGCTGCATTAGAACTTGATAAAATTGTGGATTTAATGCTTAATGATTATCCAGAAATGGTAATTCGTATCGAGTCTCATACCGATTCTAGAGGTAAATTATCATATAACGATAAACTATCTATAGACAGAGCAAACTCTACTTACGAATATTTAATTTCTCATGGTATTAAACCTGAACGAATTACAGAGCATGAAGGTTTTGGTGAGCGTAGATTGACAAATGGATGTGAAGATGGCTCAAACTGTGAAGAAAAAGACCATCAATTAAACAGACGTACTCAATTTATTGTTGTAAAAATGGAATAAACATTATCATATTATTATGTGTTAAATAATATAAAAGTAACCTAGCTTTTAAAAAAACATGGCCCCATGAAACTAAAAAACTACTTATTAATTTGCATTTTATCCTGTATCGGATTTAATTCATTTGCGCAATATGGCTCGCAAAAAAAAGCTGATAATTTATTTAATAAATTATCATTTGCTGGTGCTACCGATGTATATAAAGCACTTATAAATAAAAATTATAATGCTGAATATGCAACACGACAATTAGCTGATAGTTATGCTTTTTTAAGAAACCCAGACAGTGCTGTTGTTTACTATAAAAAAGTTGTAAAACAAGAAAACGTTCCTACAGAGTACTATTATAATTACGCACAAGCTTTAAGAGGGGTTAAAAACTATAAAGAATACCGTCTATGGATGCGTCGTTTTAAAGATGCAGGAGGTGAAATTAATAACGAAAACCTTCAAAAAGATGGTGACTTTGTAAATTCTATTTTTAATGCAAAACAACAATACTTTCTTACTGACGTAAATTTCAATTCGAAGTACAGTGATTTTGGTGCCTTTGAACATAATGGTAAAATATATTTTGCATCATCAAGAGATGAAGGTGTTTCATCAAAGCATATTTATGGATGGAATGGAGAACCTTTTTTAGATATTTATACTGCTAATAATAGAACTGATAGTCTCATAAATCATAAATCTAAATTAAAAGGTTCAATTAATTCAATTTATCATGATGGTCCATTAACAATCACAAAAGATGGAAAAACGATGTACTTCTCAAGAAATGATTACATCAAAAACACTTTAGGAAAAAATGATGAAGGCGTAAGTAACCTTAAAATATATAAAGCAACTTTAGTTAATGATGAATGGACTAATATTGAAGAACTTCCATTTAACAGTAACACCTACTCTACCGGACATCCAGCTTTAAATAATGATGACACAAAATTATATTTTGCATCAGATATGCCTGGAGGAATTGGTGGAACAGATATATATTATGTAGACATAAATAATGGTTCTTTTAGCGAACCTAAAAATGCAGGAAGTATTATTAATACAAATAAGAATGAAAAGTTTCCTTTTGTTAATACTGAAAATGTTTTGTTCTTTTCTTCTGACGGACATCCAGGATTAGGTCTAATAGATATTTTTGGAACAGTTTTAGATAAAAGCAACAATATTGTTAGTGTTATTAATTTAGGTGTCCCTGTAAATTCAAGTAAAGATGATTTCTCTTTCTTTATGAATAATGATGGGCTATCAGGTTACTTTGCTTCTAACCGAAATGGAGGTGTAGGAAGTGATGATATTTATGCTTATGACAGAATTCCACAATTAAAGATTGAAGGTACTGTAGCTGATATTGATAATAATCCTATCCCAAATACTACTATTAAAATACTAGATAATAATGGTAATCAAATTGCATATGTTAATACTGATGATGATGGATATTATGAAATAAATATTGACAGAGATTCAGATTACAACTTGGATATTAAAAAAGATGGTTTTATTAATAACTCTAAAGCTGTTTCCTCTAAAGGAATAGAAAGAAGCGTAAAAAGTATAACAGCAGATTTTATTTTAAATCCGAATAAAAAAGAAATAATTCCAATTACAGAATTGTATCCTATTTATTTTGATTTTAATAAATTTGATATTAGAAAAGATAGCACTACAGAATTAGATAGAATAGTTAATTTAATGATGAATACCTATCCAGACATGGTCATTGAAATTAAATCATATACAGATTCTAGAGGCCCTGCTTTTTATAATGAAAAACTATCTGTTGAAAGAGCTGAAGCCACTTATAAATATTTAATAAATAAAGGCGTTAGTTCAGATAGAATAACTGCTTATAATGGCTATGGCGAACAAAACTTAGTAAATGGTTGCAATGGTACTATTAAATGTACAGAAGAGCAACATCAACTTAACAGACGCACACAGTTTATTGTGATAAAAATGGAATAATTTTAAAACAATATAATACTAATTAAAACCATCAAGAGATCTAATCTTTTGGTGGTTTTTTATTTGATAACAAGTTATCAATTTTTCAAGGTGTAACAAAACTTTATTGTTATCGTCTTTTAAAGATGACTCTTATGAAAATCAATAAAAACACGTTAGAAATTAAAGAAACCTGGAAAACAATAATTTTATTTTTATTGATTTTATCAATTTTAAGCTCTATAGCATATTATGCAATTCTAAAACTAAACCCGACTAGCATGTATGTTGGTGCTTTAATGTCATGTCCAGCAATAGCTTCCTTTATAACATTAAAAATTAGAAATAGACCAATTTCTAGCTTACCCTGGAATTTAAAAAAGTTAAAATATTTAAAACTAGCCTATATAACTCCTATTATATATGTTTCGATTGCTTATACATTAATTTGGTTATTGGGTTTTGGAAATTTATTAAATATTAATAGAATTTTAATATGGAGTAAAGCATTAGGTATTGACAGTATAAATCAAACAATTGTAATAATTGTAATGACTTTTCTACTATTGACAGTTGGAGTCATAAAAAATTTAGGATCTACATTAGGGGAAGAAATTGGTTGGCGCGGATTTTTTATATTCGAATTAAGAAAAGTTATGTCTTTCAATACACTTTCTATTTTTAGTGGTATTATTTGGGCTTTATGGCATTTTCCGATAATAAATTTAATTTACGGAAAAGGAAAACTTCTTTTATTTCATATAGTTGCATTTACAATTATGCTAATTGGAATTTCTGTGATATTGGCATATTATACATTTAAATCTAATAGTCTTTGGCCAGCAGCTGTATATCATTCTATTCACAATATCTACATACAAAAAGTATGTACTCCAATAACCATTTATAATGATAACACAAATTATTGGGTTGATGAATATGGTATTATGATTCCTTTAATCACTAGTATATTCGCAATTTATTTTTGGAAAAAAGCTAATAAAGAAAATTTATAATAGAATAAAAAAACCTCCCAAAATTGAGAGGATTTTATACCTAAAGTTATTAAAATAACGAAAAATTTATTCAACGTACAATAACCACATTGTACTTAGTTCCTACTATTCAGTAAATTAAAGATTTTATTGACGTTACTTTTAAATATAAAAGCAAGGTTATTTTTTAATAAATATGTTAGTATAATACCACTTTCCAAGTTCGCTTTCTTCGGCTGATATACCAAAATTTGTAAAATCTCCTTCTATATTAGCTTTATGACTATCACTTTTCAACCAAGCTCTTACTACAGATTCAGCTGATGTATAACCATAAGCAACATTTTCTGATACCTTTTTAGCATTAGCATTTGATTTTAAATAATCACTTCGTTGATAAAAATTTGCATGAGATACTTCGTTGTTATCAACCATATAATCAGTATGAGTATGAGCAACAGATTTTATAAGCGTCATATCTGCCAAAGGACTTAAACCTAAAGATAATCTATGATTATTAATGAGTTCTAGAATCTGAACTTCTATAGGTTTTGTTTCAGGTGTATCGGTTAAATTCAAAGCAATTGCATCTGCTTTGTCTTCAAGACTGTCTGTTGTACATGAAAATAATGTAAACACAGCTAACAATGCCAATAATGGCAGTTTGGTTAATAATTTCATAAGTAGGTAACTTTTAATTTGGTGATATAAAGTTAGCTACCTAGCTAGATAAAAACTGTTAACAAAACGTTAAAATCGACCAAAGACACGTAGTTTGTCGATGTATAATGTGTTTAATCGTTTAAAAGCATAATTTAAAGTTATTGGTCGATAATTTAAGAAGATAATCGATTAATAAGCCAATTATAGTCTTCTTGAAGTTGATAACGCACTCTGTCATGTAACCTATTTGGGCGACCTTGCCAAAATTCAATTTCAACAGGCTTTACTATATATCCGCCCCAATTTTTTGGCCTTAATATTTCTTTTCCTTCGTACTCTTTTTCCAAAGAAGAAAGTTTTTCTTCAAGATATTGTCTATCTTTAATTACTTCACTTTGATTTGATACCAAAGCGCCTAATTGACTCCCTCTGGGACGAGATTCAAAATACCCATCACTTAAATTCTCTGCAATCTTTTCAGCTTTTCCTTTTATAATAATTTGACGTTCGGCTCCATGCCAAAAAAAAGACAAACATACATTAGGATTCTGTTCTATAGCTTTGCCTTTTTCACTTGAATAATTGGTATAAAAAATAAAACCTTCATAGGTGTATTTTTTTAATAGTACTACTCTACTCTTTGGGTATCCATCTAATCCAATTGTTGAAACTGTCATAGCATTGGTTTCATCTTCAGCAAAAAATGAATCAACTTCATAAAACCATTTTTGAAATAATTCCATAGGGTTTTCTGGTACTTCACTTAAAAGTAATGCTCCTTTTTCGTATGATTTTCTGTAATCTCCTAAGTCTGTATTCATTATAAAAAACAAAATTTTTTATGCGTTATTTGTTTTCATTCTTCAAAAAAAACATATAAATTTAAACAATAATTAATAGCAATGCACTTCGAAAACAGTAAATATTCTAAAGAGTTTAAATACACTAAATTAGAATACCCTTTTGGTAACTTTTATTTATGTGAAAAGTTTTTTATTTCAGAATTAAATGACGGCGTTCATTTTAATTGGGAAAAAATCCAACTTGTTATGGACGATTTAATTAAGCACTACGACCATGATACAAGTTTAGCTTATATTTCTAATCGAATTAATTCATATTCTATTGATCCACAAACATGGAAACAAACGTTGGACAAATATAAAATCATTATTGCTAGTTCTATTGTAGCATATACTAGCTTTACATTCTATAATGCATCACTTGAAAAAGTTTTTTCTGAAAAAAGTATTAAACGTTGCCTCAATTTAAAAGAAGCTATAGAATGGTCTTTAAACTTAAGAGAGTTTAATTACTAAAGTCAAAAACTTTTCCATCATCGCACAATTCAACATTACTAAAAACCTCTTGAGCTTCTTCTTTAAAAGGTTTTAAGCTATCGTAGCGGGTAGAATAATGTCCTAATAACAATTTACCTGCGTTTGATAATTTAGCTATAGTAGCAGCTTCTTTAGCTGTAGAATGCTTTGTTTTAGACGCTAAGTGGGCATGCTTATCTAAAAAAGTAGATTCGTGATAAATAACACTTACATTTTTTATAATAGGAACAATATCTTCTTTATAACAAGTATCGCTACAAAACGCATAACTCTTTGGAGGATTACCAGGTTTTGTTACAAGTTCGTTTTTCACTAACTCTCCAGCTTCATTTTCTACATCAAAACCTTGTTTTAGCTTTCTGTAATAAGCTTTATTAATATTAGCAGATTCGGCAGCATAAACATCTAATTTACGCTCTCCTTCTTTCTCTTTAAATAAAAAACCATTGGTATAAACTCTGTGTTTTAAAGGAATGGTGTGTACTTCTACTTTATCATCTTCAAAAATTAATTCCGATTTTTTGGAAGTTAATTCGTGAAAATAAAGCTTATAATTAGTCCAAGAATCGGCTAATTTCATTTGTAACACAACAATTTCTTTAATGCCTTTTGGTCCATAAATATGTAAATCGGTTTCTCTTGTAAGCAATCTAAATGTTGAAATTAAACCTACAAGTCCAAAAAAATGATCGCCATGTAAATGCGATATAAATATATGCTTAATACGATTAAACTTAATTTTATGTTTTCGTAATTGTACTTGTGTACCTTCGCCACAATCAATTAAAAACATATGATTGTTAATCTCTAAAACCTGAGAAGTGGTATTGTTTAAAGTTCTTGGAGTCGCACTGTAACAACCTAATATGGAAAGTTTCATCTGTAGATGTTTATTGTTTGTAATTTAGTGCATCGTTTACAGAAAATTTACTTTTAAATGAAAAGGCAAAAGGTGTATCTCCGTGTGTATTAATATAATCTAATCTAGTATTTGCATCTTCAAATGTTGGTTCATAGCCTTCTGGTATATACCAAAATGCCATATGCATCATTTTCATTTTACTAAACCATTCCTTTTTTCGTTTAAAAACTTCAATATGTCCAGAATTATAGGTGTAATTAAAAAGGGATTCTAAATTTTCCCAAACAGACATGTTTATTATTATTGAATCATCTTGAAAAACACGAATAGCTTCTTCTTTATCTTCATCTTTCAATCTCCAAACAAAACCATCCGCATCATCTGCAATGGCATTCATTTTATCAACATTATTTACAAAATCTTGCATGATTGGATCATCCATTGGAGCCAATATTTTAGCAATATTTACCTGGGCAAGATGAAACTTACTCATAATTAAAGCCCTAAATCACGCTCAATATCTTCCATTTCAATAATATCATAAGCTTCTTGTAAGGTAGGTACAAGTATGATCTCATCTGGAATTGTATCTAAATCTACATTGTCTGAAACAATAACAAAAGTGTGATTTTCTTCTCTGTGTATATTAGATATTTGAAGAAATTCAGCAATATCCTTATTGTTTAACTTGTTTAAGGACGTTAACATAACAATAATATTATCGTTCTTAAATTTAGGATATAATGTTTGTAGTTTTTTAACTAACTCTATAACTGTAGCCTTTTCTTGAGTAATAATTGAAGTATTACCGTTTTTATCAATAATCATAGATTTACTGTTTTATTTTAGACGCTAATAAATAAATAGCTGCCATTCTAATAGCAACACCATTTTGAACTTGATCTAAGATGATGGCCTGTTTAGAATCTGCCACATCACTAGTAATTTCTACACCTCTATTTATTGGGCCTGGGTGCATAATTGTAATTTCTTTATCTAAAGAATCTAACAATTCTTTATTAACTCCAAACTGTTGTGTGTACTCTCTTGTAGATGGAAAATAGCTAATATCCATACGTTCATTTTGAACACGCAACATATTTGCTACATCACACCAATTCAATGCTTTAACTAAATTAGTTTCAACTTTTACTCCAAGATTACTAATATACTTAGGAATTAGTGTTTTTGGTCCGCATACCATTACTTCTGCACCTTGAAGTTGTAGTGCAAATATATTTGAAAGCGCTACTCTACTGTGTAAAATATCTCCAACAATTACTACTTTTTTTCCGCCTACTTCTCCCAGTTTTTCTCTAATAGAATACGAATCTAGTAAAGCTTGTGTAGGGTGTTCGTGCGCACCATCACCTGCATTAATAATACTAGCATTAACATGCTTTGATAAAAAGACACCTGCTCCCGGATTTGGATGCCTCATAACCACCATATCTACTTTCATAGATAAAATATTATTCACAGTATCTATTAAAGTTTCCCCTTTTTTAACTGATGATTGTGCCGATGAAAAATTAATAACATCTGCCGACAATCGTTTTTCAGCTAATTCAAAAGATAATTTTGTTCTGGTAGAGTTTTCAAAAAAAAGATTAGCAATAGTAATATCTCTTAGCGAAGGCACTTTTTTAATGGGTCTATTAATCACTTCTTTAAAATGATCGGCAGTTTCAAAAATAAGTTGAATATCTTTTTTGTTTAGATATTTAATTCCTAATAAGTGATTTACACTTAACTCGCTCATGGTTTATTAGTATTCTTTGGCAGTTTTTAGCTGCCAGTTGTTCTCTCCTATTACTTCTAGCTTTTAACTAAGCTATTATTTTTCAATTAAATAAACCGAATCTTCATTGTCATGCTCTTTCCAGTTTACTTTTACTTTTTCATTATTTATAACATCTACCTGTCGCCCTCTATAATTTGGCTGAATAGGTAAATGTCTGCTAAAACGTCTATCAATAAGCGTTAACAGTTCAATTTCATTGGGTCTACCAAAAGACTGTATTGCCGTTAAAGCAGCTCTTATACTACGCCCTGTGTATAAAACATCATCAATAAAAACAATGTTTTTATCTTCTACTAAAAAATTAATTTTTGTGCTATTAGCTTCTAAAGGTTTGTCACTACGTCTAAAATCATCTCTAAAAAACGTAATATCTAAATGCCCTAATTGCACATTTTTAACCTTATAGTCTTCTTTTAAAATTTTAGCTAAACGATCTGCCAAAAACACACCACGTGGTTGTAAACCAATTAAAACGGTGTTAGAGAAATCGTTATGTTTTTCAATAAGCTGACAAGCCAATCGATGAAGAATGATGTTTACCTCTTTTTCGTTAAGTAAAACTTTTTGACTCATATTTAATATCCAAACGTGTTTGGAGTACAAAGGTAATGCAAAAAATTAGAAGTTAAAACCCAAAACTTAATCTTTATTATGGCGCTACCCTATCGGGTCGGGCTATACGCTACAAGTCCTCGCTCGTAGCTCGCTGTGGGCTTTCCTCTACTATCCCTAGCGCATGGTTCGCAGCAGTAGTAATTAATTGTAAACTTTAGGTTTAAGTCCTTTCTTATTAAAAACTAACACATAAAAAAAGCCTTCAATTTCTTGAAGGCTTTAATTTTATAAATGATTAAGAAATATTATTTCCCATCCATTTTATCTTTAAGAGCTTGTAAAGCATCATTAGCATCACCAAGAGTTGGTTTTGCTTCTGCTGCTGCACTTGCTGCTTTTTTAGCTGCTGCTTTTACGTTTTTAATCTCTTCAGCTTTAAATATAGCTGTGTGAGATGCTACAACGCGTTTGAATTCTTTGTTAAATTCAATAACTTTAAATTCAGCTTCCTCACCTTTAGCAAGTTTCTTTCCGTCTTCTTTTTCAAGGTGACGAGAAGGTACAAAAGCAACGATATCTTCGTTAAACTCTACAGTAGCTCCTTTATCAACGATTTCAGAAATAGTAGCTGTATGAACTGTTTCTAAAGCGAACTCAGTTTCATATTTATCCCAAGGATTAACAGTTGTTTGTTTGTGACCTAAAGATAATTTGCGTCCTTCAACATCTAACTCTAATACTACAACATCTAATTTATCGCCAACTGCACAGAACTCAGATGGATGCTTGATTTTCTTAGTCCAAGATAAATCAGAAATGTAAATTAATCCATCAATACCTTCTTCTAATTCAACAAAAACACCAAAGTTTGTAAAGTTACGTACAACACCTGTATGCTTAGAAGCTAATGGGTATTTGCTTGTAATATCTGTCCATGGATCTGTACTTAATTGTTTGATACCAAGAGACATTTTACGATCTTCTCTATCTAAAGTTAAGATTTGTGCTTCAACTTCATCTCCAACAGAAACGAAATCTTGAGCAGAACGTAAATGTGTAGACCAAGACATTTCAGATACGTGAATTAATCCTTCAACACCTTCAGCTACTTCAATAAATGCACCGTAATCTGCGATTACAACTACTTTACCTTTTACTTTATCACCAACTTTCACCTCTTCTGCAAGAGCTTCCCATGGGTGTTTAGATAATTGTTTAAGACCTAATTGGATTCTTGATTTGTTTTCATCAAAATCAAGGATTACAACATTTAATTTTTGATCTAATTCAACAATCTCATTTGGATGGTTGATTCTAGACCAAGATAAATCTGTAATATGAACTAATCCGTCAACACCACCAAGATCAATAAATACACCGTAAGAAGTAATGTTTTTAACAATACCTTCTAGTACTTGACCTTTTTCTAATTGACCAATAATTTCTTTTTTCTGTATTTCAATATCAGCTTCAATTAAAGCTTTATGAGATACTACTACGTTTTTAAATTCATGATTGATTTTCACAACTTTGAATTCCATAGTTTTATTTACGTACTGATCGTAATCTCTAATTGGTTTCACATCAATTTGAGATCCTGGTAAGAATGCTTCAATTCCAAAAACATCTACAATCATACCACCTTTAGTTCTGCATTTTACAAAACCGTTAACGATTTCACCAGTATCATGAGCATTGTTTACACGATCCCATGCTTTAATTACTCTAGCTTTTCTGTGAGATAATACTAATTGTCCTGTTGCATCTTCACGCACGTCAATTAATACTTCTACTTTGTCTCCTACTGCTAAGTTAGGATTGTAACGAAATTCGTTTAAAGAAATAACACCTTCAGATTTAGCGTTAATGTCAATAATAGCATCTCTATCAGAAATGTGAACTACTGTACCTTCAACAACTTCATCATTTAAAGTGTCAACGAAATTTTCAGCTACTAATTTTTCAAATTCTTTAAGTTGTAAATCATCAACTTCATCAATACCTTCTTGGTAATTATGCCAGTTAAAATCTGCTAAGAATTTTTCAGGGTTTGCTTGTGCTTCAGATACTACTGGAGCTTCAACAGTTTTTGCTTCAGTTGCTTCAACTTCAGCTTGTTTTGCTTTTTCAGCCATTTAAATTAATCTTGTAATTATCATAAGAAATCCGTCTTTGCGGAAACGTATGTAATTACGTTTTTGTATTCTGTATGCCTCGGAAGATTTAAGCATTTAACACACAGAAGTGTTATTTATTTTTAGTTTCATTCCTTTTATCTTTCCGACGATTCGCTAAAAGGAGTGCAAAAATACATATTATCGGGTTAATTACCTAAAAATGAATAAATAAAAAGTATTAAATTTTATAGTAAACCCTAACTCCATTTAATTGGGTGTCTACCAAAGGGTAAGATCTTTAACTTAGATTACGCTAAAATTCGAGATTAATTCTACTTATATATTTAAATGCAACTTCAAAACTTTTAAAAATTGTGTATCATTTTTAAAACTATTGTGACTTATTAGAAATGTATGTGTCTTAATTAACAAATAAATACCTTAACTGTTTATTAATATATTAATGATTAAGAAATTTACTATATTGATGGACGCAAATAACATTAAAAAACATTAAATTATGACAATGAAAGCAAAATACCAAGCAGTACTAGATTTAGGAGAAGCCTTAAACATTAAAGATGGTAAAGTAACAGAAGAAAACGGCGTTCTTAAAGTAAAAGGAATGGCTAGTACTCAATATGAAAAAAATCTACTTTGGGATAAAATTAAAGAAATTGGTGGTGCTGAACCTAAAGATATTTTAGCTAATATTACTGTTGAAGACACTAGTGTTTATGCAGTTCATACTGTTGTAAGCGGAGAAACTCTTGGAGGAATCGCTAAAAAATATTACGATAGCGCTTCTAAATATAACGCTATTTTTAAAGCGAATACAGATATTTTAAGCAACCCTGATGTTATTCACCCAGGACAAGAATTAAAAATTCCTAATCTATAATTTAATAGATTTATTATAAAAATTAAAGCGGCAATTGCCGCTTTTTTTTATTCATTATCCTCAATAGTCATTTTAGCTAATTGCAGTATTTTATTAAACTGCTCCTCTAAAGTTAGATTAGAATTATCAATTTCAATAGCATCCTTTGCTTTTGTTAAAGGAGAGTCTTTTCTGTTAGAATCTAAATAATCACGCTCTTCCACATTTTTAAGAACATCGTCATAAACAACATCATCTCCTCTTTCTATTAATTCTTCATAACGTCTAATCGCTCTTTTTTCGGCGGAAGCTGTCATAAATAATTTAAGTTCTGCTTTGGGGAATACCACAGTTCCAATATCGCGCCCATCCATAACAACACCCTTATTGTCTCCTAATTTTTGTTGTTGCTCAACTAATTTATGACGCACTTGAGACACAGCTGCCACTTTACTAACAAAACTAGAAACTTCAAGAGTTCTAATTTCTTTTTCAATATTTACGTCATTTAAATATACTTCGGCAAAACCTAAAGTTTCATTAAAGGCGAAACTTATATTTATTTTTGGTAATTGATAAATAAGCGCTTCTACATTAAAATCGTCCCTACTTATAAGTCCGTTTTGCATGGTATAAAATGTTACTGCTCTATACATAGCTCCTGTATCAACATATACATAACCTAAATGTTTAGCTAACTGTTTGGCAACTGTACTTTTTCCTGTTGATGAAAAACCGTCTATGGCAATGGTAATTTTATTCATTCTAATCTTAAAAATTTAAAGAGCCTAAAGTACTTAAACTGCACTAAAGTGAAAAATACTAATCACTTTAATTATTAAATAAAAAAACATTGAGTAAAACTGAATACTGCTACTGTTTACTGAAAACTATTCTTTACTGTAAATCTATTTGCAAACCAAAAAAGTTTGAATTAGCTGCACTAGTGTATTTAGCATGCGTATAACTAAATCGCATTTTATTCATTTTAATTGAAAATCCGGCAGATATACCTGAAAAATTACGCTGATCTATGATTCGTAACTCTTCTCCTCTTCTAAAATTGTATCCTAATCTTATATTAAATCCGCCTTCTGGAAACAATTCGGCTCCTAAAATAGTATGTCTTATAACTTGACCTAAAAAACCTATTTTTTCTGATGTACTATTACCTCCTAAATCACTAGTAACACGTGCAGGGTTAGGTCTAGCAATTGGCCAATTTTGAAGGTTTTCGAACGTTACATGCCAACGAATAGGTACATTTTCTAAACGTTGAGACATACCAAAAGAAACCTCAAAAGGCAAACGCTCATTCAAATCTGCATACGTTGTTATTTGGGTTCCTAAATTCCTAATTGACAAAGCCGCATGAAAATCTAAATCTTCATCTATATATAATAATCCTAAATCTACAGCAGCACCTAATGAATTGTATTGTTCTAATCTAGAAGTAATTAATTTTGCATTGGCTCCAAAATAAAAATCGGAATATCCTATCTGAAGTGCATATCCAAAAGATAAAGCTGCTTCATTACCCGTAAAAGTGCCTGTAGAATTACCATTTTCGTCATAACCATCAAACGATCCATAGTTTACATAAGTAATTCCTGCGTGAAATGTTTGAGTTCTTCTATCTACAGTATACGCATAAGCAGCAGTACCATAGCTAACACCTCCTAAATAATTTGAGTAATTTATTGCTAACTGATTATCCATCTCTACATTTATAGTAGCCGGATTAAAAAGCGCTTGAGTAACATCGTAATCTACATTAGTTATTACTTTTCCACCTAATGCTGCTTGACGAGGTGACGACACCAAATTAAGAAATTGATAGGTAGCTTCTCCTCCAACTTGTGCTATAACATGTACACTAAATGAAAGGCAAATAAAAGTTGTAATTTTCTTTAACATATAAAACACAAAGTAAGTGAATCTATCTTAAAACGTATGCAAGTTTCTTTTATTTTAAAACATAAAAAAACCTCGAAAATAAAATCGAGGCTTTTTCAGTTTATAAATTTTATAATTTCTTAGCGTTTTTAACTTTTTGATTAGTAAGCGCTAATTTGATAACATCACTCATATCTGTCACATAATGAAACGTTAAGCCTTTTAAGTATTCAGGTTTAATTTCCTCAATATCTCTACGGTTTTCTTCGCACATTAAAATCTCTTTAATTCTAGCGCGTTTAGCAGCCAAAATCTTTTCTTTAATACCTCCAACAGGTAGTACTTTTCCACGAAGTGTTATTTCGCCTGTCATAGCTAAACTTTTCTTAACTTTTTTCTGAGTAAATAATGACACTAATGAGGTTAACATAGTAACACCCGCACTTGGACCATCTTTTGGTGTTGCACCTTCTGGGACGTGAATATGTACCTTATACTTATCAAAAACAGCTATATCTATACCAAATTCATCGGCATTTGCTTTTATGTATTCCATGGCAATGGTAGCAGATTCTTTCATAACCTTACCAAGGTTACCAGTAATAGTTAATCCTCCTTTACCTTTAGAAAGAATAGATTCTATAAATAAAATATCGCCACCAACACGTGTCCAAGCTAACCCTGTAACAACGCCTGCAACATTATTATTTTCATATTTATCGCGTTCTAATTTTGGTCCGCCTAACACTTCTATAACATCATCATTAGATACTTTTATATCGTAATCTTCTTCCATGGCTATATTCTTAGCAGCATAACGTACCATTTTAGCTACTTGTTTTTCTAAACCACGAACACCAGATTCTCTAGTATAACCTTCAACAATTTTCTCTAATTGAGGTTTTGCTATTTTCAAGTGTTTATCGGTTAAACCATGCTCTTTTAACTGTTTTGGTAATAAATGACGCTTTGCAATTTCTACTTTTTCTTCAATTGTATAACCAGAAACATTTATAATTTCCATACGATCTAGTAAAGCTGGTTGTATGGTTGACAAACTATTTGAAGTTGCAATAAACATAACTTTAGAAAGGTCGTAACCCATTTCTAAAAAGTTATCGTAAAACTCGCTATTTTGTTCAGGATCTAAAACCTCTAACATGGCAGAAGAAGGATCGCCTTGATGTGAATTAGATAATTTATCAATTTCATCTAAAACAAATACAGGGTTTGATGTTCCTGCTTTTTTAAGACTCTGAATAATTCGTCCTGGCATCGCACCAATATAGGTTTTTCTATGACCTCGTATTTCGGCTTCATCACGTAAACCACCTAATGAAATACGCACATATTCTCTACCTAAAGCTTCGGCAATAGATTTTCCTAAAGATGTTTTTCCAACTCCCGGAGGGCCGTAAAGACATAAAATAGGAGATTTCATATCATTACGAAGTTTCAATACCGCTAAATATTCGATAATTCTTTTCTTAACATCTTCTAACCCGAAATGATCACGGTTTAAGACTTTCATGGCATGTTTTAGGTCGAATTTATCCGTACTAAACTCATTCCAAGGTAAATCTAAAAACAGCTCTAAATAATTACGTTGAATAGAATACTCTGCCACTTGCGGATTCATGCGTTGCATTTTGGCTATTTCTTTATCAAAATGTTTAGCAACGTCTTCATTCCATTTTTTATCAACAGCACGCGCTTTCATTTCTTCAATTTCTTCATCATGACTTACGCCTCCCAATTCTTCTTGAATGGTTTTCATTTGCTGATGCAAGAAATACTCACGTTGTTGTTGACTCATATCCATCTGTACTTTAGATTGGATATCGTTTTTAAGCTCTAGCTTTTGAAACTCAACATTCATAAACTTAAGCGTTGCTAGTGCACGCTTTTTAAGGTCATCCATTTCTAAAAGCGTCTGTTTTTCATTAACAGACAAATTCATATTAGAAGACACGAAGTTTACTAAAAACGAATTGCTTTCAATATTTTTTATAGCAAAAGAAGCTTCACTAGGAATGTTAGGACTTTCCTTGATTATTTCTAAAGCTAAATCTTTTATAGAGTCTATAATAGCCGTAAACTCCTTGTTTTTAACAGCTGGTCTAGCTTCAGGAATATCTCTAATAGTGGCATTCATATAAGGTTCTTCGGTAAGTACCTCGGCCACCTTAAAGCGTTTTTTACCTTGTATAATAACTGTTACGTTACCATCAGGCATTTTTAAAACACGTAAAATTCTAGCAACAGTTCCTGTTTCATGAATTTCTTTAGCCGTTGGATTTTCAACCGATTCATCCTTTTGCGCCACCACACCTATAACTTTTCCACCTTTATTGGCATCATTTATAAGTTTAATAGATTTATCTCTGCCAGCAGTAATAGGAATTACAACACCAGGAAATAACACCGTATTACGTAATGATAAAATTGGCAGTGTTTCTGGCAATTCTTCATTATTTATTTCTTCTTCATCTTCAGGAGTCATTAACGGAATTAATTCTGAGTTTTCATCAAATTCCTGTAATGACAAACTGTCAAGGGTAGTAAATTTAGATTTCTTCATATATATATTTAAGTCAATGTGTCATTAAAGCACACTAATCTTTTAAGTTTATAATTTACAAAATATTTTAAACACCTAAAAATCAATAAATTAATTCAAGTATAAGATGTTTTACTATTGTATAAATTCAATAGCTATGCCATTATGTAGAATTCAAAAACTAAATGTTAATATTACATTTTCCCAGCTTTCTTCAAAACAAATAATAAAACAATTGGTATTGCCAATAAACCAATCATAAGTAAGTTAGTATTAAATAACCATGGAGATAAAATTAAAGTAATAACATAACCTCCAATAGCGCCACCAAAATGGGCATCATGACCTATGTTACCAATTCTATTTTTCATTCCATAAATTGAGTATAACAAATATCCTATACCAAATATATAGGCAGGAATAGGTATTGGTATAAAAAACATCATTAAACTCATACCTGGTTGTAATAAAATGGCAGAATACAAAACACCTGTAACTGCACCACTAGCACCTACAGCACTATAATGGTATTCATTTTTATAAAAATACAGCGATAATAAATTGCCAAAAAGTAAACTTCCAATATAAATGAATAAAAAACTAACTGTACCTACATAATTCATCACTGTTCCAGCAAAAAAGTATAATGTTAACATATTAAATAACAAATGCTGTGTGTCTGCATGTAAAAACCCTGAACTAAACAAGCGTATTTTTTCACCTCGCTGAACACCACCAACATTAAACTTATATTGATCGAAAAAACCATAGTCATTGAATCCTTTATAGGATATAATAACATTGGCTGCAATAATTATTATTGTAACTAAATCTAAATTCCCCATTACTTAAAAGTTTAATTTCAAATTAGCATATATTTGCTGTTACAAATCTAAAATTAATTCATGCAATTTCTAGCATATATTCTTGTTTATCCGCTTTTGTGGTTAATTTCTATTTTACCCTTTAAAATATTATACTTTGTATCTGATGGTGTCTATATATTACTGTATTACATTATTGGATATAGAAAAAAAGTAGTTACCAATAATTTAAAGCTTGTTTTTCCTGAAAAGACCGAAAAAGAAATAACAATTATTAGAAAAAAATTCTATCATCATTTATGTGATATGTTTTTAGAAATGGCAAAAACCATGACAATTTCTAGAAAACAACTAAAAAAACGATTTGTAATAAAAAACCCAGAAGAACTTAAACGATTAGAATCTTTAGATAAAAGTGTTTTATTAATGTATGGCCACTACGCCAGTTGGGAATGGTCGGTTGAACTTCAAAATTACGCTACATATAAAGGATTAGGTGTATACAAACAATTAGCAAATAAGTATTTTGACAAATTGGTTAGGGATATTCGTTCTAAATTTGGTACCACACTAATAAGCACAAAAGAAACTATTAGCACCATAAATCAAAATGAAACAAATGGTATAAAAAGCGTTGTGGCTTTTTTAAGCGATCAATCTCCAAGACTAACTAAAGAAGGATACTGGTCTAATTTTATGGGCATTGAAGTACCGTGTTTTACTGGTGCAGAAAGATTAGCAAAAAAGTTAGATTTAACTATTGCTTACCTAAAGGTTACCAAAGTAAAACGTGGACACTATGAAGCTGAAATTATGACGCTTGCTGAAAATTCAAATGATTATAAAGATTACGAGCTTACAGATATGTTTTTACGTGAAGTAGAGAAACAAATATATGAAGCACCCGAATTTTACTTCTGGACTCATAAACGTTGGAAACACAAAGGAAAAAAATAAAATATTTTATAACTATCTAAAAACAACAAAGCAATCTTGTAACAAGATTGCTTTGTTGTTTTTATTTACTAAATAGTTTTAAATTTTAGCTATTGCTCCAATTTCTTCAATAAACTTATCAGCTAAATCATCTGCTTCATTTTGAGATTTTGCTTCTGTATATATTCTAATAATTGGCTCTGTATTACTTTTACGTAAATGTACCCAACTTTCAGAAAAATCTATTTTAACTCCATCAATGGTTGTTAGTTGTTCATTTTTATAACGTGTTTCCATCGCTTTTAAAATACCATCAACATCTAATCCTGGTGTTAATTGTATTTTCTTTTTGCTCATAAAATAGTTAGGGTAGGTTTTTCTAAGTTCACTAACACTCATTCTTTTATCTGCTAATAAACTTAAAAATAGAGCAACTCCAACAAGAGCATCACGACCGTAATGAGAATCAGGATAAATAATACCTCCGTTACCTTCACCACCAATTACAACATTATTTTTTTTCATGAGCTTAACCACATTCACTTCGCCTACAGCGCTAGCTTCATAAGTACCTCCATGTTTTTCTGTAACATCGCGTAAAGCTCTCGTAGAACTCATATTACTTACGGTATTTCCTGGAGTTCTACTCAATACATAATCGGCACAAGCCACTAGTGTATATTCTTCACCAAACATCTCACCGTTTTCATCCATAAATGCTAAACGATCGACATCAGGATCTACTACAATACCAAAATCGGCATTATGTTTTTTTACTTCCTCCGATAAATCAGTTAAATGCTCTTTTAATGGTTCTGGGTTGTGTGGAAAATGCCCGTTTGGTTCACAATATAATTTAATAACATCTACTCCTAAACGTTCTAACAATAAAGGAATAGCAATACCTCCTGTAGAATTAACACCATCTACTACAACTTTAAAACGAGCAGCTTCAATAGCTTTTACTGTTACCAATGGCAAATCTAAGACCTCTATAATATGTAAATCTATATAAGCTTTATTCTTTGTTATCTTTCCTAAGCTATCAACTTCGGCAAAATTCATAGCATCACTTTCTGCTATTTCTAAAATTTTAGCACCTTCATCTCCATCTAAAAATTCACCTTTGGCATTTAATAATTTTAAAGCATTCCATTGTTTTGGATTATGACTTGCTGTTAATATAATACCGCCATCGGCATGCTCCATAGGAACAGCTACTTCTACAGTTGGCGTTGTAGAAAGGCCTAAATCAACTACATCTATTCCTAAACCAATTAAAGTATTCATAACTAAATTCTGTATCATCTTACCCGAAATACGCGCATCTCTACCAACAACTACTTTGTAATTCTCTTTATCTCGCTGTTGTTTAACCCATACACCATAGGCCGATGCAAATTTAACCGCATCAATAGGTGTCAGATTCTCTCCTACCTGTCCGCCAATAGTTCCTCTAATTCCTGAAATTGATTTTATTAATGTCATAGTCTTTTTTTAGTTTAAAAAACAAATATAGTATTTCAAACTTGTATTTGTCAATTCGTTATTCGTAAATTTCACAAATGAATTATTTAGCACACATTTACCTTTCTGGAGACAATGATTTAGTTACTATTGGCAACTTTATTGCAGATGGCATCAAAGGAAAAGATTATAAAAAATATTCCAAAGACATCCAAATTGGTATTTTATTACATAGAAATATCGACACTTTTACAGATGCTCATAAAACCGTTAGAAAAAGCACGAAGCGTTTGCATGAAAAATACGGACATTATTCTGGTGTCATTGTTGATATTCTTTATGATCATTTTTTAGCTAAAAATTGGAGTAAATATAGCGACATACCTTTGGAAGCTTATGTTAATACTTTTTATGATTCACTTGAAGAATATTATGACATTCTACCTTTACGAATTCAAAAAATGACACCCTTTATGATAACAGATAATTGGCTACTAAGTTATGCCTCTATTGAAGGTATTTCTAGAGTTTTAGACGGTATGAATAGGCGAACAAAAAATCGTTCTGGCATGAATGAAGCCATACAAGAATTAGAAGAATTTTATAATGAATTTGAAAATGAATTTACCATGTTCTTTGATGAGTTAATTACTTTTTCCAAACAAAAACTGGAAGAACACACCTTAAGTTTACTTTAAAGTTGTTTAGATAGAATTCATTTTTATAAGATTAAGTACAAAGTCAGATACCGATAATCGAGAAGGATATAACACCCATCGTTTTTTATCGTTTTTACTTCATTAATCAACTAATAATTAATATTTTAGAACCGCATTAATTATTTATGCAATAGCCCTTTAATCAGAATCATGTCCATCAAACCAAAGAAAATATTAAAAATAGCTATAGGTGTTATTATCTTTTTCACTTTACCAAGCTTTCTTTTTTTTGGTTTTCTTTATTTTAAATACAATGAAGATTTACCTGCTGGTATAGAAGGTGAACAAGCAGATGCATTGGCAAATAAAATGCTAGATGCATTAAACTATGAAGCTTATAAAAACACAGATTATATTGAGTGGACTTTTAAAAAGCGTCATCATTATAAATGGGACAAAACTAAAAACATCTGTGAAGTATATTGGAAAGAGCACAAAGTAAACCTTGACCTAAAAAACTATGCAAACAGCAAAGTTTATATTCATGGTTTTATAATTGAAAGCGAATTAAGAGAAGAATTAATAGAAAAAGCTATAAACTACTTTAATAATGATTCTTTTTGGTTGGTTGCTCCTTATAAGGTTTTTGATGATGGTGTTGAGCGCAGATTAGTTAATTTAGAAAATAATGATGAAGCCTTACTAGTTACCTACAAAACTGGCGGCTCTACACCTGGAGATTCATACTTATGGTTATTAGATAAAACAGGTAAACCTAATGCTTTCAAGATATGGGCATCCATATTACCCATTGACGGTTTAGAAGCATCTTGGATAAATTGGACTACCTTAGATAATGGCATACAATTACCTACGTTTCATAAACTACTATTTTTAGGGTTAGAGATTACTGATATTAAAATTTCAAGTTAACCTTTAATTGCTTCCTTTTAAATATCAAAAAAATTAACGGTATATAAATCAACATATATGCATCAATAAATTGAAAAACACTATTTTTCCAATTGTTTCTAACCTGTAGCTATAAATTTTCCCCAATAATATTTAGAGGTTATAATAATCATTAATAAATTTTCAAATTCTTAATAATTATTATTAAACTTAGCAATCATCAAAGTATTTTTTAATATGAAATAATTTTATTTTTTATTAAAATTTCGTAATTTTATAAAATTGGTCGTCGTACAATAGTAACACCGCAATATTTATATACTTATTAAATTGCATGTTATATCTAAATAAGCTATCGTTATTTATAATAGCTGAAATTTTAGAATTATTTTCAACTAAATATTAATCTTAAAACTAAAAAAATGAAACAAAAATTACTTTTACTCATATTACCAATCTTGCTTTTTACAGCAACAACAGAAGCTCAAATTAAATATTGGGATTTTGGAGGTAAAGATTTAGGTGCTGGTTATGACAACGCTATGCCTGTTGAATATCTAAATGCTTTATCGGCTAAACTTCGTAATATAAATTGGGTTGACGCTGGAGGTGTTCCTGCAGTTAATTTTGCTGATGGAACAGGATATGCTCCAAAAGCAGGTTATCAAAATGAAAACGGAGAAAGTGTACAATCAATTTATGATGCTACTTTTGATCCTGTTTATGCAAGTATGTCTAAATTTCAAGTTGGTTCTGGTAAAGATGATGGCAATGGTGGAATCTATATTAGTGGTTCTAGTGTTTACACAAAACCAAACAACCTTCCTGATTTAGATGGTACAACTAACATGGGCTTTATGAAAGATAGTAATAGTGATCGTATAATCACAATAAATAAAGATATAACTCGCTATGATGAACGAGTAGATTTACCGGACCCTGTAGATCTTAACGAATTTGCTGGATGTATCCAATTTACTACTCCTGGTGAAAAAAGATGGGATAGATCTGGTGGTCGTGGGTTTTCAATGACTTTAGCTGCTGGTGAATATTTAACAGTTGTTGGTTCTGGTCAATATACAGATATTGAAGGTGATGGTACTCGAGGTTTTTCAACTGGAACTTTCCAATTTGCAACTTATGGAGGTACAGGAGTACCTGTAGATATTACTGATGCTGGTACTGGTTCAGGAAGCTCTACAGGACCAATTGATGGTACTGATACTGGTGATGAATCTGTAAGAGTTATGGAGTTTCAAGCTGTTGATGCTGGACCATACATTTTAAGAAACCGTGGTGGAAAAATTAGAATATACAGAATGTATGTAAGTTCTACTTCTATCAAAAGTTCTGTAGAAGCACTTTTAAGTGTAGATGATAAAAATTTAAAATCACAAACACAAGTACGTGCTGTTAACAACAGAATTTATGTGTCAAATGTAAATTCTCAAACCGAAGTAAAAATTTATAGTATTACTGGAGCTTTAGTTAAGTCATTTAAAACTAATGAGGATACTAATTTTACTTTTAAATCTGGTCTTTGGATTGCTACTGTTAAAAATGCAGAAGGTGAAAAATCAGTAAAATTACTTACTAGATAATAATTTAAAAATTATAATTTTTAAAGGGTGTGTATTATAAAATACACACCCTTTTTTATTACATGAATTTCTGTTTAGCATAAAGACTGCATCAACAAATTAAAAGTTGATAATGGTTATCAATATTAAGTTTACAAAATTGGTCGCCGCTCAAAAATTACACAGTTTTATTATTCATTTACCAATATTGCATTTTACACTTTACAATTCAGACACAAACTAATTTATAAACTATTACAATTATATGCATAAACGTTTTTCAGGTGTTGTAGTACCCATGATAACACCAATAAATAAAGATTTCACTGTAGATATTGACGCTGTAAAAAGGCTTGTAACTTTATTTGCAGAAAACAATATACATCCGCTTGTTTTAGGAACTACAGGTGAATCTAGCTCTATAAATGAAATCGAAAGTTTTAGATTGGTTAAAGCCGCTGTAGATTCTAAGGGAGAAAACCAATGTATTTATGCAGGTTTAGTAGGTAATCAGGTTGGTGATTTAATTAATCGTGGTAATACATATATAGAAATTGGAGCCGATTGTGTTGTTGCTACACTTCCCTCCTATTACGGACTTACCCCAGAGCAAATGACTTCTTTTTACAAAACACTTGCTGACAAAATATCTGGACCAATAATGATGTATAACATTACAGCAACTACTCAAATGTCTATTCCATTAAATGTGGTAGAGAACCTATCTACACATCAAAACATATGGGGACTAAAAGATTCTGAACGTGATGAATATCGCATGAAAACGTTTATAAACTTATATAAAGAAAATGAAAACTTCTCTTTTTTCTGTGGTTGGGGCGCTCAAAGTGCTGGTAGTTTAAAACTAGGTGCCGATGGTATTGTTCCTAGTACTGGAAATTATGTGCCAGAAATGTATAAAGCGCTCTATGATGCTGCTCTAAAGAAAGACTGGAATAATTGTGATAGGTTACAAGATGAAACTGATGTAATTGCACAAAAATATCAAAAAGATAAAACCTTAGGACAATCATTAGCCGTTTTAAAGTCGCTAATGAACAAAAAAGGAATATGTAATAAAACCATGATGCCACCATTAACCGAGGTGGATTAATAAATACCAACTAAACTAAATTATTATGCTAAACATTCATTGGATTGATATTGTTATTGTAATTATTTCTGTTGCCTTTACTTTAGGAGCAGGTTTTTACTTTGCAAATCGACAAAAAAGTTCCGATCAATATTTCTCAGGAAGTAAAACTATACCAGCTTGGGCAATTGGAATTTCAATATTTGCAACTTTAATAAGTAGTGTTACATTTTTAGCATATCCAGCAGCGGCTTACAAATCTAACTGGATTTTACTCGTTCAAGGTTTAATGGTGCCTATTGTATTAATTGGGTTAATTTGGGTTATTGTCCCACTGTTCCGAAAAGTTATCAGATTAAGTACCTATGAATATTTCGAGCGTCGTTTTAGCGTATTTGCAAGAATGTACAGCTCTGTCGCCTTTATTTTAACGCATTTTTCAAAAATGGGAACCGTTTTATATTTGGTAAGTTTAGCTTTAGCAACACTTACAGGTATAGATGTTACTACCTTTATTTTATTTTTAACAGTAATCATTATAATTCTAACATTATTAGGCGGCATGGAAGCTGTTATTTGGATGGATGTTATTCAAGGTTTTTTACTTATTGGAGGCGGATTATTATGTATAGGCATTTTATTATTTAATTCTGAAGGAGGCGCTGGACATATGATAAGTGAAGCCGTTTCAATGAAAAAAATAGATTTCGGACCTTATGATTTTAGTTTTTCAGAATTAACCTTTTGGGTACTGGTTATTAATGGAGCATTTTATGCTTTACAGAAATATGGCACCGATCAAACCATTGTGCAACGCTACTTAACTGCCAAGAATGATAAAGATGCTAAAAAAGCAGCCTATATTGGTGTTTTAGCAAGTGTTCCTGTTTGGGGATTGTTTATGCTAATAGGATCATTATTATTTGTATTTTACAATACAGGAGGCGCGACTTTACCAGAAGGTATGAAAGTAGACCAAGTATTTACATATTTTATTGGAACAGAATTACCTATTGGAGCCGTAGGCTTAGTACTAGCTGCTTTAATTGCAGCAGCAGTTTCTAGTTTAGATTCTGATATGAATTGTTTAGCAGCAATTGGTGTCGAAGATTTTTATCAGCGTTTCAACCCTAATTGTACAGATAAACAACGACTAATTGTTGGGCGTTTATTGGTGTTATTTGCTGGAGTTTCTATGGCAGGTGTCGCATTATTATATGCTGCGTGGAGCGGACAAGGTGTATTAGGTGTCGTTTTTAAATTATATGCCATTTTCTCAGCCGGTATTGTTGGAATTTTTCTTTTAGGACTATTCTCAAAACGAGCTAACAAACAAGGTTTGCATATTGGTATTGCTACTTGTATCATTTTTACAGCTTATGCCATATTAACAACAACAAAAATTGGAGATGCGTTAATATTAGATTTAGGTGATTATAATTTTCCACATCATAAATACATGCTAGGTGTTTATAGCCACCTGATTGTATTAGTCGTTGGTTATTTTGCTAGTTTCCTGTTCAAATCTGAAGAAGTAAAAGACGAATTAACCATCTACGGATATTTCAAATTAAAAGAAAAAGAATCATAACATACAAAATGAATTCAATCACATTATTACAACCTCAAAAAATTGTTTTCGGAGAAGATTCAATAAAATATCTTTCAAAAGATGCTATTATAGAAACTTCAAACAGTATATTATTATTGGTCGCAACACCTCTATTATCTGCTGTTAAAACAACCGTAAAAGATATTCAATCTAAAAACAAAACAGTTCAACTTGTAGAATACAAATATGTTGGAGAACCTACATTTGCTCAATTTAATGAACTTCTAGAAGCAACCAAATCATTCACCCCTGATTGTGTCATTGGTGTTGGTGGTGGCAGTGTTCTAGATTGTGCAAAACTACTTGCTGCGCTCATCAATAATGAACAAAAACTCGAAGATATTGTAGGTATTGGATTTTTAAATGGAAGAAAAATAAAACTAATTTGTATTCCTACTACATCAGGTACAGGAAGTGAAGTGTCACCAAATGCCATTTTATTAAATGAAGAAACACAAGCTAAAAGCGGTATTATTAGTCCTTATTTAGTACCAGACGCTTGTTATCTCGACCCTATATTAACACTAACGTTACCTCCAAAACTAACCGCAGAAACTGGTATTGATGCTTTATCGCATTGTATTGAGGCCTACACTAATAAATTTGCACATCCAGCAGTTGATACTTACGCTTTAAAAGGCATACAGCTTATTTCTGAAAACATTCAAAAAGCTTATGAAGATGGAAATGATATTGAAGCGCGTTCTGCCCTATTATTAGGTTCAATGTATGGAGGCTTATGTTTAGGACCTGTAAACACTTCTGCAGTTCATGCATTATCCTATGGTTTAGGTGGAAAATTCCACATTGCACATGGTTTATCAAATGCTATTTTAATGCCCGGAGTGTTACGCTTTAATTTATCGGCAAACCCAAAAAGACATGCCGATGTAGCACGTGCTATGGGAATAACGTGGAATGGTAAGGATGAGCATATTGCAACCGTAGGTATAGAAAAAATTGAAGCCTTATCAAGAGCATGTAATATACCACAAAAACTATCTGAAATTGGAGTTTCTGAAAACGATATTCCTGAACTAGCAGACATCGCTATGAAAGTAACCCGCTTATTAAAGAATAACCCAAGAGAGGTTACACGAGAAGATGCTATAAATATTTATACAAAATTGCTTTAAAATATAATTGATGAAATCAAAAATAGGAATTTCAATGGGCGATCCTGCAGGAATTGGTCCAGAAATAATCATAAAAACATTAGCATTACAAGATGTTTACAATCGATGTAACCCTTTAGTTGTTGGAGATGCACAAACCATGCAAAATGAAGTAAACACATTAAAATCTTCATTAAAAATTAATGCGATTCAAAATGTAAAGGATGCTAAATTCGAATGTGGAATTATTGATGTTTATGATTTAAAAAATGTTGATAATGCTAATTTACAACCGGGAATGGTTACCGCCATAGCTGGAAAAGCAGCTTTTGAGGCTGTTATAAAAAATATAGAATTAGCTTTAGCTAAAGAAATTGATGCTACAGTTACAGCACCTATTAATAAAGAATCTATCCATAAAGCGGGACATAAATATTCTGGGCATACTGAAATTTATGCAGAATACACAGACACTAAAAAATTCGCTATGCTTTT
The DNA here is from genome assembly GCF_044385915.1 of Thalassobellus citreus. Lineage (NCBI taxonomy): Bacteria > Pseudomonadati > Bacteroidota > Flavobacteriia > Flavobacteriales > Flavobacteriaceae > Thalassobellus > Thalassobellus citreus. The sequence continues at coordinate 52,542 of NZ_JBISCC010000130.1, read as the reverse complement.
GGCTGATGAAAACTTTAGAGTGATTCATAACAGTACACATGTGTCATTGCGGCAAGCATGCGATTTATGCAAAACAGATCGCGTATTTGAAGTGATTACTTTATTGGATGATGCTTGTAAAAAATTCGGTATTAAAAACCCTAGAATAGCCATTGCTGGATTGAATCCACATGCCGGAGAAAATCAATTATTTGGAGATGAAGAAGTCAATGAAATAATACCTGCTATAGAAAAAGCGAATGCATTAGGTTATACTGTTGAAGGCCCTTTTCCGCCAGATACCATGTTTGTAAAAGCAGTACAAGGAAAATTTGATGGCTGTGTTGCTATGTATCACGATCAAGGTCATATTCCGTTTAAATTAGAAGGTTTTAAATGGGATAATGAAAAGGAAACCATGAAGAGTGTTAAAGGTGTTAATATCACTTTAGGTCTGCCTATTATACGTACATCGGTAGATCATGGAACAGCATTTGAAATAGCGGGACAAGGCATTGCTTCGGCTGATGCCATGCTTGTTGCTATAGACTATGCTATTGTAATGGCTAAACATAAAAAATAATGATTACTGTAATTGCAGATGATATAACAGGTGCTGCTGAAATAGCAGGAATTTGTCTTCGCTACGGCGTAGAGGTTTCTTTTGGAATTGATACGATTCCAGAGAAAGAAGCTGCTGTTAATATTATTGCTACCGATTCTCGATCGATGACTGAGGATGAAGCTTATGAAACGCATTTTCATCTAGCCGAAGATATTTTAGAAAAATCAAACAGTATCTTTTTTAAAAAATGTGATTCTGTTTTAAGAGGCCATGTTTTAACAGAACTTTCAGCTTTACTTGATGTACACGAGAAAGACCGTGTGCTTTTACAACCTTCAAATCCTGAAGGAAATCGCTGTATCAAAAATGGCACGTATTTAATAAACAACATCTCCATTGAAAAAACGGGATTTGCAACCGATCCTGATTTTCCTTCAAAAACAGCTTCAGTTAAAAACCTTATTCTTGATAGATATAGTAAACCTTCTAAAATCGACATTCATACAGGAACAATTACAGAAATCAATTCAAAAGGTATTTTTATTCCAGATTGCGATGCTGTAGAAGCATTAACCCAATCCATCAATTTATATACTGATGATACTGTTATTGCAGGAAGTGCTGCTTTTTTCGAGCAGTTATTAATAAAAATGAAATTAGCAACTTCAAAAATTAATCAAACGAAACACAACTATAAAAATGATTATGTACTCCTTTCAGGAAGTACGCATCCTAAAAGTGTTCAGTTTTCAAAAAATTTAGAAAAAACAAATTGCCCTTTGGTAACGTTTCCTAAAATTCTTCTAGAAGACAAACTCAACCAAAATGCTTTAAACGATTTTATAGAAAAAATATCAGGCATTTATAATGATAATAAGAAAGTAGCTTTAAGAATTTCAAATGAAATCATTCAACTTAAAAATAGTTCATTAAATTTAAAAACCAGAATGAGCTTAATAGCAAAAAGATTTGTGAAAGCTTCTAATACAAATAATCTTTTTATTGAAGGTGGCGCTACTGCCTACGATTTGTTAAACGAATTACATTGGAAATCATTTACACCAATTGAAGAACTTGCATCTGGTGTTGTTAGAATGCAGTATGACAACAACCCTAATAAATATATTACCATAAAGCCAGGGAGTTATGAATGGCCTAATGGATTATTAAATTAATTATTAAGATAGAATAAAATAAATGATAACATTAAAAGGAATAGCTTGGAATCATACCCGCGGATTTACCTCGGTAGTTGCAACAGCTCAACGATTCGAAGAGTTACATCCTAACATACGAATTACTTGGGAAAAGCGATCGCTACAAGCATTTGCTGATGCTTCTTTAAATGAATTAACAAGCCAATACGATTTGTTAATCATGGATAATCCGCATGTTTCCATAGCAGCAAGAGATCAGGTTCTTTTATCATTTGATGATTATTTGGATGCCGATTTTATAAAAGAATTAGCAAATAATAGTGTAGGGAAATCGCATGCCAGCTACAATATGAATGGTAAACAATGGACTTTAGCAACCGATGCTGCTACACCCATTGCGACGTGGAGAGAAGATTTAGTTAGTCAGCAAAACATACAAATCCCTAAAACTTGGAAGGAATTATTAGAATTAACAAAAACTGGGAAGGTCGCGTTTGCATCGATTCCTATTGATACTTTAATGCATAATTATATGATGTGTATTGCTCTAGGCGCAAATGTTTTTGAAAGTAAAACCGAAGTTGCGCCTCGTCATATTATGATTGAAGCCATAAAAACCTATAAAGAACTAGTCGATTTAGCTCCGTCATTTTGTTTAGAAATGAATCCTATAAAAATAGCTGAACATATGACACAAACAAATGATATAGTTTACAGTCCGTTTAATTATGGGTATTCAAACTATTCGAAAAAAAACTATGCAGATCATACTTTAAAAGCAGGAGGCTTAGTTACTTTTAATGGTAAAAGGCTGCGTTCTACCTTAGGAGGCGCAGGTATTGCGGTATCTTCAAAAACAGAACACGCAGAAGCTGCCATGAAATATGCTGGGTTTATAGCTACAGAAAAAATGCAATCTGGATTATATTTCGAATTTGGAGGACAACCAGGACATAGAAAGTCATGGTTAAATGATGATGTAAATAAGCAGTGTAAAGACTTTTTTAAAGACACCTTACAAACTTTAGATGAAGCAACTATGCGTCCACAATATTATGGTTATATGCATTTTCAAGATGAAGCAAGTCCTGTTATTCATGAAGCTGTATCAGGCAAAGTTTCTGTTGAAGCAGCTGTAGACAAAATGAATGACATTTATAAAGAATCATTAACGCATTAATAAAATAAAACAGTGAAGCCATTAGAAGGTTTATTGGTATTAGAGTTTTCTCAATTTTTGGCAGGACCTTCGGCAGGTTTAAAATTGGCCGATTTAGGTGCGCGTGTCATTAAAATAGAACGTCCCGTTAAAGGAGAAGCTTGCAGACAATTAAGCATTAAAGATTTGTTTGTTGATGACAGCAGTATGCTGTTTCATACTATCAACAGAAATAAAGAATCGTTTGCGGCTAATTTAAAAGATCCAAACGATTTAGAACAGGTAAAAAAACTAATAGCCAAAGCAGATGTTGTTACTCACAATTTCCGACCTGGCGTTATGGAAAAAATAGGATTAACGTTTCAAGATGTTTTAAACATTAATCCAAAAATAATTTATGGTACTATTACCGGTTATGGAAACGAAGGTCCTTGGGCAAAAAAACCAGGACAAGATTTATTAGTACAATCACTTTCAGGATTAACATGGCTAAGCGGAAAGAGTAGCCAAGGCCCTGTACCTTTTGGATTGGCGGTTGCCGATTTAATGTGTGGTAATCATTTTGTACAAGGCATTTTAGCAGCATTACTTAAACGTGCTAAAACAGGAAAAGGCGTTTTAGTTGAAGTCAGTTTGTTAGAATCAATTTTAGATGTGCAATTTGAAGCTTTAACTATTTATTTAAATAATGGTGGTCAATTAGCAGATAGAGGAAATGTAAAAGGCAGTGCACATGCTTTTTTAAGTGCGCCTTATGGTATTTACGAAACCAATAATGGCTATATAGCTTTAGCCATGGGCGATTTAATGCAATTGGGTGATATTCTTAATGTTGATTTAAGTGCTTATTCTAATAAAAAAACGTGGTTTACAGGACGAGCAGCTATTCGAAAAATACTTAGAAAGCGAATAACCACTAAAAGTTCAGAACATTGGATTAGCCTTTTACGAAAAAATGGCATGTGGTGTGAAAAAGTATTGAATTATAATGATTTGAATAACCAAGCTTTTATGAACGATTTACAGTTAAAACAAATTGTAAAAAATGCTGAAGGAAAAGAAATGACAACCACAAGACTGCCCATACAATTTGATGGCAATATTTTGACAAGTACTAAAGCGGCGCCACAAATTGGAGAAGATAATAAAACGATTCACAAACAATTTTTAAATAATTAAATGCGACCATTAGAAGATTATTTAATAGTAGATTTTAGTCAGTTTTTATCTGGCCCATCCGCTAGTTTACGATTGGCAGATTTAGGTGCGCGTGTTATTAAAATTGAAAAACCTATCACAGGAGATATTTGTCGTACGCTCTATTGTTCTGATTTAATAATGAATGAAGAATCCTCTATTTTTCATACTATAAATAGAAACAAAGAGTCTTTTGCAGCCGATTTAAAAGATGCTGAAGACCTAAAGACAATTAAAGTATTATTGGAAAAAGCAGATGTGGTTATGCATAATTTTAGACCAGGTGTTATGGAACGTATCGGGCTAAGTTACAACGATGTTAAAGCTATAAACCCAAATGTTGTTTATGCCGAAATATCTGGCTATGGCAATCATCCCGATTTAATTAAACATCCTGGGCAAGATTTATTGCTACAGTCCTTAACAGCTTTAACTTGGTTAACAGGCAATAAAAACGATGGTCCTGTTGCTATGGGTTTATCTATTGTCGATATGTTGGCAGGCGCTCATTTAGCACAAGGTATTTTAGCAGCACTTTACAGAAAAACGGTTAGTAATACGGGAGCATTTGTTCAGGTAAGTATGCTAGAATCGGCAATCGATTTTCAATTTGAAACCATTACAACTTATTTTAATGATGGCGGTGAGCTTCCTGTGAGAACAAAAAGCAATAATGCACACGCATATTTAGGCGCACCTTATGGGATCTATAAAACAAATAATGGTTTTTTAGCACTAGCCATGGGATCTATTCCTGTTTTATCAGAATTATTAAACTGCGAGGAGTTGTTGAAGTTTCCAGAAAACACCTTTGAATTACGAAACGACATCAAAAAAGTATTAGCAAAGCATCTTAAAACACAAGATACAGACTACTGGCTTGCTATTTTAGAACCCGCCGATATTTGGTGTGCGAAAGTGCTAAACTATCAAGAACTTTTTGAAGAAGACGGTTTTAAAGTCTTAGATTTTATTCAAAAAGTAACCATGGGAGATGGCTATTCATACGAAACCACACGCTGTCCTATTAAAATTGATGGCGAATTATTAACATCAAGTAAAGGCTCGCCTAAATTAGGAGAACACAACAAGAAAATATTAGAAGAATTAATCAATATGTAATGGAAAAGTTAAGAATTGCAGTTCGGAAATTTGATCCTTTTGAAACCACACTTCAAAAATTGTGGGATGCTTTTTGTTTAGAAAACAATCTGTCTGTTGAAGCAGAAATGATTCCTTTAGAACTTCATGACTTGTACGAGCAAACCTTAGCTAATCATGGTTTAAAAAATGGCGATTGGGATATTGCTCATATTAATACCGATTGGATTTTTGATGCAGTAAACGCTGAAGCAGTTGAAAATTTATCACCGCTAATCAATCAAAACCCGCCTCAAGATTTTCCTGAAGGTTGGCATCAATCGTTACTTCATTTACAAGAAATTAATCATCAAGTTTATGGATTACCATTTCATGATGGGCCAGAATGTTTAATTTATAGAAAAGATTTATTTGAAAACAAAACAGAACAAACAACCTTTAAAAACCAATATGGTTACGATTTACAACCTCCAAAAACATGGAATCAATTTACTGATATAGCAGCGTTTTTTAATCGTCCAGAACAAAAATTATATGGTTGCGTATTTGCCAATTATCCTGATGGCCATAATATGGTTTTCGATTTTTGTTTACAATTATGGACACGTGGTGGATCGTTATTAGATGATAATAATCAAATAAACATAAACCAACCAGAAGCTATTGAGGCATTAGATTTCTACAGACAACTCGTAAACAATAAAAAAACAACACATCCAAAATCAAAAGAATTTGGTTCTGTAGAAGCAGGTATGGCATTTGCTACAGGTGAAGCTGCCATGGCAATAAATTGGTTTGGTTTTGCCTCAATGTGCGAAGTTATCAATGATTCTAAAGTAAAAGGAAACGTCGATATTGCTGAATTACCCCATAATGAAAATCACAAATCAGCATCATTAAATGTGTATTGGTTATACACTATTGGTTCAGGAAGTAAACATAAAAAAATAGCCTATGATTTTTTACGATTTGCAACCACAGCTAAAAGTGATAAACTTTTAACCAACGAAGGCGGTATTGGCTGCCGAAAATCAACTTGGAATGATACAGAAATCAATAAAACCATTCCCTATTATCATAAATTAAGTAGGCTTCACGAAAACGCATTAACGCTACCGCAAACACCTATTTGGCCAAAAGTAGCAGCCTTAATTGATGCTATGGTTTTAAACGCTATAAATAAAAATGTGCCATCAAAGCAACTATTAGAAGACACACAAAATAACATCCAAAAAATTATTTAAAATGAATGTTACTTATAAACCTTTGTTACCAGAAACACAGCAACCAATCATTATCATTGGCGCAAGTGGTATTGTAAAAGATGCTCATTTACCAGCTTATAAAATGGCAGGTTTTAAAGTATTTGGAATAACAAACCGAACCATTTCGAAAGCACATGCACTCGCCAAAGACCATAATATTGAGCATGTATTTGATACCGTTTCTGATGCAGTAAAACACGCACCTAAAAATGCGGTTTATGACATTACGGTATTGCCAGATCAATACATAGGCATTTTAGAACAATTACCCAATGGTGCTGCTGTACTTATTCAAAAACCAATGGGTAACGATTATAAACAAGCCAAAGAAATTGTAGCAGTTTGTGAGCGTAAAAACCTAGTGGCCGCCATCAATTTTCAATTACGATTTGCATCGTTTGTTAGTGCAGCAAGAAACATTATCGATCAAGGGCTTATAGGCGATTTATACGATTTAGAATTTAAAGTCACCGTAAATACACCATGGGAATTATTTCCTGTTATTAAACAGCATCCACGCTTAGAAATACTATTTCATAGCGTGCATTATATAGATTGTATTCGCTCATTTTTAGGAAATCCAAACGGCGTTATGGCAAAAACTTGGAAGCATCCATCAAAAGATTTGTCCTCGTGTCGCTCTACTATCATTTTAGATTATGGCGATACCAAAAGTGTTAAAATAAACACCAATCACGACCATCATTTTGGAGCAGAACATCAAGAAAGTTATATAAAATGGGAAGGCACTAAAGGCGCTATAAAAGCCAAAATGGGCTTGTTAATGAATTATCCCGATGGTTTACCAGACGTTTTCGAATACGCCATTGCAGAAGCTGGAAAGCCATACGAATGGAAAACCATCGATTTGGAAGGCTCGTGGTTTCCTGAATCGTTCATCGGTACCATGTCTAACTTAATGCGCTTTAAAGAAGGTTCAGACAAAGTGTTACACACCAGTGTTCAGGACGTTTTAGATACTATGAAAGTGGTTGAAGCTTGTTATGTTAGCAATAAAAACGGCGGTATTTCATTAAAAGATTTAAATTAATTGGGCGTTACCTTAATCCTGAATTAAGTTAAGGATTAAGGTCGGGCTTTACGCTGTATCTTTTGTTTTTTTTGTCATTCCTGAACAGGCAAGAATCCACAATCAAATAAAATTACATCCTAAAAACTAGGAATGTTTTTTTATAAAAACAAAAGGATGCCGCTACAATCCCTAACGCACAGAGTAACTATAAACAATAAAACGATTAAAAAAATAAGATATGTATTTCAAATCAACATTTTTCGAAGATTATAAATTAGACGACAAACGTGTTACCTTAGGAAGAACTATAACCGAAACCGATTTCGTTGTGCACGCAGGACATACAGGAGATTTCTTTCCGCATCATATGGATGAAGCTTGGTGTAAAACACAACCCTTTGGACAACGTATTGCACATGGCACCATGATTTTTAGTATAGGCATTGGTTTAACAGCTTCCGAAATAAACCCAGAAGCATTTTCAAAAGGCTATGATAGAATGCGATTTGTTAAACCCGTTCACATTGGTGATACCATTCATTCTGAAATTACCATTTCAAATAAAGCCGATGCAAAAAGACCAGAAATGGGAACCGTAACTGAGCATGTAGAAATCATAAATCAAAAAGGTGAAGTTGTTTTGGTTTGCGATCATTTATTGCTCGTTAAAAGAAAAGCTTAAAATTACCCATTAGATTATAATTACTAATGAGTTTCAAAATAACCAACTAACTAAAACATAATAAAATGAGTGCACCAAATTCTTTAATAGGAACGCTTCTTCATGCAGTAGGAGGCATATCAGCAGCGAGTTGTTATTTACCAAGTACCAAAACAAAAGGATGGTCATGGAATACCTATTGGTTAGCACAATCCATTTTTGCATGGCTAGTTATGCCTATGCTATTAGCGTGGTTAACGGTGCCTGATTTTTTTTCCATCATGGCAGAAGCACCTTCAAAACCGTTTTGGATGGCCTTTTTGTTAGGCGGTATTTATGGCTTTGGTGGTATGTCTTTTGGTAAAGCCATTAACCATATTGGCTATTCTTTAACCTATACCATTGCTATAGGTATTTCTGCGGTAATTGGTACAATCATGCCACTTATGGTGTTTGGAGGCTTTCAAGATTTCTTCACAAAACCTGGAGGTAGTATTGTACTTTTAGGAATGCTATTATCTATTCTTGGTGTTGTTATTTGTGGATGGGCAGGTTTTAAAAAAGAAAAAGATATAAGTAGCAAAAAACTAAACAAAGCGGGCTTTAACATGATGTTAGGCTTAGCATTAAGTATTATTGCAGGTGTACTTTCTGGAGTGTTTAATCTATCTTTAGAATTTGGGCAACCTATTGCAGATATGGCAGCCGAAAATGGCGCAGGTCATTTTGAAGGAAATGCGAAATTAGTAGTATCTACCTTAGGTTGTTTTGTTGTAAACTTTATATGGTATTTAGTCTTAAGTTTTAAACAAAATACAATAAAAGAATTTTTACCTAATAAAAACACAGCAATAGAAGCTCCTAAAAGCAATCTTTTAAGAAATTGGTTCTTATCATCTTTAACAGGTATGCTATGGTGTTTACAGTTTTTCTTTTATGGCTTAGGGCATGTAAAAATGGGAGAATTCCAGTTTGCTAGTTGGGTATTACACATGTCTATGCTTATTTTCTTTAGCTATATTGTAGGTGTCATTATGAAAGAATGGAAACATGTAAAAAAAGAAACCTATGCAATCCTACTTGTTGGATTGGTTGTTTTAATTGTATCTTTTTGTGTTACTAGTTACGGTAGTTATTAAGTATTATTCTTTTAAAAATCAATTTAGTAACTAACATTTTGACAAAGGACTCTTTTTTAAATATATTTGAATAATTAACTATTTTTCTTTAGTTATCAATTCAAAACAAAAATAAATTTATGATTATTAAATATACTAGAATAAATACCACAGTAAAAATTGTATTAATTACATTATGTTTTACTTTTCTTTTTAATTGTAAAAACTCTAAAAAACAACAAGCTCAAAATAACACAACCGAATGGACACTAGCGAATATCCTAAAAACAAAACCTAATAATCTAGAAATTAGTGGTAATCCTATAATAGTTCAATCATCACATGGTGAAGCCGTTCATTTTAATGGAGTTGATGATGCTTTATTCATTAATGAAATGCCTCTAAAATCGTTAAAGGAGTTTACTATAGAAATGATTTTTAATCCGTCATTAAATTCTCCTTTTGAGCAACGTGTTGTTCACATGGGTGAAGTTTCTGGAGATAGAATGTTACTAGAAATAAGAGCTGTAGATTATAACTGGTATTTTGATGGTTTTGTAGCTTCTGGAGAAAATAAATTAGCGCTCATTGACGAAAGCTTGCTGCATCCTCTAGGACAATGGTATCATGTTGCTTTAGTTGTTTCTGCAAATAGTCTTAGCACCTATGTTAACGGAAAACTTGAATTAACAGAGCCTTACACTTTTAATCCTATTGAAACAGGGAAAAGTTCTGCAGGTGTACGTTTAAATAAACGCTCTTGGTTTAAAGGAGACATATACAAAGTTAAAGTATCTCAAAAACAACTTAAACCAAATGAATTTATGAGTTTTTAAACCATCTAAGTAATTACATATTAAAAGTTTGAATAATTTATTATTCTTAAGCTATTTAGAATACTTTCCCATTTGTTTCCAAATTCATGTTGTTTTTTTGTATTAAAACCAACTAAGTAATATGAAAATAGCTAACCACTATCTACTCCTATTCTTAATTTTAATATTAGGATTAAAATTAGAAGCACAAACAAAGTTTACTAAAGAACAAACATTAGAAACCATGCTTAAAGCAACCAAATTTATGGTTGAAGAAGTAAGTACTAATGGTGGTTATGTTTGGTATTATATGCCCGATTTTTCACGTCAGTGGGGAGAAATGGAAGCTTATAAAACCATGATTTGGATGCAAGGATCGGGAACAATTGGTATGGGTAATTTGTTTTTAGATGCCTATCATGCTACTAATAACACATACTATTTAAAAGCGGCACAAAAAGCTGCAGCTGCGGTTATTTGGGGACAAAGTAATGAAGGAGGCTGGAATTATGTAGTAGATTTTGCAGGAGACCGATCGCTTAAACAATGGTATAATACTATTGGTAAAAACGGATGGCGCTTAGAAGAGTTTCAACATTATTATGGTAACTCCACTTTTGATGACGATGTAACATCTGATGCTACAAGATTTTTATTAAGAATGTATCTAGAAGAATTAGATCCTAAATATAAACCAGCCTTAGATAAAGCTATTGAGTTTGTTTTAAAAAGTCAATACCCTAATGGTGGTTGGCCTCAAAGATATCCGTTAATGTATAATTATGAAAAGCATGGATTTCCAGACTATTCTTCGTTTTATACATTTAACGATGATGTTATTTGGGAGAATATAAATCTACTCATTCAATGTTATTTAGTATTAGGAGAAGAACGATTTCTTGATCCAATTTATAGAGGTATGAATTTTTATAAAATATCTCAACATAGCTCTGGTGCATGGGGCCAACAGTTAAATATGAAAATGGAAGTTGCTAGTGCTAGAACTTATGAACCAGCTGCTTTTTTACCTGGAGCGACAAGTGAAAACACGTTTCTTTTAATGAAATTTTATGAATTAACAGGTGATAGAACTTTTCTAGAAGGCGTACCTAAAGCCATTAATTGGTTAGAAAAAGTAACTCTACCTGCAGATAAAGTAGATGCACACCGTACACACCCAACATTTGTTGAGATTAAATCCAACAAACCAATTTATGTCCACCGTAAAGGATCTAACGTAAAATACGGACGTTATTATGTAGATTATGATGATAAAAATCTATTATCTCATTACGGAGGAAAACGTGGTATTCCTATTCAAAAATTAAAAGATGAATACAAAAGAGTTTCACAACTTACAAGCGATGAAGCATCTAAGGATTCCCCTCTTAAACCAGCACAATTTAAAAACGAAGGGACACCTCAAAAATATTATAATCTAAATAGGTTTAGCTATCAATTTAAGGTTAATGAAACTAAAATAACAGAAATTATTAATGCGTTAGATAACCAAAACCGTTGGCTAACAACTAAAGCATATATTAGTAACCCATATATTGGAGACGGCGTAAAAACAGAGCTTACCAATGATTATAGCACTACAAGGGTTGGTGATGAAACTGACACTTCTCCTTTTAGAAATAAAACAAATCAAAAATATATTTCAACAGGGAACTATATTAAAAACATGAAATTTCTAATTAATTATCTAAACGCAACAAATCAATAATATTTGATAAGCATATTGATAAAATAAAACGGGAATAAACTTCACAAGAATTTAACATCAAAAATTGTAACTTTGCGCTTTTGCCTATTTATGAGCCAATTTGATGATTTTATTGAAGTAAAAGGAGCCCGAGTACACAATCTTAAAAATATTGATGTTTCCATTCCTCGTGAAAAACTGGTAGTTATTACAGGATTATCAGGCAGCGGAAAATCATCATTAGCTTTTGATACTATTTATGCCGAAGGACAACGTCGTTACATTGAAACATTTTCGGCCTATGCCAGACAATTTTTAGGAGGTTTAGAACGCCCTGATGTAGATAAAATTGATGGCCTTTCTCCAGTTATAGCTATTGAGCAAAAAACAACCAGTAAATCACCACGGTCTACTGTAGGTACTATTACAGAAATTTATGATTTTTTACGTTTATTATTTGCGCGTGCTAGTGATGCATATAGCTACAATACAGGCGATAAAATGATAAGTTATAGTGATGAGCAAATTAAAGAACTTATTATTAAAAACTTTAACGGAAAACGCATAAATATTTTAGCTCCTGTAGTACGCTCTCGTAAAGGTCACTACCGTGAACTGTTTGAACAAATAGCGAAGCAAGGTTTTGTTAAAGTCAGAACCGATGGCGAAATTAAAGACCTTGTAAAAGGCTTAAAATTAGATCGGTACAAAAATCACGATATAGAAATTGTTATTGATCGTTTAAAAATTGACGATACAGCCGATAATGATAAACGTCTTACCGAAACCATAAACACGGCCATGTATCATGGTGATGATGTATTAATGGTTTTAGATCAAGACACCAAAGAAACACGCTATTTTAGTCGGAATTTAATGTGTCCGTCAAGTGGTATATCATATCCAAATCCTGAACCCAATAATTTTTCATTCAACTCTCCAAAAGGTGCCTGCGATAATTGTAATGGTATTGGCGAATTATATCAGGTAAACGAAGATAAAATTATTCCAGACGATTCTCTTTCAATACAAAATGGAGCTTTAGCGCCTCATGGCGCGGAAAAAAACAGCTGGATTTTTAAACAGTTTGAAACAATTGCGCAGCGTTTTAATTTTAAACTAACCGATGCTTACAAAGATATTCCTGAGGAAGCTAAACAAATGATTTTGTATGGTGGCAACGATAAGTTTTCTGTTGAAAGTAAAACATTAGGAGTTACCCGAGATTATAAGATAGATTTTGAAGGCGTTGCTAATTTTATTGAAAATCAATATAAAACGGCAGAATCAACCTCTTTAAAACGTTGGGCTAAAGATTATATGGACAAAATTAAATGTCCAGTTTGTGAAGGTTCTCGTTTAAAAAAAGAATCACTTTACTTCAAAATAAACAATAAAAACATAGCAGAACTTGCTAATACAGATATTGTTGAATTAGCCAATTGGTTTAAAGATTTACATAATCACTTATCAGAAAAACAACTTAAAATAGCTGAAGAAGTTGTAAAAGAAATAAAATCAAGATTACAGTTTTTATTAGATGTTGGTTTAAATTATTTATCATTAAATAGAAGTTCTAAATCGTTATCCGGTGGAGAAGCACAGCGTATTAGACTAGCTACACAAATAGGTTCTCAATTAGTTGGTGTCCTCTATATTTTAGACGAACCTAGTATTGGTCTGCATCAACGCGATAATGAAAAACTAATTAATTCGTTAGTATCACTTCGTGATATTGGTAATTCAGTTATTGTTGTTGAACATGACAAAGATATGATTGAACGTGCTGATTATGTAATTGACATTGGACCTAAAGCTGGAAAATATGGTGGTGAAATTATTAGCATCGGTACACCCGAAGAACTTTTAACTCACGATACCTTAACTGCCGATTATTTAAATGGTAATAAAGAAATAGAGATTCCTAAAAAACGACGCAAAGGCAACGGCAAATTTTTAGAACTTAAAGGTTGTACAGGTAATAATTTAAAAAATGTATCGGTTAAATTTCCTTTAGGCAAAATGATTGGTATTACTGGTGTTTCTGGTAGTGGTAAATCGACTTTAATTAATGAAACCCTCTACCCTATTTTAAATGCACACTACTTTAATGGTGTAAAAAAACCCATGCCTTACAAGAGCATAAAAGGTTTAGAACACATTGATAAAGTTATTGATATTAACCAATCGCCAATTGGTAGAACACCACGTAGTAATCCAGTAACTTACACAGGTACTTTTAGTGAAATTAGAGCATTATTTGCTAAAATCCCTGAAGCTATGATTCGCGGTTATAAAGCAGGTCGTTTTAGTTTTAATGTAAAAGGCGGACGTTGTGAAACCTGTCAAGGAGGTGGTTTACGTGTTATTGAAATGAATTTCCTTCCTGATGTGTATGTAGAATGTGAAACTTGCCAAGGAAAACGTTTTAACCGTGAAACTTTAGAAATTCGTTATAAAGGAAAAAGCATCAGCGATGTTTTAAATATGACCATTAATGAAGCTGTAGATTTCTTTGAACACATTCCAAAAATTTACAACAAACTAAAAACCATCAAAGATGTTGGATTAGGTTATATAACACTAGGACAACAAAGTACAACCCTATCTGGTGGAGAGGCTCAACGTATAAAACTAGCAACCGAATTAAGTAAACGAGATACTGGAAATACTTTTTATATTTTAGATGAACCTACTACAGGATTACATTTTGAAGATATTCGAGTATTAATGGTTGTGCTCAATAAATTAGCCAACAAAGGAAATACCGTATTAATTATTGAACACAATTTAGACGTTATTAAAACCGTTGATCATATTATTGATATTGGCTATGAAGGCGGAAAAGGTGGCGGACAAATTATTGTTGAAGGTACGCCAGAAGACATTGTGAAACATAAAAAAAGTTATACAGCTAAATTCTTAAAAAAAGAATTAGATTTATAACCAATAAAATTTACTAATTAAGGACTTGTCTAAACAAGTTAATAAAAAATAAATAAAGAAGTATGGTAACAGAACATCATCCTAAAGGTTGGAACGAAATAAAAACAAACGATTCTTGGGCTATTTTTAAAATTATGGGCGAATTTGTCAATGGTTTTGAAAAAATGAGTAAAATAGGTCCTTGTGTCTCCATTTTTGGATCTGCAAGAACAAAACCTGAACACAAATACTACAAACTAGCAGAAAGTATTGCTAAAAGTATTGTAGAATCTGGTTATGGTGTTATTACTGGCGGTGGTCCTGGTATAATGGAAGCAGGTAATAAAGGGGCACATTTAGGTGGTGGAACTTCGGTTGGATTAAATATTGAATTACCTTTTGAGCAACATGATAATCCTTATATCGATTCTGATAAAAGTTTAGATTTTGATTATTTCTTTGTTAGAAAAGTCATGTTTGTAAAATACTCTCAAGGTTTTGTAGTCATGCCTGGAGGTTTTGGAACTTTAGACGAATTATTTGAAGCCATAACACTTATTCAAACACATAAAATTGAAAAATTCCCTATAATATTAGTTGGAACTGAATTTTGGGAAGGTCTTATGGACTGGGTAAAATCTACTCTTTTAGAAAAATTTGGCAACATTAGTGCAAAAGATTTAGACTTAATACATTTAGTTGATACTGAAGAAGAGGTTATAACTATTTTAGATGCTTTCTATGAAAATTCTGGTTTGAGTCCGAATTTTTAATACATCTACTTTTCTTTTTCAAAGTGCTGTAATTTAGCAAAACCGTCTTATTTTACTATATTGCAGCGCCTTGAATGACTTATGAACCTTTAATGATTTTAATACATTGAAATTACGCCTTTTAATTTGTACCATATTTACCCTAATTTTCTTTACAGGCTTTGGTCAAAATAAAATTGATTTAAAGGCTATTTTTGATATTAATGCTAAACAGATAAAAATATCTCAAACCATTCAATATCAGAATACTTCAAATAACGTATTAGATACTATTTATTTAAACGATTGGAATAATAGTTACTCAACTAAAAAAACACCTTTAGCACATAGAATTGCTGACGAATACAATAATAAATTTCATTTAGCTAAAAATAAAGATCGTGGTTACTCTGTAATTACCTCAATAAAACAGGATAATAAAAATTTAGTGTTCAGTCAATTAAAAAATCAAATAGATATTATTCAAGTGGCTTTAAAAACCCCTTTAAAGCCTAATGAGTTTTATACTATTAATTTAGATTATATAGTACAAGTACCTAGCGATAAATTTACAAGTTATGGTTATACAGATACAGGAGATTTAAACTTAAGATATTGGTATATAACTCCTGCTATTTATAATGGTGAATGGCAGTATTATAGTAATAAAGATTTAGATGATTTATTCATTCCTAAGTCAGATGTAACATTAAAAATTGAATATCCAAAGGGTTATACAATAACTTCAGAATTAGATATTATAAACAAAGAAGAAGACACAAAAAAACAAACAGTAATATTAGAAGGAAAAAACAGATTAAACAATAAGTTATTCCTAAATAAAATATCTAACTTCAATGCCATTCAAACTGATGATTTTACAATAATTTCCAATATTAATGATGATGGCTTAGAAGTTATTGATAAAGTTTTGATTACTGAAAAAGTAATAAATTTTTTATTAGATAATTTTGGAAAGCCCCCTCATAGTAAACTTCTTTTAACAAATATAGATTATAATAATGATCCTATTTATGGATTAAATTTTCTTCCTAAATTCATAAAACCATATCCTAATCATTTTCAATACGAACTGAAAATATTAAAAATAGCGCTTCAAAACTATTTAGAAAATACGCTTTTAATCAATCCAAGAAAAGAACAATGGCTCATTGATGGTATACAAATTTATTATCTAATGCAATATGTTGAAGAGCATTACCCTGAAATGAAATTTTTAGGTTCTATAGCTGATTTTTGGGGAGTTCGTTCATTTCATGCAGCAGATATGGATTTTAACGATAAGTATACTTTAGCATTCATGTTGATGGCTAGAAGTAACAGAGACCAAAAATTAACTATGCCAAAGGACTCGTTACTAAAATTCAACAAAAATATTGCTAATAAATACAAAGCTGGAGTTGGTTTAAAATATTTAGATGATTTCGTAAATCATGATGTAGTAGAAAATAGCTTATCAGAATTTATAATTGATAACAAACTAAAACCAACATCGGCTAAAGCTTTTGAAAACTATATAAAATCAAAAACCAATAAAAATATTGATTGGTTTTTTAATGATTATTTAAATACCAGGAAAAAAATAGATTTCAAAATAAAAAAGGTAAGAAAAACAAAAGATTCTATTACATTAACTATTAAAAACAAGAGAGATAATAGCATGCCTATATCATTATACACTTTAAATAATGATAGTATTATTTCTAAAACTTGGATTGAAAATATTACAAATAACAAAACAATAACGTTACCAAGAAATGATGCCAATAAACTTGTTTTAAACTATAATAAAGTTATTCCTGAAGTAAATATAAGGGATAATTGGAAATCTTTAAAAGGTTTCTTTTTTAATAACAAACCACTGCAATTTAGGCTTTTTAAAGATATTGAAGATCCTCATTACAGTCAGGTATTCTTTATGCCTATAGCAGAATTTAATAATATTTATGACGGTTTTACTATTGGAATGCGTGCTTACAACTCAACCATTCTAAAAAAACGCTTTAATTATAAATTTGAGCCACAATATTCTTTAAAATCAAAAACCTTTACCGGTTCTGGTTTTGTTTCAATGACCCACTTTTTAGAAGATAGTAATCTTTATTCAATTAGTTATGGTATTGGAGCTGGTTATAATTCGTTTGCTCCTAATTTATTTGTTACACAATTTGGTCCAGCAATTACGTTTCTATTTAGAGAAAAGAATGACTTACGATCAAATAAGAAGCAATTACTTATGTTCAGATATTCTGATATTAATAGAGATGAAGACATAAATAACATATTAACAACCAATGAACCAAACTATAATTTATTCAATGTGCGTTATGTTAACTCAAACGACAACCTAATAAATTTCAGCAAATTACGAACAGACCTTCAAATTTCTAAAACATTTAGTAAAGTATCTTTAAATTATGAATACAGACGTTTATTTGAAAGCAATAGGCAATTAAATTTACGCATGTATACTGGAGCTTTTTTAAGTAATAAAAATGATGCTAATTCAAATTATTTTAGCTTTGCTTTAGACAGACCAACAGATTATTTATTTGATTATCCATACTTAGGGCGTTCTGAAACTTCAGGGATTTTTAGTCAACAATATATAGCTGCTGAAGGCGGTTTTAAATCTAAACTTGACACGCCATTTGCAAACCAATGGATTACAACAATTAATAGTAGTACAACATTATGGAGGTATATTCTACTATATGGAGATATTGGTTTAGTTAAAAATAAATTTGCGTCACCACATTTCGTTTATGATTCTGGAATCAGACTTAATTTAGTCACAGATTATTTCGAAATTTATTTTCCATTATACTCTAACCTAGGTTGGGAAATTGGGCAACCTAATTACGATGAAAAAATTAGATTTAAGTTTACTGTAGATCCACAAGCGCTTTTAGGTTTATTCAGAAGAAGATGGTTTTAAAACATTTTAAAATTACATATTTATCAATAAAATGTTGTTTTTAATGATTTATTTTTGTTTTTTGAAGAAAAAAATGAATTATTTTAGCAATTACTCAATAACTTTAAGGTTTATATAATTGCAAAAAAGATAAACTTTACCTACTTTTGCAAAAGTGAAATTCTACTTATATGCAAACTATTCCAGACTTGAAAAACAATATATCATTTGAAGACTTTAAAACAGAAGTATTAAATGATTATAAAATTGCAGCAACAAGCAGAGAATGTAGTATCCTTGGTCGTCGAGAGGTATTAACTGGAAAAGCAAAGTTTGGCATTTTTGGTGATGGCAAAGAAATACCTCAATTAGCTATGGCGAAAGCCTTTTTAAAAGGCGATTGGAGATCTGGTTATTATCGCGATCAAACATTCATGATGGCTATTGGAGAACTTACTCCTGAACAATTTTTTGCTGGTTTATATGCTAATACTAATTTAGAATTAGAACCGATGTCTGCTGGTCGACAAATGGGAGGTCATTTTGTAACACATAGTTTGAATGATAATGGAAGTTGGAAAGATTTAACTAACCAATACAACTCTAGCGCTGACATCTCTCCTACTGCTGGTCAAATGCCTCGCTTGTTAGGTTTAGCGCAAGCTTCAAAAATTTACAGACAAGTTGATGGTATAAACACAACTAATTTTTCTAAAAAAGGAAATGAAGTTGCTTGGGGAACCATTGGTAATGCCAGTACAAGTGAAGGACTATTTTTTGAAACCATAAATGCTGCAGGTGTATTACAAGTTCCTATGGTTATTAGTATTTGGGATGATGAATATGGCATTTCTGTACACGCAAGACACCAAACAACTAAAGAAAATATTTCTGAAATATTAAAAGGTTTTCAACGCGATAACGAGCAAAAAGGTTTCGAAATTTTGCGCGTAAAAGGTTGGGATTACCCAAATCTTATAGAAACATATCAAGAAGCTTCTACTATTGCAAGAGATGAGCATGTACCTGTTTTAATTCATGTTTCAGAATTAACGCAACCACAAGGTCATTCTACTTCTGGTTCTCATGAGCGTTATAAAAATGCAGAGCGTTTAGATTGGGAAACCAAACATGATTGCAATACCAAAATGAGAGAATGGATTATTGAAAGTGGTATAGCAACTAACGAAGCGCTTATTGAAATAGAAAGAAATATAAAAAGAGATGTTAGAGTAGCCAAAAAAAATGCTTGGACAATATTTTTGAAACCCATTCAAAAAGAACAACAAGAATTACTTTCTATATTAACTCAAGTAGCATCATCAAGTGTTAACGGTATATTCATTAAGAAACTTAAAGATTCGTTAGCTATTATTGATGAGCCTACAAGAAAAGATATATTATCACATGCTAGAAAAGCATTAAGATATACTATTGGAGATATTTCAACAGAAAAAAAATTGCTTAGTAATTGGGTAGATGCTCTTTTTGAAAAAGTACAACCTAAATTTAGTTCTCATTTATATTCTGAAACAAATCGATCTAATATTCTTATTAAAGAAGTTAAACCAAGCTATGAAGATGATGCACCTCAAGTAGATGGTCGTATTATTCTTCGCGATAATTTTGATGCCATTTTTCAAAACTATCCAGAAACCCTAGTTTTTGGTGAAGATTCAGGAAATATTGGTGATGTAAACCAAGGTTTAGAAGGTTTACAAGAAAAATATGGAGAATTACGAGTTGCCGATGTTGGCATACGTGAAGCAACCATTATAGGTCAAGGAATAGGTATGGCTCTTCGTGGATTAAGACCCATTGCAGAAATACAATACCTAGATTATATACTATACGCTATTCAAATTATTAGCGACGATTTAGCTACAACACATTACAGAACCAAAGGCAAACAAAAAGCACCGTTAATTATTAGAACACGCGGACATAGATTAGAAGGCATCTGGCATTCTGGTTCTCAAATGGGAGGTATATTAAATTTAGCAAGAGGTGTACATGTTTTAGTACCAAGAAACATGACTAAAGCTGCTGGTTTTTACAATACACTGTTACAAGGCGACGATCCTGCAATAGTAGTGGAATGTTTAAACGGCTATCGATTAAAAGAAAAAATGCCTAATAATTTAGGTATTGTTAAAACGCCTATTGGTGTTGTAGAAACCGTAAAAGAAGGTACAGATATTACATTAGTATCTTACGGTTCTACGCTTCGTATTGTACAAGAAACAGCCAAAGAATTACTATCTATTGGTATTGATGTAGAAATTATTGATGTACAGTCATTGTTACCATTCGATTTAAATCATGATATTGTTAAAAGCATTACTAAAACAAATCGAGTTATGATTATTGATGAAGATGTTCCTGGAGGTGCTTCAGCATATATTTTAAATGAAATTTTAAATACACAAAAAGCATTTCAATATTTAGATAGCGAACCAAAAACATTAACTGCTAAAGCGCACAGACCTGCTTATGGAAATGACGGTGATTATTTCTCTAAACCATCTGCCGAAGATATTTTTGAAGCAGTTTATGAGGTTATGCACGAATTAAACCCTACCGATTTTCCTAAATTGAGGTAAAATAAAATCGCAATAAATAATATTTTAAACCATTACACTTGTAATGGTTTTTTTATATTTATAAACAAATCAAAATAATGGATAAAAAAACACCATTAATAACCAGAGATTGGTTGGCCATAGAACGAACAAAACTAGCAAACGAAAGAACCTTTCTTGCCTATTTTAGAACGTTTATTGTATTTCTTGGAACAGGAATAACATTATTAAAATTAGAGTTCTTTTCTGAAATGAAATCCTTTGGTATCATTTTATTAGCAATATGTCCTGCAATATTAATTATTGGTTTGTTACGGTTATATTCGGTAAAACGAACGATTAAAAAACACTATAAAGTTTAAATGAAAGCAGTCTCAGTTGTTACTATAAAAAAAGAATTAAAACACCTGTCTTCTAACGAATTAATGGAGTTATGTTTGCGCTTATCTCGATTTAAAAAAGAAAACAAAGAACTTCTTACTTATTTATTGTTTGAATCTGCTGATGAAGATGGTTATATACAAACCGTTAAAACCTATATGGATGATGAGTTTGAATTAATAAACAGAGATAGTTATTTTTACATTAGAAAAAGTGTACGCAAAATTCTTAGAAACGTAAAAAAGTATGTTCGATATTCTCAAAAGAAAGAAACCGAAGTTGAACTCCTACTCTACTTTTGCGAAAAGCTAAAACATTTTAAACCTACTATAAAAAGAAGCACACAGCTACAAAACATGTATGATAGACAAATATTACTTTCTAAAAAAATAATAGCGTCTTTACATGAAGACTTGCAATATGATTATAATTTGATGCTTGAAGATTTATAATTTATTGAAAACTTTATATCTATAGATTAAATTATATATTTATTCCTTTTTAACCTCACAAATTACAACGCTTTGTTTGAATGCTAGCAGCAATATTTTATCTTTGCATGCTTAATACGATAATGATTTATGAAGATTTCATACAATTGGATAAAACAATTCTTAAAAATAGATTGGACTCCAGAACAAACCAGTGAATTACTTACAGATTTAGGACTAGAAGTTGAAGGTATTGAAGCCTATCAATCTGTAAAAGGAGGATTAGAAGGTATTGTTGTTGGAGAGGTTTTAACTTGTATAAAACATCCAAACGCCGATAAACTAAAAGTAACCACTGTAAATATTGGCTTAGAAGCTCCTGTACAAATTGTTTGTGGCGCACCAAATGTAGCGGCAGGACAAAAAGTACCTGTAGCAACTATAGGAACTACTTTATATTCTGAAGAAGGAGAAGCATGGACCATAAAAAAAGGTAAAATTAGAGGCGAAGAAAGCTTCGGAATGATTTGTGCCGAAGACGAACTAGGTTTAGGGAAGTCTCATGAAGGTATCATGGTTTTAGACAATGCTTTAAAAGTAGGAACACCTGCAGCTGATATTTTTGATATAGAAAACGATCAAGTTTTTGAAATTGGTTTAACACCAAACAGAGCCGATGCCATGAGTCATCTAGGAACTGCTCGCGATTTAAAAGCTGGTTTAGTACAAAAAGATATTAATTTAGAATTAATAACACCATCCGTTAGTGCGTTTCATGTTGATAGTCGCATATTAAAAATTGATGTGGATGTAAAAGATAAAGATTTAGCACCACGCTATTGTGGTGTTACTATTTCTGGTTTAAAAGTTAAAGAATCTCCTGCTTGGTTACAGCACCGCTTAAAAGCAATTGGATTAAGCCCAATAAACAACATTGTTGATGCTACAAATTATGTGTTACATGATTTAGGACAACCGTTACATGCTTTTGATGCTGCTAAAATTGCTGGAAATAAAATTGAAGTTAAAACTTTAGAAGCAGGAACCAAATTTGTGACTTTAGATGGTGTAGAACGTGAATTACATGAAGATGATTTAATGATTTGCGATGAAGAAAAGCCTATGTGTATTGCAGGTGTTTTTGGAGGTTTAAATTCTGGTGTTTCTGAAACTACAACAAGTATCTTTTTAGAAAGTGCCTATTTTAACCCTGTAAGTATTCGTAAATCGGCTAAACGTCACGCTTTAAATACTGATGCTTCTTTTAGATTTGAACGAGGTATCGACCCTAATATTACTGAGTATGCATTAAAACGTGCTGCCCTACTAATTCAGGAACTTGCTGGAGGAGAAATTACAAGTGATATTATTGATTTTTATCCTAATAAAATTAAAGACTTTGAAGTTCGCCTTAGTTTTGATAGTGCTGAAAGATTAATTGGTGAAGAAATTCCAAAAGAAACTATTAAACGCATTTTAGCTTCCTTAGATATCAAGGTAAATAATGTTACCGAAACAGGATTAGGTTTAACCGTACCTGCTTTTCGTAATGATGTTATTAGAGAAGCTGATGTTATTGAAGAAATTTTACGTGTTTACGGTTATAATAATATAAAGACTACCGAAAAATTAAACGCCTCTATTTCTTCAACTACACGTTTTGAAGATTATAAAATTCAGAATATTATAGGAAATCAATTAGCATCTCAAGGATTTTTTGAAATTCTTTCAAACTCGTTGACGACGCCTAATTACGCTGCATTAAGTGAGCAATTAAAAGAAGAACATAATATTTCTATGCTCAATCCTTTAAGTAATGATTTATCTGTTTTAAGACAGTCTTTATTATTTTCAGGACTAGAAGCCTTATCGTTTAATATCAACCGAAAACGAAGTGATTTAAAGCTTTTTGAATTTGGAAAAACATACCATGGTTATAACGATAAGCGTGAAGAATATAAACATTTAGGACTATTTATTACAGGAAATCAATCACATGAAAACTGGTTATCTCCCTCTAAAAAAAGTGATTTCTTTTACCTAAAAGGAAATATTACAACTGTTTTAGAACGTTTAGGTATTTCTAGATTTAATGAAAGCCCAACTGCTAATGATTTGTTTAGTGAAGGCTTAAGTTTTAGTCAAGGAAAAACAAAGTTGGTTGATTTTGGTATCATTAAAAATCCTATTTTAAAACATTTCGATATTTCTCAAGAAGTGCTATTCGCAGATTTTAATTGGGATGCCATTTTAGAACTTGTAAAAAGAAATAAAATCACATTCAAAACTATTGCTAAATATCCTGCTGTTAAGCGCGACTTTGCATTATTATTAGATGACAATGTGTCTTTTGAATCTATTTATAAATTAGCAAAACAAAGCGAAAAACAATTACTTAAAAGTGTTAATTTATTTGATGTTTATCAAGGTAAAAACCTACCAAAAGGTAAAAAGAGTTATGCTGTTAGTTTTACACTACAAGATGAAAACAAAACGCTTAACGACAAGCAGATAGACAAAATAATGAATAAGCTACAAACTAATTTTGAAAAACAACTTGGTGCTGAATTAAGGTGATTTTGAAACTTAAAAATCATATTGTTTTTTTTATTGTTTTTGCAGCTATTTTTAAAATAAGTGCGCAACAAAACACGTATAAAAAAGTAAAAATTGCAGATACAACATCTATAGGCAAATTAGCCTTATATGATTTAAAGCAAAGTATAAATAGTGTTGGATACTCATTTTCTAGACCTTTTCATTGGCAAAAAAAGGATTTTAAAACATTAGGAATCATTGCATTTTCTGCAGTATCTCTAGCTAGTATTGATGATGAAGTGAGTGCTCTTTTTATTAGAAACGAACCTCATGTTCCTAATCTGTTTCAAGAAGCTGGCACACGCTTTGGGAGCCCTCAAGTATACTTTATTGCAAACGCCACATTATATGGTGTAGGCTTATTTACCAAAAATGAAAAATTAAGAAGAACAAGTGTTTTAATCATATCTTCATCTTTTACAACTGGGTTAATACAAAGCTTCTCAAAAACAGCAATTGGTAGAGCCAGACCAGGAGGTGAATATAAAAGTAATTCTTTTAGATTTTGGTCTAATGAATCTAGATTTCACTCAATGCCATCTGGTCATACAGTATTATCAATAACTATGGCGCATGCTATCGCTAAACAATTTAATAACCCTTGGTCTAAAGTTGGAGTTTATACTTTAGGATCTATCGCACCTATCTCCAGACTTTTTGCTGGAGCTCATTGGTTAACAGATATTGGTGTAGCAACCGTATTAAGTATTGCTGTTGTAGATGGTGTAGACAAATTTTTGTTTAAAACAAAAGCTTATGATGCTACTAAAAAGCAAAAAACTATTTCTTGGAATTTTACCTTTAGCGGAAACAAAATAGGATTTATAGGTACTTTTTGAACAATAGCTAAAACTTAGTACCCTGCTGTTAAGCGTGAATTTGCATTATTATTAGATGATAATGTGTCTTTTAATCTATTTATAAATTAGCAAAACAAAGCGAAAAGCAATTACTTAAAAGTGTTAATTTATTTGATGTTTACCAAGGTAAAAAGGGTTATGCTGTTAGTTTTACATTACAAAATGAAAACAAAACGCTTAACGATAAGCAGATAGATAAAATAATATCTAAATTACAATCTAGTTTTGAAATACAATTGGGTGCAGAATTAAGATAATACTGAAGTTAAACTTTAGTTTTATTTTTCTATTTTACAATTATTTTATCTGGCATTAATTCAATATTCCATTAAAACGATTTATCACCATCCAATATATAAGCAAAGTTTGATAACGATAAAAAACAGTTTTTTAAGCATTAGACTATTTTATAGTCTTTCAAGAACATAATAATCAGTATCATATACACCAGCAGATGATACTGATAACTTTACTATATTACTATTAACAAACTCAAAAAAATAACCTTCATCTTCTGCTATCAGTTCATCACCATTGATATCAACAATTATTCTATTACCTGCATATGCACACTCATTAATGGAATCATTTTCATCTGTAGAAGTAGATGTGTTGGTATTAAATGATTCATAAGAACAATCATTCAATAATAAATAATAGTGATATGAAGTATAGCTCGCATTTTCTGAATATGTGATAGTACTTGAACTAAATACAATGTTTTTTTTTGAAACAAACTCTTTAGATGATATTAATTCTGGACAGTCTTCTCTAAATATAATTTTTTCTGAATTATAAACAATAGGCTTCCCTCTTTCTTCAATAACTTTCCAAGTTCCAATTATAGAGTATTCTACACCATTTCCTGAAACACCAATATTATTATCTTCTTGATTAGAATCACTATTAACAATTGCATTACCAGAATACGCTTTTACTTCGGTAGGAATAAAAGTAATAATCACTTCTTGTGTACTATTCACACCAATATCTCCACCTGTCCAACTTGCAAAAAAACCAGTAGGTAAATCAATTAAAGAAATATTTAAAACCCGTTGTAAATTATTAGTAATTGATAAAGTTCTTGTAACTCCACTATTAACGGCTACATCACCAAAATTTAAATCTCCTGCTAATGTATAAGCATTAACTCCAACACCAGAAACATTAATAGTGTTATTTATTTCGTCTACATCATTATTAATGGTTACAACACCATTATAGTCCTCTAACTTTGTTGGTGTAAAACTAATAACAATATTTTGTGTACTATTTGCTTGAACTGTTCCACTAATCCAATCTACAGTAAATGCTTCTGGTAACTCTATAGAGTTCACTTCAATAGGAGCATCAAAACTATTAGTAATAGTAAGTGTTTTTTCTACTGTTGTATTTAAGGCGACATTACCAAAATCTAAATCTCCAGAAAGTTCTATAAATACTGCATTAGAAGATGCCTTGAAAACAATAGGAGCTCCTAATGTAGTTCCATCAGGTTTTTTTATATTTACACTTACTTCTTGGTTTTCAGAGTCTTTTCCTAATACCCAAGTCACTTCAGCAAAACCTTCATCATCCGTTATTATACTTGTTTCACTTACACTTCCACCACCAGTCGTAACGTTAAAATAAACAGGTACATTGCTAACCTTAAAACCTGCCTTATCTATTACCTTAACTTTAATTGGGTCTTTTAAATTAGCGCCTTGAGTTCCAATTTGTTCATTTCCAGATATAATTTCTATTTTACTCGGAGCTTCCATAATAGTTTCTGAAGAAGAATATGTTTTATTATAGTTTGCCAAAGTTTTACCTAGAATTGTAGCTTTAGCACCTACTCCAATATTAGTTCCAGCAATTAAATTAGCATACCAATCTAAAGAAGGTACAGCAATGGCATGATTGGTTTCTAAATACATTTCGGGTGTAAAATAAGGTCCTATAACACCATAAAACTTAACACTAACCTCTGGCACTATAGTTAACTTTGAAGTTAAATTTGCCGAACCACCAAATACAACTGGTTTAGATTGAAATTCTGAATTTAGGTTGTAAATAGAGTTCCAAGCATTATCTTTATATGTCGCACCTAAAGTGAGTGTATTAGTATTCGTAAATCCAGATGTTACATGAAACTCCGCGTCTAAATCTTGATTCAACTTCGCTATAAGCTTGGTGTTTATAGATATAATAACAGGTATGGCTGATACAAAAACAGTAATATATTTATTATAATCTACTAAGGTTTTTTTATGACTCCCTGAAACTGAACCACTCTCACTAAGTAATAAGTCACAATCTATTGTTAAATCGGTGTTTTCTGTTTTAAAATTGAAACTTTCAAGACTTCCTAAACTATAACTCCAATCAAAATAAAAATTTGGATTAAAACTTACCGAGCCTTTTGATATTTTTAAATTATCAGTTATGGGTGTATTGGAAAAATCAAAGGTTAAACCATCATCTAACAAGGTTACACCTTCCGCTTTATAATTAACAGTTATCAAATTATTATTAGAAGATTTATTATTCCCTGATTTAGAGGTTTCAGAAATATCTGTATTAAAACTAATATCTGCATTTATAAAAACATCTTCCATAGTGGCTTGTTCTGTTTTATAACTTACAACATCACCTTCAACCAAGACAGTAGTTACTTTGCGAAGAAACCCTTCTCCTTCATCTCCAATAATAATATCTCCTTTTACAACATCTGGTAATTCTCCTGTAAACTGAATGACATAAGTTCCTGCATCTAATTGTTCTTCGGTACTTTTTAATTCTGAATTATCATCAGTAATGAGAACTATATTCTCTGAAACGGATTCTGAAACGGATTCTGTTGAAACATCATCATCCTTATTACATGTAAACAACAATAGAAAGACTAAGAAAAAACTAAGCTTTTTCATTTCAAATATTTTATTAATTAATAGCACTAACAAAAATACAAATTATCAAAAGCTTAGTAAATACCTAAAAATGGGTATTTTTAAGTATCGAATTTTCAAAAGAAAACAATGATTATTCTCTTTTTCATATTCAAAAATTTCGTATATTTAAGAGAACACTTAAAACAATAAGCTATGACAGATTCAAACTATATAAAAATTTTTACCGGAAGCTCTATTGTAGCACAACGCATTACTTTTGATTTAGAAAAATCAGGTGTCATTGCTGTTGTTAAAGACGAAACAGAATCTGCTCGTTTAGCAGGTTTTGGTGGAGGTATTGTTCCTGGATTTCAAGAAGTATTTATCCATAAAGATGAAATTGAAAAAGCAACCCCAATTATTGAAAGTATTACTACAGAATTAAAAGACTAATAATTAAATTAGTCTTTTAATAAAAAAAGGATGCTCTGAATTTATTCAAAGCATCCTTTTTTTATACTTACTATTTAAAACCTTTAAACAGTATACATTTTATCACGCAATTCCTTTATTTTCTTGTCTTGCATGTATTCATCAAACGTTGTGTATCTATCAATAACGCCATTTGGAGTTAATTCTACTACTCTATTACCAACCGTTTGAGCAAACTCATGATCGTGTGTTGTGAATAAAATAGTGCCTTTAAAATTCTTTAATGAATTATTAAATGCTGTGATACTCTCTAAATCTAAGTGGTTAGTTGGCTCATCCAATTGAAGTACATTCGCTCTTGTCATCATCATTCTAGATAACATACAACGTACTTTTTCTCCTCCAGATAATACCGATGATTTTTTGAAAGCCTCTTCTCCACTAAAAATCATTTTTCCTAAAAAGCCACGAATATTAACTTCTTCGCGTTCTTCTTCAGTTTTTGCCCATTGGCGTAACCAATCTATAAGTGTTAAATCGTTATTAAAAAACTCACTATTATCTAATGGTAAATACGATTGTGTAGTTGTTACACCCCATGCAAACTTACCAGAATCAGCTTGTTCTTTATTATTTATAATTTGATAAAATGCAGTTGTAGCTCTAGAATCTCTTGAGAACACCACTACTTTATCACCTTTTACTAAATTTAAATCAATATTTCTAAATAATACTTCTCCATCTGTTGAAGCACTTAAACCTTCAATATTAAGAATTTGATCTCCAGCTTCTCTTTCGCGTTCAAAAATAATAGCAGGATAACGACGACTTGTTCTTCTAATATCTCCAATATCAAGTTTATCAATCATCTTTTTTCTACTGGTAGCCTGTTTACTTTTTGCTACATTGGCAGAAAAACGACGAATAAACTCTTCTAACTCCTTCTTTTTCTCTTCTGCTTTTTTGTTTTGTTGTGCATGTTGGCGTGCTGCTAATTGAGACGACTCATACCAAAACGTATAATTACCAGAATAATGATTTACTTTCCCAAAATCGATATCAGAAATGTGTGTACAAACAGCATCTAAAAAGTGTCTATCGTGCGATACTACAATCACACAATTATCATAATTAGCTAAAAAGTTTTCTAACCATGAAATAGTTTCATAATCTAAATCATTGGTAGGCTCATCCATAATTAACACATCCGGATTTCCAAATAAAGCCTGTGCTAATAACACACGTACTTTTTGTTTTCCATCTAAATCGCCCATTAATGTATAATGAAACTCTTCTTTAATACCTAAGTTAGATAACATGGCAGCCGCATTACTATCGGCATTCCAACCATCCATTTCTTCAAAACGCACTTGAAGCTCTCCTATCTTATCAGCATTTTCATCAGAATAATCAGCATAAAGCGCATCTATTTGAGTTTTAATATCAAACAATGGTTTATTTCCCATTAAAATAGTTTCTAAAACGGTGTGCTCATCATATAAATTATGATCTTGCTCTAACACAGACATACGCTTTCCTGATTCTAAAGACACATGACCTGAAGTTGGCTCTTGTTTGCCTGAAATAATCTTTAATAACGTTGATTTCCCTGCTCCGTTTGCACCAATGATGCCGTAACAATTACCATTATTAAATGTGGTATTTACTTCATCAAAAAGAACACGTTTTCCGAATTGAACCGAAAGATTTGATACTGATAACATATGGGTTGTTTTATATTTTTCTCAGATGTTTTTATTTATACTAAAAAGACTTCATAAACTTCAAAATTAATTAAGACATACTCCTTGACATATATCTGTTTTTAAAGTTTTTGCAAAAGTAGAAAAATCAATTGGTAAGACGAAACTTAGTTCATCTATTTTTATGTAATCTCTCTTGTTAAAAGGTTTTTCTGTTATAAAACTTTTAACAACGCATTAACAGGAGTTTATAAATACAAGCCATATTTTTGTTAGTAATTCTTTGCTGAGGGACTTATGAAATTATTTTTAGCAGTTATTATATCATCATTAATGCTTTTTGGTTGTAAAAACAATTCCAATAAAGCAGAAAATCAAATTGCCTATTTGGGTGGTGAAATTATTAACCCTAATACTAACTTTATAATACTATCTAGATCTAACATTGTTATAGACACCATTGATCTTGATGGAAGAAATAGATTTATAAAAAAAATTGATAATCTAAAAGAAGGAATTTATACTTTTAAACATGGTAACGAATTTCAAATAGTTTTTTTAGAGCCTAATGATAGCCTTCTTTTAAGGTTAAACACCATAGATTTTGATGAATCTTTAGTATTTACAGGTGTTGGAGCTAAAAAAAACAACTACTTAATTAATGATTTTCTAGAAAACGAGATAATTGAAAAAAGCATTTATAAGTATTGTCAGCTTAATCCAAAAGATTATCAAAACAAGTTAGATTCATTATCATTATTAAAAAAAGTTAAACTAAATGCTTTTTTAAAAAAATACAAACCTTCTAGTTTATTTGAAAAAATAGCAAAAACAAATAATAAATATAATTATTACTTTAGTAAAGAAGTATACCCGTTATGGCATCATGGTGATAGCAAAAAAGATCTTTTAAAATCATTACCAAAAGATTTTTATGATTATAGAAAAAATGTTAGTTATAATGATAGCTTACTAAAAGACTATAATTTTATTTATAATAATTTTTTAAAATCTAGTTTTAACAATTTAGCCCTTCAAGAACATTTTGATCATCATAAGGAGATTGACAATAAATTTAAGAGAAGTGATTTATGCTATAATTTAGACAGGCTTAAGCTTATTGATAGTTTAGTTAGTAATCCATACATAAAAGATGGATTACTTTACCATTTTACCGTAAATTATATTTCAAAAAATAAAAACTTAAAAAATAACGAGATTATCTTAAATGCTTACTTAAATAAAAGTAAGGATGAAAAAGGAAAAGAAATGATAACTCGTTTTACGAACTCAATTAATAATTTAAAAATAGGATCACAAATTCCTAACGTAACTATTATTAATTATAAAAATGATGAATTAAGTATAAATAACTTAGTAAATTCTCCAACTGTTATAAGTTTTTGGTCGCATACTTACTATGATCATTTTAAAGATAATCACATTAAAATTAACGACTTAAAAAGAAAATACCCAGAAGTTAAATTCATCTCTATTAACATTGATGATTTTGATATAAAAAAGTCAAAACAATTTTTAGAATCTAATAGCTTTTCGTTTGACGATGAATATCACTTTAAAAACCGAGAAGCTTCTATAGAAACTTTTGCCATTCACCCTATGACAAAAACAATTTTAATAGATAAGAACAAAAAAATTGCTAATAATAATACCAATATATTTTCTAGAAATTTTGAAGAAGAACTTTTAGGCTTAATTAATAAATAGTCCTATAGTTTATAGTGGTTCATAAGCAGTTTTTCATAAACGGTGTCTGGTAAAATTCGTTTTAAAACAATAGAAAATTTCTGCATAAACTCCCCTACTTTATAATGCACTTTAGGTGTACTTGTATTTATAATTTTAAATACTTCTTTTCCCATTAAATAAGGATCGCTACCATTATCAACATGCGTATTCATAAGATCTAAAGTATCGCCGTAAGGCTTTTTATAAGGAGAATCATCTAAAAGCGGAGCGTGGTATCTTCCTGCAGCAATATTAGTAGCAAAATCACCAGGAGCTACATTAGTCATTTTAATATTAAAATCTTTTATTTCCATTCTAAAAGCCTCCGTTAAAAGTTCTAAAGCTCCTTTACTAGCACTATAAATACCTCGATAAGGCAAGCCCATATAACCTGCAATTGATGTAACGTTTATAATTAAACCAGATTGTTGTTTACGCATTTGTGGCAATACCGCTTTAATAACTTTTATGGGTCCGAAAAAATTAGTTTCAAAATTAGCTTTAATTTCTTCTTCTGGTACTTCTTCAATAGGTCCTGTAATTCCGGCTCCTGCATTATTTATTACAACATCTAATTGTCCTTCAGTTTCAATTATAGTCTTAACTGTTTGTAAAATAGTATCATTATTCGCTACATCTAAAGCTAAAATAGGAAACTTGCTTTCAGGATAATTCTCTGGTTTTCTGCTGGTTCCATAAACTTTAAAACCTTTTTCATTTAAAAACTCTCCTATAGATTTACCAATACCAGAAGACCCTCCTGTTATTAAAACAACTTTAGACATACTTTATGTTATTTATTCCTTAAAAATACAATATTAATTATAAGATTCCTGCTTTCGAGGAAATGTTCAAAAACTAAAAAATCTTGATTCGCCATAGCTTTCAAGATTTGAGTTTATTGTACAAAAAAAGGCAAGCTACCTACATCACACCGCTACGACCATTTACCTTTGCTTCGTTCCCGACCTGGAGGATTCAACAGGAGCTGGTTGTGTAGGACTTGCCGAGTGCAAAGATACAACCTTTTAAAAATTTCACAATGATTTTTTAAACTGATTTTAAATAAATACCTTGCTTAAAATTTTACAGTAACTATGAAAATTATTAAATACTTAACAATCATATTTTTAAGCGGATCTCTTATTGCTTGCGGATCAAAAACAGGTCAGAAAAAAAATGATTTTTCTATAAAAACTAATGCTATAAAGGGTAATATTTCTATCAATGAGACTCTAAAACTATCTATTGAAAACAAAAAAAGTCATACAATAGATTCTATAACTTATGCTTTTGAAGGAAAACGAATAAGTGACAACATTAGTTTGAAAAATCAAAAATTAGGAAAACAAACTATTGAAGCTACCGTTTATTTTAATAATGAAAAAGAAACAATCAATACAACTATTACAGTTTTAAATAACGAAGCTCCTAAAATTTATACTTATAAAATTATTAATGAATATCCTCACGATATTACATCATACACGCAAGGACTCGAATTTTTAAACGATAGTTTATATGAAAGTGATGGTTTGTATAAAGAATCGAAACTGAGACATATAGATTATAAAACAGGAAAAGTATTAAAAAACATAGATTTAGCCGATGAATACTTTGGAGAAGGCTTAACCATATTACACGATAAAGTATACCAACTAACTTGGAGAAAAGGCACTGGTTTTGTTTATGATATAAATTCTTTTGATAAACTAAGTAGCTTTAAATATGGCAATAGTAAAGAAGGTTGGGGATTATGCAATAACGATACAACAATTTATAAAAGTGATGGTACCGAAAAAATATGGTTGTTAAATTCTGAAACTTTAGTAGAAGAATCATATATACAAGTTTACACTAACAAAGGAAAAATTGTTGGTATTAACGAAATGGAATGGATTAACGGAAGCATTTATGCAAACCGATACCAAAAAGATGGCGTTGCCATTATTAATCCTAAAAACGGAGCTGTAATTGGTGTTATAGATTTTTCTCCATTA
Organism: Thalassobellus citreus; assembly: GCF_044385915.1. NCBI lineage: Bacteria > Pseudomonadati > Bacteroidota > Flavobacteriia > Flavobacteriales > Flavobacteriaceae > Thalassobellus > Thalassobellus citreus. The sequence goes on along the minus strand of NZ_JBISCC010000130.1, from coordinate 18,560 downwards.
AAAAAATTAGTAACTCAACACGAAGGTTTAGATGTACTAAATGGCATTGCTTACAACCCAACTACAAAAACAGTTTTTGTAACTGGCAAACGTTGGGACAAATTATTTGAAGTTGAAATTATTGAGAAGTAAAATACTTATTATTTTTTTAGTAAAATTTTTTACCCATTTGTAATAATTGTTACCTAAAAATTAGGCTTTAAAAAGTATCTTTGTAATACTATTTTAAAGCCCTTTTTTATGGATAATTTAGATGCTGCTAGGTTACAAATGGCATTTACCCTAATTTTTCACATTGTGTTTGCTTGCATAGGTATGGTAATGCCTTTTTTTATGATTGTTGCTCATAAAAAATGGTTAAACACAAAAGATCCTATTTATTTAAAACTGACTAAATCATGGCAAAAAGGTGTTGCCATTTTTTTTGTTACAGGCGCAGTCTCTGGAACAGCCCTATCGTTTGAATTGGGGTTATTGTGGCCTGAATTTATGAAATATGCTGGTCCTATAATTGGCATGCCTTTTTCATTAGAAGGTGCTGCTTTTTTTGTTGAAGCCATAGCCTTAGGGTTTTATTTATATGGTTGGAAAAAACTGCCTGAAAAATTTCATTGGCTTACAGGTGTCATTGTTGGTATTTCTGGTGTTTTGTCGGGCATACTCGTCGTATCTGCTAATGGATGGATGAATGCTCCTTCTGGATTTGATTATATAAATGGTGAATTTTTAAATATAGACCCCGTAAAAGCCTTATTTAATCCTGCTTGGTTTACTCAAGCTTTACACATGACACTTGCTGCCTTTACTGCAACAGGGTTTGCTGTAGCAGGTATTCATGCTTTTCAAATATATAAGAAGCAACATGTAGAACTTCATAAAAAAGCTTTTAAAATCGCTATAACCTTTGGAGCTATTGCTGCTATATTACAACCTTTAAGTGGCGATATTTCTGCAAAAGATATAGCACAACGCCAACCAGCTAAATTAGCTGCTATGGAAGCCCATTATGAAACGAGTAAAGGCGCTCCTCTTTATATTGGTGGGATTGTAGATGAAGAAAAACAAAAAGTATCGTATAAAATTGAAATTCCTAAAGCACTTTCTTTTTTAGCGTTTGGAGATTTTAATGCCGAAGTAAAAGGACTTAACGATTTTCCTGAAGATGAAAGACCTAAAGTTGCCATTGTACATTATGCATTTCAAGTTATGGTGGGTATTGGCACGCTACTTCTAATAGTTGGAATCTTATTTTTTATAAGTTTAAAAAAGAAAAAATGGTGGCTTAATAAACTGTTTTGGTTACTATTTACCATATTAGCTCCTATGGGATTTATAGCACTAGAAGCTGGTTGGATTGTTACCGAAGTTGGTAGACAACCATGGATTATTCATAATATTATGAAAACAAAAGATGCCGTTACCCCTATGCCAGGAATGGTTTATAGTTTTTATATGTATGTAGTACTTTACAGCATACTAACTGTGGCTGTTACATGGCTTATGATGCGTCAAATAAAATCGCTTAACAATTCTAAACTAGCTTAATATGTTATACGTTGTTTTATTCTTTTTAATGTTTTCGTTACTACTTTATGTTGTTTTAGCTGGAGCCGATTTTGGAGCAGGAATTATTGAATTATTTTCTTCTGAAGACAATCAAATCATAACAAAAAAAACGGTCTACCGTGTTATGGGGCCTGTTTGGGAAGCAAATCATATATGGATTATTATTCTTATGGTTATTTTATGGGTAGGATTTCCAGATTTTTATAACGTGCTTGTTGTGTATTTACATGTTCCGTTAACCCTTATTTTATTAGGAATTACGCTAAGAGGTGTTGCTTTTGTATTTAGACATTATGATGCTTATAAAGACAGTTCACAAATTCTATATGATTGGATGTTTAGAATATCTAGTCTCCTCACTCCTATTTTTTTAGGAACCACTTTTGGTGCTATGTTATCTGGTCAATTAATTATAACTGACAACTATGAAAATTTCACCTTTTACGAATTATTTATAAACCCTTGGCTTAATGGTTTTTCTATTTTAGTAGGATGTTTTTTTGCGGCACTATGTGCCTTTTTAACTGCTGTATTATTAATTGGTGAAGCTAATGATGAAGATACAAGCATATATGTTAAAAAATCTAAAATAGCTACCATTATTGTAATTGCAATGGGATTTGTTTTATTATGCTATGGCTTTATTTTTAATGTATCCTTTGTAACCGATTTTATAGACAATCCTTATGCTATAAGTTTGGTAGTTTTGTCGGCTATTTTAATATACCCTTTATTGAAAAGCATAAAAAATGCTCATCAAATTATTAGCCGATCTTTAGCAGGCATACAGGTTGTATTAATTATGATTGCTGCTTTTATTACACATTTTCCAGATTTAATTATAGCAGCTAATAAGGAAATTAGCCTTATTGATACAGCAGCAACTGAAAGTGTTATCACAGTTTTGGGTGCTTCTTTAATTGTTGGAGGACTTATTATTTTACCTGGCTTATTTCATTTATTTAAGTCTTTTAAAATGATTAAAGTTTTTGAAAGATAAAATTACTTGCAACAAAAATGATTTCACTCACTAGAAAGGGGCGTTCACTCATTTTTAGTTTTATTTAATGTTTTTCTTATAGTTATTTGAACTATGAGAAAAGTTATAACCATTGATATTCCAAAACCATGTCATGAAGACTGGAACACTATGACTCCTGAAGAAAAAGGTAGACATTGTGCTGTATGTAAAAAAACTGTTTATGATTTTACTTCAAAAACAGACGAACAAATTGTACAAACATTCACTAAAAATGGAAATGTTTGCGGGCGATTTAAAAACACTCAATTAAAACGTGATTTAGTCTTTAGCAGAAAAGAAAAAAACAATTATTTATCTTATGTAGCGTCTGGACTATTTGCTTTTTTAGGAATCTCGAGTCAGGAATCATTTGCTCAAGAGAAACCTCAAACGGTTCTAGTTGATAAAACACATAATAATGAGATTCAAGGAAAAATTAAAAGCACTCCTAAAGTAGAAAACAACCTAATAAAAGGTGTTATTTTGGATGCTGATAAAATACCTTTACCTGGAGCTAATATTATTATTAAAAGTTCGAAAATTGGTACAACAACAGATATTGATGGAAAGTTTTCTATTGAAGCTAAAGCAGATGATATATTAGTTATAAGTTATATTGGCTTTAAAACTAAAGAGCTTAAACTTACTAATGGTTTTTCTGAACCTATTTTATTAGAATTAGAAGAAGATATTTCGGGAGAAATGATTGTAACTGTTGGAGGTGCAACATCTTGTACTACACCATACCAATTAACTCCTGAAGAAGCATTGGAACAAAAAAGAAAAAGAGAATTTGCCAGAAAAAATGGTGCTGCCTTTTATAAAAAACAAAGAAAAATACGCAAACAAAAATTAAAAAATGGTGAAATTGAGCGCACTAATGTTGGTAAATTGTTTTATAAAATCACTAACCTTTTTTAGATAGTATTGTTTTGCGTTATGGATAGTAGTGACAGCTTTTGGCGAGGTGAGTATCGAGCCAAAACTATAACGGATAGCCAGACCTTTGTCCTGACCTAAACCCGGATAAATGTAAAGCCCTAATTATTTTTTGACTGGTATTTAAAAAACGAATAAGAAACAGGAATAAACATAAAGCCAAGAATTACAAAAACTAAAAAGGCCTTTTGTAAATTAAAAGCATGTGCTAAATAGCCTATTAACGGAGGACCTAATAACATACCAAAAATAGCATAGGTAGTTATTATTGAAATAGCCATACCAGGAGAATATTTTTTTGAAGTTCCTGCTAACGATATTGTCATTGGAAAAATAGCTGCAGTACCAAATCCTACCAAACAAAACCCAAATAATGCCGACCAAAAATAGGGAAATACAATTGCTATTAGCATGCCAAATGAAATGACAACAGAGCTTAAAATATATATTTTTTGTAATCCTATTTGGTTTACTAATCTATCTGAAAAGAACCTAGATAATGCCATAGTTAGCATAAACATAAGGTAACCATAAGTAAAGACGTCTTCTTTTACAACTTCTTTAAAATACACTCCACTCCAATCAAACATACCGCCTTCGCATATAGCTCCTATAAATATTATAACGCCCAAATACAGTATAAACGGATCTGGTTTTCCTAATATTAATTTATTGCCAGATGGTGATTTATCATTCTTTAATGTGTATTTATAGGCCATTAAAGCTATTAACAACACCATTATTGAAATAATAGACAAGTGTATTTGAATAGCAATATTCATTTTCACCATTAAAGTAGAAAACCCTACTCCAACTAATCCTCCTGTACTCCAAAGACCATGAAAAGCTCCTACAACACGTTTCTCAAACTTTTTTTGCAAGATTATAGATTGTGTATTCATAGAAATATTTATGATACGCATACAAAATGAAAAAAAACAAACGGCAGCTACTAATAAAAAAGGCGTGCTTGCAAAACCTATTAAGGTAAGTGATATAGAAAAAAAGACAAAAGCTACTATTAAGGGTACTCTACTATCAAACTTTGATACTAACCAACCAGAAATGGGTAACCCTATGAGAGAACTTATAGGCATTGCCAAAAGAATAGTCCCTAATTCGGCCTCATTAAAATTAAAAAAAGATTTTATTGTTGGAATTCGAGACGCCCAACTAGAAAAACAAATACCTGATAAAAAAAAGTATGTGCTTAACGCTATACGTTGTTTAGACCTTAATTCCATTAACTCATTTTTTTTGAGCCGCAAAAATAGTGGAATGCTTTATAAAAAAGCATAATTCCATTAAATATATAACCTAATAGTCATAATAAAAAAATGAATATTCAATAACAACACACTCTAACTCATTGGTTTTATTAAAGATAAACTAACAAAACAAGCATATTACTAAAACATGATCAAAATCATATTTTAATATCTGAAATCAGACAACCTTTGTATTATTATTTAAAACAAATCTAAATTATGTCAATATTAAAAAATCCAAAATCAGAACTACTAAGTTTATTCGTGATAATATTATTTACAATAAACCTAAGTCAAGCACAACAATTCAATTTAAACAATAGCGAATCTACATTAACAGTACTAGGAACTTCAAGTTTGCACGATTGGCATATTACTGAAGAAACTCAAAGCGGCACCATAGTATTTGAAAACATTGATAATTGTAATATAAAAGATTGCAATATAATCATGAATGCTGAAAGCTTAAAGAGTGGTAAAAACTCTATGGATAAAAACACATACAAAGCTTTAAAAACAGATGATTATAAAACAATTAATTTTCAATTAACCAATGTTGAAGAAGTAACAAACAAAGGTAATGGAATCTATTCTGTAAAATCTATAGGAAACTTAACTATTGCTGGTGTAAAAAAACAGATCATACTAAACTTTACAGCAAGTATAAATGGAAGTAAAATAAATTTAACAGGAGAGAAAAAAATTAAAATGACAGATTTTAATATTAACCCTCCAAAAGCATTATTTGGAACCATTACTACAGGAGATGATATAACTATTAAATTTTCAACAACCTTTATATAACTTAATAACACTTAACAAATAAAAATCATGAAATCAATTTTAAAAAAATCAATGCTAATTGGGCTAATCTTAACTGGATTCAGTTTTTATGCTCAAAATAGAAACTTAGATAATTACAGACAACCAGATAAAAATGGGATAAATGTATTTGAAAGTCCAAAAGATACAATCACAACTTTTAATGATGTAAAAGTAAGAATTGGTGGTGCTTCAACTATTCAATATCAAGCTCTAGACAATGAAAATTCAGGAACAACAGGTTTAGAGTTAAAAGAAATTGGGGCAAACTTTAATCTAGCAACTGCAAACTTAGACTTAGATGTCGCTTTATTTGATGGTGTTAGAATGCATTTACGTACTTTTCTTTCTTCTCGTCATCATCATGAACCTTATGTAAAAGGAGGTTACTTTCAAATTGATAAATTAGACTTTATCAGTGAAGGCTTTTTAGGAGAATTCATGAAACATGCTACTATTAAAATTGGTCATATGGAAAACAACTATGGTGATGCACATTTTAGAAGAACTGATAACGCACAAGCTATTTATAACCCTTTTGTTGGAAACTTATTAATGGATGCTTTTACAACTGAAGTTGGCGCTGAATTATTATATAGATGTGATAGTGGTCTTTTAGCTATGGTTGGGTTATCAAACGGTAAACTAAACCAATCTCCAGAAAAAGCAGCAAATGATAAAACAGGAGGAGCTACTTTCTTAGCAAAATTAGGGTATGACAAACAGTATAATGAAGATTTTAGATTTAGATTAACAGGATCTATTTATAACACTGGTTATTTAGGAAATGCTAATTTATATGCAGCTGATAGAGCTGGTTCTAGATATTATAGTGTTATGACAGCTGCAACTGCAACATCTGATGATTTCAGATCTGGACGTTACAATCCTAATTTTAGAAATAGCATCACAGCTATAATGTTTAATCCGTTTTTAAAATATCAAGGATTAGAATTTTTTGGAACTATTGAAAATTCTAAAGGTAAAACAGCTGCTGGAGCTGATGAAAGAACTGCAAAACAATATGCAGGAGAACTTATATACCGTTTTGGTACTAATGAAAACTTATATATTGGTGGACGATATAATGTTGTTGATGCAGAAGAAACTAGTGCCGATGTTAAAGTTAAAAGAACACAGCTTGGAGCTGGATGGTTTATGACTAAAAATATTTTATTAAAATTAGAATATGTAAACCAAACTTACGATGGTTATGATGTTGGAAGCATATTAAATGATGGTAAATTTAATGGATTTATGGCAGAAGCGGCTATAAGCTTTTAATAAAAAATTATAAGTCTCAATGAAGCAGAAGTTTCATTGAGACTTTTTTCTTTTTAATTTCATTATATATTCAATTTAAAACCAAAAACATGAAAAACATTGTATATATTTTTTCTATTTTACTATTAGTTTCATTTACAAATAGAGGCACTGCAAAAAGCACTTCTGTAATTATTACTCCTAAAAGTAAATTGGTAGTTAAAGGAAAAACTAATATTAACACTTTTGATTGTGTATTTAATGTTACAAACTTAAAAAAACCCATTCCTGTTTTTTTTGAGATTGAAGACCATAAAATGGTGTTTAAAAAAACGGAACTTGTTTTAAATAACGCTTGTTTTGATTGCGGAAACAAAGGCATGAATAAAGATTTTCAAGACTTATTAAAATCTAAAAAATACCCTGAAATATTTCTAAAATTAAAAGAAATAGAAAAAATAGATAAAGAAAACGCCTTTTTAAACGCTACAATAGAAATAGAAATTGCTGGAGTAGTTAAACAATATCAAACACCAGTAATATTAGACAATAAAAATGAGTTGTTTGTTAAAGGACTTTTAACATTAAATATTTGTGATTTTAATATTGAACCTCCTAAAAAATTACTAGGCCTAATTTGTGTTAACGAAACTATTGAAATAGATTTTCAACTACTTATTAAAAAATGCTAACGGAATTATTTATGCACAGCACTTTGCACACAAGGGCAATTGCTAATACCTTGTAAAAAATTCAATCCAATGGTTATAACATGTGTACCAGAATTGTAAGCAGATAATTCGTTTGTTGTTATTTGATAAGCATACCCAAAATAGAAAACACTCTTTTGAAACCCTACCATAGGACCTATATTTAAAGGTTTTAATAATTGATCGTTAAGGAAACGATACGAGATACCTGCCCAAACATAATCTTCTTTTCTATTAAACTTTCGTACTTTAAAATTTAAATCGCTACTAGAACGTTTATCGCTTGCAAACATTTGGTAATATACAGATGGTTCAAACTCTAAGCCACTTTTTTTGGGGCCATTAAAAGTGTACCCCGAATATATTTGATAGTTTAAAAGTAAGTTAGGTTCTGCTACCCTAATACTATTATCAATATCTTTATCTAAAAGATTATTAACATTAAAACTTAAAAAAAATCCTTTATTTCTATACAAAAAACCAGCATCAAAATTGTTATTTGATGTTCTTCTATCGTCTGTAACAAAAGGATCTATAATTGGGTTTTCATAAGTGGTATTAAAATTATTAATATCTATTCTAAAATTATTAATATTATAAGATATACCAAATGACAAATATTGTTTAGAATAATAATCTAAGGTAAGATGATGTGCAAAAGAAAACTTAAAACCTGTTTGAATAGTATTTCCATTTCTATCATTATACATTGAAAATCCGACACCTGAACGATTTGAAATTCTAAAATCACCATAAAGCGATTGATTATCTGGCGCACCTTTAATACCAACCCATTGTGTTAATCCGTTAGCTCTTATTTTTAAATTATCGCCAATTCCTGCATATGTTGATGATACTACAAAATTATTATCTGCTAAATACTGTGTAAAAACAGGCAAATTTAACTCCTGTCCATAGCTATTTGCTATAAAAAAGAAAAGTATATATATAATTAATTTTCGCATTTGTTTATTTATATTTAATGGTTATTACCATTAATTATCGTTATCTATAAAGCGTAAAGTGTCCTACAAATTGACGATTATCTTTTGTATCATTTAACTTTACAACATACCAATAATCTCCCGTTGGAAGTTCTGCTCCATTATATCTACCATCCCATTTTTCACCAACTCGTAAGGTGGCAATTTTACGACCATATCTATCAAAAATATTAAACTCTAGATCTTTATATTGATTAGTACATCCTGGTCCCCATTCATCTAAATTACCATCATCATTAGGTGTAAAATAATTAGGTATACATACATCTATATATTCATAATACCTTGTGGCAGAAGCTACACATCCAAAACGGTCAGTTACAGTAACTGTATAATCTCCAGATGCATAAATAATAAATGTGTTTTCACTACCATATGGCTCTCCATTTAATGTAAATTCATAATCACCAGATCCACCAGATACAACAGCAACAATTTGATTTAGTTCACCATCTTGTAATACCAATGTTAATGGATCATAACCTAAAATATCAAAAAAGTCTGTTCGTTTAATACAACCATTTGTATGACTTACATCGATATAATGATTTAAGCCTTGAGGTACATTTATAAACACATTACTTGTTTGATATGGGCCTCCATCTAGTGAATAGCTTAAATTTGAAAGATCTGTAATACTGGCATCAACACTAACTGTTACAGTATTAGTTGATAAATTATTTGAACAACCATATTCTACATCTACAACCGGATTAATAAGTACTGATTCTGGGAACGTTATATTCCATTCAGACTCACAACCTAGAGCATCACTTACATAAACAATATGATCGCCACCAGATAAACTTGTAAAATCAAACTGTACTTGAGTTAAAGTTCCTGTTGTATAAATACCATTAATATCATCTAAAGCAACACTGTATGGCATCTCTCCTCCAGATATTTCTATACTAAAAGCTCCATTATCATCTCCATTACACAATTCTGGAATTATAGAATTTGGTACAATACTAAGAGAAACAGGTATAGGATCGTTAATTACAAAATCAAAAAGAACAAAACAACCTGATTCATCTTGAGCTATAGCTTGATAATTTCCTGAAGCTAGATTTTCAAAAATTGGTGATTCAAAAAATTGATTTAATTGTGGTGAAATAGCATATTTTATAATACCTGAACCTCCTGTAGCTACAATTTCTAACAACCCATTATTAGCTCCAGTACACGTAACATTTGTAACTGTGAAATTAACATCTAATGGTAAAGAAGGTTCAATAATTGGAATTACTGAAGATGCTGTTAAACAATCTCCACTATCTACTCTTACTTGATAAGCACCTACAGGAAGATCTGTAAAAACACCCGTAGCATTTTGATTAAGTGGTGAAATATTAGTTCCTGTGTCATCTTGTAAAGTATAAACATAACTTCCTAAACCACCTATAGCAGTTGCTACAATAACACCAGTAGTATCTCCAGCACAATTAATTTTAGCGTTGGTAGTATCTATATCAACTTCTAATGTTGGTAGAGGATCAATAGTTATTTCATTTGAAACATTAGCATTACAACCATTAGCATCTCTAACGTAATACACATAAGAACCATCACTAACTGGAATTACAACAGATGAAGAAAATGATCCTAATACCGTTGTAAAAGTTTCAGTAGCACTATATTCATAAGTTCCTGTACCGCCTGTCGCACTTAACTCTAATGTTGAACCAGTTGAACAAGTTTGTGATGTTACTTTTACCAATGCTGCTTGAACTTGAGTTGGCTGATCAATTGTAATATCTGGTGAAGTAAATTCACAATTATAGCCATCAGTAATAACAACATTATAAGTTCCTACTCCTAATCCTGTAAAAACAGGAGAAGATTGTGGTCCAGATGATGTTATAGTAGGAGATAGCATATTTAGTGTAAATGAATAATTACCTACTTGCCCGCCTGTAACTGCACTTGCTGTTATACTTGCATTAGTATCTCCAAAACAAGTTAATAATGTTGTATTTGCTGTAACAACAGCATCAATAGGATCTGGAATAATAAGAGTAACATCATCTGAAGCTATACAACTTCTTGCATCTCTTACGTTAACCGTATAAACTCCTGCAGATAAATTTGTAAATGTTCCGTTTGAAGAATATGCAACCGTTGCTGCTCCAGTTAATTCATATTCATAAGTTCCCCAATCTCCACTTGCAACTGCAGTAATTGTTCCTTTATCGTCATCACATGTTACGCTAGATGTTTCTGATGCAACTACAGTTAATATTGATGCCGGACTTGAAATAATAACAGCTCCAGATGTTACTGAACAAAAAGGACTTGCTGTTTCATTTATAACAACCGTATAACTATCGGCTAAAAGACCAGAAACCAATACTGGATTCGTTGACGTATTAGCTGAAACTACACCAAAAACAGAAGTAGATGAGCTATCAAAAACCTCATATGTATAAGATCCTGAATACCCACTAACATTAATTTCAAAAGTTCCATTATTATCTCCAAAACATGTTACAGCAGTTGGAGATGTAATAGTTATACTTGGAAGTGTTGCAGCTTGCAAAAAGACCTCTACACTTTCAGAGCACAAGGTTGCCGTATCTGTAATTGTTACAGTATATGTACCTGATGGAACTCCAGAAAACACATTACCACTTAAACTTATTGAAGCAGGACTTGGACTAATAGAATAACTATAAAATCCTGTTCCGCCTGATCCTGCTACTGTTATTTCTCCATCATCGTCATTACATGTCGGTAATGTTGTAACATTAGGTATTATAGCTATTGGTGCTACAATATCTACTGATACTAAATTACCACATCCGTTAGCATCCTGTACCTCAACAGTATGTGTTCCCGAAGCTAAATTTGATATAGAAAATGGTGCTGTACGTGTTTGAAAAACACCGCCATCTATACTATAACTATATGGGGCAATACCTGCTGTAGTTAATGCTACATTTATTTCAAAGTTACCTTCTGTTACAGTACATTGATTGTTTAGAGTAGCTGTAATTACTGGTTCTGGATCAGATGGTAATACTAAAACAGGTGTAGACCTAATACAACCATAAGCATCTTTAACATGCACATAATAACTATTTGCATCCATATTAAACACATTAGCTGATGCCCAAGATGGATCAGTATCCAAAGGAGGCGTTGCTGATGTAGTTATTTGATATAAATATGGAGCTGTACCATCTCTTGCAATAGCATTAATAACTCCTGAATTCGGATTACAATTAGCATTCTTATCTACAGTAGCAGAAATATTTAAATCGAATGCTGATTCTGAAATATTAAAAGGAACACTTACTACACTACAACCAGCGTTAGTTGCTCCTACGTCTTCAGTAATTAAAACAAAATAATTACCAAAATCTAATGATTCAAAATTTGATACGTTTAATGTCCCATTTGCTGGTACTGTTCCTACCCCTGTAATACCTACAGGTGTTAAAGTTTGTGAATTATATACTTCATATGTAATATTAGTAGAAACTGGATAAATACTTGTTACATCAAAACTCACATTACCATCGGCACTTCCAACGCAAGTAATATTATTTGAAATTAATGTACTAGCTGTTAATGTTGAATTTGTTGGAATTGGGGTGGTAGACGTTTCATAATAATAACAACCTGTTGACTCATCAAAAACAATAAATGTATATGTTGCTCCTGGTATTAAATTATAAAACGTAGTTTGCTTACTTCCAATAGCATCTTCATCTTGCCAAGGAAAAGCTGTTGGAGCTGTATAAATCATTCCTGGACCTGTGTAAATAGCAAAATGAAAAGGACCTGCACTAGCAAGAGCAGTACCTACAGCAACTAAGGCTGAACCTCCTGTAGAACAATCTGCTGGCGGTGAGGAAACTGTAATATCAAAATGGTCTGGCGGCGATGCCACTAATACATCTTGAATTAAAACAGAACACCCATTTGCATCTACAACATTAATTTGATATAATCCAAAATCAACTACATCAAACGTAGTAGAAATAGAGCCAGAAACATTAAGTTCGGAATCAAAATATCCGTTTGTTCCAGTTACAAAATAATTATAAGGAGCTGTTCCTCCAGATACACCATCAACAACAACAGAACCTTTTGAAATACCTCCTATAGGGTCGCAAGTTATTGGTTCTGGGTGATAAACAACATTTATAGGATCGGGTGCTGCAATTGTTACTGTTGCAGTATCCGTACAAGATTTAGAATCGGTTAGTGTAACGGTGTAATCACCAGAAGGAAGTCCACTAGTTTGACTACCAAAATTACTTCCAGTGGTATCATTACGAACATTAATTATAAATGGAGGTGTGCCTACAGTATTATTAATAGTAACTTGTATAGTTCCATTTGTATCACCATTACAGATATTTGGAGTTGAAGAAATTGAACTTATTTCAGGATACGAAATAGCATTAATTGTTTGTACACCAGATTCAAAAGTACATCCGTTAGCATCTGTAATCAAGAATTGATATGTCCCATCAGTTGGTGCTAAATGAGTAAATGATGTCCCTGCAATAGAGGTTGAACTACCATATCCAATTCCATTAAGAGAAACTTGATAAGTAAATGGAGCTACACCACTTAAAACATTTCCTGTTATTAATCCGTCAGGAGATGCTGTACAATCTAAATCCTTTGTTATTACTATACTTGCCGTAACAGCTGCTAATGGTTCAATAGTATAAGATTCTGCATACATACAATCATTAGCATCTCGTACTTCAAAAGTATAAGTATCAGATACTAATCCTGTAAAAACATTTGAAGTTTGATAAGACGTTGTTGTTGGAGATATTATTCTATACTCTAAAGATGTTACTCCTCCTGTTGGGGTTAAAGTTACATCTGAAGTTAATGCTGGACAACTTATAGGTGTATTAGTAAAATCTAAATCTGTTGGAGGGTTTAAAGAATCTATAATTACAGGTGCCGTAACAAATGAACAGTTATTAGCATCTTGTATGGTTACAGTATAAGTTCCATCTGTTAAACCTGTAAAAATAAGACCTGGTTGAAAATTTACACCATCAAGACTATAAGTATAAGGTGCTGTTCCACCAGAAACACCTGAAACAGTTATTACTCCATTAGTAGTACACGTATAAGGCGTTGTTAAAGTTGCGGTTCCATTAATTGCTGGAGCAACGGTAATTGTTATCGCTTGTGGTGTGGTTAAACATACATCTGGTCCAAAAGTGTACTGAACAACAACATCATAGTCGCCAGCACTTAATCCTGTGAAAACTGGTGAAGTTGAAAATGTAACCCCGTTATCTATACTATATTCTAAAGTGTTTCCATTTGGGTTTGATACGTTAATATCAATACTTCCTGAATTTACTGCTTCAGCACATAAAATATCTGTTTTAGATACAGTGAAATCTGGAGCAGGTATTGTATTTACTGTTATTGATGTATCTGCTGAACAATTATTTGAATCAACAACGGTAATATCATAAACACCTGTAGTTGTTACACTAATTATGGGTGATGTTTGAAAAACTGTTGCACTGTTTACAAAATAGAAATATGGTGCTGTCCCCCCAACTGGATAGACTGTAATTTCCCCATCAGTACAAGTTAATGGTTTGGTAAGTGCAGCCGTTGCTTCTATTAATGGAGGATTAATAATTTCAATATCTCCTGTATACAAACAGCCATCTTCTGTAGAAACATTTAGTGTATAAATACCTGGATTTAAATTACTAAAAGTATAATCACTAGCAACTAATGGACCTACACTATTTACAAGGGTAGCACCTTCATAAATTGAGAAATAATATTGAGGACGAGCGTCATTTGCAGCAACAATCACACTCCCCATACCTCCATTACAAAATGGTTGGATTACATCTGTTGAAACCGTAAAATCACGTTGTCTTATTTGTACATCTGGTACTGAAAAAATACATGGGTTTGGAGTTACACCAATTTGCCTCACATATACACTATAAATACCTGGAGAAGTTATAGAAAACACATTAGTTGGTTGATAATTTATACCATCAATACTATATTCGTAACCACTTGAAACTCCTCCTACATTAATTTCTCCCGGTGTTGTACAAATTATATCTTTTGTTGTAGCTGTAGGTACTAATAAATTTGTATAAATATTAAAATAAAACTGATTAAAGCAACCACCTGTATAATTTAAAGTCAATCTATATTGACCCGCAGTATCTGCCATAAAATCGGGACCGGTCGTTACTTGATTCCATGTACAACCAGAATCCTCATTAGCACAATCTTGATTTATAACTGCAGTACAACTTGTTTCATCTAATTTTTCCCATATCATAGATGTTGTATCAGTGATACCTGTTTGAATAAACCTTGAATCGTTTGCTCCACACAAAAAGATATTAGGTAATAATTTACCATCATTAGGGCAAGTAACAACTTGATCAGCAAAAGGGATAACTGGATTTGTAACATTAGCTCCAAACGTAATAACTTCAAATGTTTGCTCAGTGGATTGACAAGGTGCGATAGCCGTGTTACTTACATAATATGTTCCTGGTGTTGTAACTGTAATAGATTGTGTAGTTCCTATTACTGGAGTTCCAGAAGGACTTGTAGACCAAGAATAGGCATCGTAACCATTACCTGCAGTTAATACAACATTATCTCCACAAAGTATTACTTCTTCCTCAAAAACACAATTAAGATCTGCTAAAAAATTTGTTGCTGCAGGTGTTATTAAACAACCTGTATTAGCACTAAAACTGGGATCATCGGTAATTACAAAAGTCGAATTTATAGTTCCGTTATAAGTTACATAAGCTTGATTACTTATTATATTTGAACATGCATCATTTAATAAACTACATGAAGACACTACAGTTACTTTAAAACGTATTTCTTGAACTGGGTCATTTTCTTCAACAACAGAATTATCAACACTAAAAATGAGTTCTCTAGTTGTTGGGTTATAACTTTGAACTGTTACACCAGGAGGTAATAACCCCATATCTGCTGGATAATTAAAATCAATATTTATTGGCAGTATATCTCTAATAATAAGATTTGTTGCATCATCATTACCTGTATTTTGAAAACCAATTACATAATTTAATTCATCACCAAGATTAACCAATTGATTTCCAATGTCATT
The DNA here is from genome assembly GCF_044385915.1 of Thalassobellus citreus. Taxonomy (NCBI): domain Bacteria; kingdom Pseudomonadati; phylum Bacteroidota; class Flavobacteriia; order Flavobacteriales; family Flavobacteriaceae; genus Thalassobellus; species Thalassobellus citreus. The sequence continues at coordinate 2,847 of NZ_JBISCC010000130.1, read as the reverse complement.
CCCAGCTGGATCTTCAACAACTTTAGTTAATGTAATCTTAGGTTCTATAATTTCAACAGCAAAAGATGTTAAAAACACACCATAGCCATCTCCATTTGTAGTTAGTTTTAAATCTCCTGCAGTGGCATTATTAGGCAAAACGGAATTTAATGGATTTGGTAATCTAAAATTATTAACATCTAAACCAAGAGTATTTAAACTGGCTGGATTTCTATTAGTTACATGTGCACCATCAATAGTAATACTAGAATTAAAAAAATTGTTTGATTGATTTATTACGTCACTTAATACAGTATAAGTACCTGATGTACTTGCTTTAAATTGAAATGAATCACCAGAAATACCAATATCGCCTTCCAATGCTGCAACCCCAATATTAGAATTTACTGGTAGAGGACTTGGTAAGGTTTGAAAACCTGAAACAGGAATATCTAATTCTGTGGTATTTTGTACACCAGCATATCCATCAAAAACTGAAATAAATTTACTTGGTAATATAGGGCTTTCATAAATAACTACTAATGTCCATCCTGCTGAACACCCTCCTCTTCTTATTCCTCTTGTAGCTCTTAAATTTGCTACAGTATATTCACCATCTGCTTCTGGTAAACCTTGTAACAAGCTTGTTACATTCTTATAGCATATTATTGGTGAATCTTTAAATGAATTTTCTACGCCTGAACCATAATATTCATATCCATCAAAAATAATATCATCCTCATCACCTACTGGATCAGGGTTATTATCAGCTACTATATCTATAAATCCACCCGTTGGAAGTTTAAACTTAATTTGATTCCAATCTTCAAGTCTAGGTGTGCCTTCAAATTGTACACTTCTATTATTGGCTACTTCTAATGGATAAACAGAAGCCCAATATAAACCAGCATATAAAATATTTTTACAATTATTGTTTATAGCTAAGTCTGCACTACTTGAACTAAATATTGATGGGTCGCCTCCACTTGCAACATTTACATAAACACCTTCATTATTATTATTTATTTCTGTACCATTATATGGCAAAGGCAAATCTTTAGCTGTAACTATACCATTACCAATTAAAATAATATCTCCTTTTACTTTTATACTTCCACCAGGAAGTCTAGGTGAAAAAGGGACAGGTAATTGAGCAAAAACATAGTTACTACAAAACAGAGTAATAAACAATAAAAAAACAATTCCTTTTGTTACATAAGTAGTTTTTTTCATGGTGGCTATATTTAAATTTTCTCTTTTACTTTGGGGAATAAAAAAGATATATCACTCTTAATTTAATTGTTCAACACAGAAACAAGACTAATACTACAAAACATGTAATTTATCCTTAATTTAAGTTTTTAAACGGTATAAATATCGGTATTTTTTTTTAAACAATGAAAAAACATAGTAAAATTAACGCAGTTTAACGACAAATAAAACGCTTTAACTGTTTTAATATATCTTTTTGTAGGTTTTTTATATGCAAGATGAAGTTTTTGCTGAATAATTAAGAATTTTAAAATTAAGATAAAAGGAAGTCCTTAATTTTCTATTTTGACCATAGACATTTTACTATTATACGGTTTGTTTTCTTTTGATTCCAGTGTTTTCTTAGCAATATCTATGTAATCAAACTTATCGTAATAAATATAATATTTACTAGTATTTACATCAAAAAAGAAATTAATATTCTTTTCTCCTGAAGCTATAGCTTTTCTTAAAAACTCATCTCTTTTAGAAATATCACTATGCACTGCTATTACTAAATAATAACCACTTTCTTCATTAGAAACATTTTTTACAATTTTGATATTATTATTTAACTCTTCACCAAAATCAAAATCTGACTCACTTAATGGTTCTGCACTTAAAGGCGTATTTTGTTTTATTTGATTTAATGATGCTCTATCTTTATTATAACGATCTTCTTCATTATCATAAGATGCACGTTTTATTCTTCGTTTTCTTTCTATTTCAGTAGCAACTTTAACAACTTCTAAAGTAGAAAGTAAACTTGCTTTTGTTTGAATTGCTCTTGATTGAACAGATTGTAATTCCTCAATCTTTTGTTGATAAAATACATTTGTAGCTTCAGTTTTATCTTTAACTATTTTTAATCTTTTGCTAAACAAATCTTGAAGCTCTATCAATTTGGATTCTTGAGAATTAATTAGATTATTAAGATTTTCAGTTAACACTTCTATTGCTCTGTTTTCTGCAGAAACACTTTTAAACACCTTTGGTTTAGCACTAACAACCCCTTGTTCACTTAAATCATTCTCTTCTTTTAAATCATCTAAATCTTGTTGCTTAGTTGTAATAAAAGCTTTTAACTTAGTTAATAAATCTTGTTGTTCAATTTTAGAATTTTCTGTTAATTCTATCATTTTCTTTATTTCTAAAGATTCTTTATCTCGAGCAACTTTAACCAACACACCATCTAATTCTAGTGTATCCATTAATTGATTTTCTCTTTCTTGCTTTAATGCTTCTTGTTTAGCTTTTTCTTCTAGTTGTTTTTGTTCCTCTTGTTTTAATCTTAAATCGGCTTCTTCTTTCTCTAATTTTTGTTTAGCTAATTCTTCTGCTTTAGCTTGTTCTATAGCTGTTTTAATTCTTGCTGCTTCTGCTGCTTTTGCTTTAGCTTCATCTATTAATCGTTGCTTAGTTGCTTCTTCAACTCGTTTCCGCTCTTCTTCTTTCAATCTTAAATCTGCTTCTTCGTTTGCTAATTTTTGTTTAGCCAATTCTTCTGCTTTAGCCTGCTCTTTAGCTATTTTAACTCTGGATGCTTCTGCTTCTTTTGCTTTAGCTTCATCTATTAATCGTTGCTTAGTTGCTTCTTCAACTCGTTTCTGCTCTTCT